>CAMZLQ010000130.1 GCA_947311585.1 uncultured Alcanivoracaceae bacterium | reverse complement strand
CGAAAGAAATGCAGCCAATATGAAGTTGGTTAAAAGCATTTGGAAAGGAAAACATACACAAATAATTGTCTTGGGAGTCTTGTTGACAATTTTAACTTTAATCTTCTTCTTTCAAAACCAACTCACCAAGAGTGCTAAATGGACAAAGATTGTGCGTTACTCCTTCCTCACCTTTGTCTTGGTTTGGTTGGGTTTTATTAATAATGCACAATTATCTGTAGTCAATATTTTAACCTTTTTTGGTGCATTAATTAATAACTTTGACTGGAGTTTCTTCTTAAGAGATCCTTTGGTCTTTATTTTATGGTGTTCGGTAGCTGCCTCATTAATCTTGTGGGCACGCGGTGCTTATTGCGGTTGGTTGTGTCCATTTGGTGCTTTACAAGAATTAACCAATCACATTGCGCGTAAATTAAAAATTCCTCAAATCACCTTGCCTTGGGGGTTGCATGAACGCCTTTGGGCATTGAAGTATATGATTTTCTTAGGTCTGCTTGGTGTGTCTTTGTACTCCATTGAGACAGCTGAACATTTGGCCGAGGTTGAGCCTTTTAAAACCAGTATTATTTTAAAATTTCAAAGAACCTGGCCGTTCGTGGTCTACGGTTTATCCCTTTTAGTGATTGGGTTGTTCATTGAACGATTCTTTTGTCGCTATTTATGCCCGCTTGGAGCGGGTCTTGCCATTCCAGCTAAACTTAAATTATTTGATTGGATTAAACGTTATCCCAACGATTGCGGAAGCCCTTGTCAAGTCTGTGCTAAAGAATGCATGGTGCAAGCCATTCATCCTGAAGGCAATATCAACATGAATGAGTGTGTGAATTGTTTGCACTGTCAAGTCAGGTACGTTGATGAAGAAGTTTGTCCTGTAATGGTAAAAAAGAGAAAGAAGAGAGAAAGAAGAGAAGCACGCGAGCGTAAGTCTTGTAGGAACAAGCAAAATGAAGTGCAAACTCATATTAATTTAAACATTCGGAGTTAGAGTATGAAAGATAAGAATATAAGCCAAAAAGAGTGGGACGATAAAGTCAGTATGACGCGTCGTAAAATCCTTGGCAGTATGGCGGCTGGAACGGTTGCTGGTGCAACAGGATTTGGTCTAACCGCCTCATCAAGTGTTATGGCATCGGGTAAATCAGAGTTTGCTTCAGCAGAAGTAAAGCCTGGAGAACTTGATGAGTATTATGGTTTTTGGAGTTCAGGACAAGCAGGCGAAGTGCGTGTAATGGGCGTTCCATCCATGCGTGAACTGATGCGTATACCCGTATTTAACCGCTGTAGCGCAACGGGTTGGGGTCAAACCAATGAGTCTAAGAAAATCATGACAGATGGGATGTTGCCAGCCACAAAAGAATACTTAAAAGATAAAGGCGGCGTATGGCAAAATGGTGATTTACACCACCCTCATATGTCTTTTACCGACGGTACTTATGATGGCCGTTATTTGTTTATGAATGACAAATTAAATACGCGCGTGGCACGTATTGATTTGAAATTCATGAAATGTGACAAGATGACAGAAATCCCTAATGCTGCGGATATTCATGGTCTGCGTCCGCAAAAATACCCACGTACAGGTTATGTTTTTGCCAATGGTGAACACCGTGTACCAATCCCAAATGATGGTATTATTTTAGATGAACCTACAAAATACCATTCGGTCTTTACGGCATTAGATGGTGACACCATGAAGGTGGCTTGGCAGGTTATTGTTAGTGGTAACTTAGATAACTGCGATTGTGATTACGATGGTTTATATGCATTCTCAACCTGTTACAATTCAGAAGAGGGCACAAATTTAGCAGAAATGACTTCATCAGAACAAGATCATGCGGTTATTTTTGATATCAAAGCCATTGAAAAGGCTGTTAAGGCAGGCAAGGCCAAAATGATTCAGGGTGTACCTGTGGTTGATGGAACTAAAGCGGCTAAATCACCTTTTACACGTTATGTTCCTGTTTCAAATTCGCCTCATGGTTGCAACATGGCACCAGATAAGCGTCACTTGATGATTAATGGTAAATTATCACCAACAGTGACTGTTATTGATGTTAAAAAACTTCCAGATGCCTTTGCTAATAAAATTAAGCCGCGTGACACCGTCGTGGCAGAGCCAGAACTTGGCTTAGGGCCATTACACACAGCCTTTGATGGTCGTGGTAATGCTTATACCACTTTATTCTTAGACTCTCAGATGGCTAAGTGGAATATTGCTAAAGCGATAGAATCTTATGCGGGCAAGAAAGTCGATTACATCGTTCAAAAAATTGACGTGCATTATCAACCAGGTCATAACCACACCTCTATGGGTGAAACCAAAGAAGCTGATGGAAAATGGTTGGTATCTTTGAACAAGTTCTCCAAAGATAGGTTCCTTAATGTTGGGCCTTTGAAGCCAGAAAACGATCAGTTAATTGATATTTCTGGCGATACAATGAAAATTGTACACGATGGACCTACATTTGCAGAACCCCATGATTGTATTATCGTTAAAACCGATTTGGTTAATCCTGATAATATTTATAAACGCGATAATCCAATGTTTGCAGATGCTATTGCTCAAGCAAAAAAAGACGGCGTCGATATTGAAAACGATAACAAAATCATTCGTGATGGTAAAAAAGTGCGTGTTTACATGACGTCAGTGGCTCCAAACTTTAGCATGGAGAAATTCACTGTTAATCAGGGCGATGAGGTCACTGTTTATATTAGTAACCGAGACACCATTGATGATTTAACCCATGGTTTTTCTGTTGCCAACTATGGCATTGCGATGGAAATTGGTCCACAAGCGACTTCTTCTGTTACTTTTACAGCAGATCGCCCAGGCGTGCATTGGTTCTACTGCCAATGGTTCTGTCATGCTTTACACATGGAAATGCGTGGTAGAATGTTGGTTAAACCAAAATCTAAGGCTTAAGTTAAGACAAGCTAAAGGAAAAAATAAGAGGCGTCTTTGTGATTCCTCTTATTAACCACACCCATGATAAAGCGTTATTTAAAAAAACTAATTTCAACGACTCTATTATTTGTTTTATTAATAGACTCGTTTGCCTATGCCAAACAAATTGATGTCTGTCCTGATGATAACCTACAAAACATTATCGAACATTCAGAAAATGGCGATATTATCCACTTGCAAGATGGAAACTACAATGGCAATCTTATTATTGAAAAATCAATAACCCTAACTGGTACGCACCAAGCTAAAGTCATTGGTAACCGAGACGACAACACCATAAAAATAATGACTGATAATGTGACAATCCAAAACATCTCTGTTTATCATTCGGGCTTGGATTTATCGGTGCAAAACAGTGGTATATTTATCAATAAAAACACCAAAAACGTTGTGGTAAAAAACAACCACGTAGAAGACAACCTCATCGGCATCTATTTGTGGGGAAGTATCGACTCTTTGGTCGAAGGCAACCGCATTATTGGGCAAAAATTTCACCGCATCAATGACCGAGGAAACGGTGTGCAAGTGTGGAATTCGCCCGGTTCAATTGTGACCCACAACCACATTAGCTATGGGCGAGATGGTATTTTTACAACAACCAGTCGCAATAACGAATTTACCTACAACTACTTTGACAACCTGCGTTATAGCATTCATTACATGTACACACGAAATAGCACAATCAGTCACAATTATTCAGTTAAAAACAAAATTGGCTACGCCTTGATGTTTTCCGATGGCTTAACGGTTGAAAACAACACATCGGTTAATGATATTGAACGTGGCATATTCAGTAACTTCCTGAACAAGTCAACCTTAACCAACAATATTGTATTGGGGCCCTGCAAGAAAGGTTTAATGTTGTATAACTCCAACTACAACACCATGAAAAACAACCATTTTGAACAATGTGACATTGGCGTGCATTACACCGCTGGTTCGCAAGACAATCATTTTAGTGGCAATAGTTTTATTCAAAATCACACCCAAGTTAAATACGTAGGCACTAAATATTTAGAGTGGTCAACGAACAAAAAAGGTAACTATTGGAGCGATCATGCCGCCTTTGATTTAAATACCGATGGCATTGCTGATGCGGTTTATCGTCCCAATTCCATTACCGACCAAATATTATGGCGCAACAGCAACACCAAGGTTTTACTCAATTCGCCAGCGATACAAATATTAAAATGGTCACAATCCTATTTCCCCGCACTACTGCCTGGCGGTGCTCAAGATTCTTACCCTTTATTAAAACCCTTGTTTACCATTGATTACGCCAGCGTGCTTTCAAAACAACCTGAAGATTTTAGAAAATGACAAATATTCGTTACCAAAATATAAAATTTAGTTATGGACAATCAACCATACTGCATGATGTCAGTTTTTCGGTAGAACCAGGCATGTGTTGTGCTTTGATTGGTCACAATGGCGCAGGTAAAACCACCTTAATTAAACTGCTATTAGGCATGATAAAGCCTAATTCAGGCAGTGTAGAATTATGCCAGTTTAATCCCATTGGCAAGCATGAAAAACAAATTAAAAAACAAATTGGCTTTGTGCCAGAAAGCATCAACTTTCAACCCAACAACACTGGCTTGCAACTCATGCAATACGTTGCCAAGCTCAAGGGTGCAAGTGCTCAAGACATACAAGACAAAATGGAACTCACCAATATTGCCTTTGCCCAAAACAAAAAAATTGGCGCCTATTCTAAAGGCATGAAACAACGCCTTGGTTTGGCTCAAGCCATGTTAGGCGACCCCAAAGTTTTGATATTGGATGAGCCTGCCTCTGGGCTTGATCCCGATAGTCGCCAAATTCTGTACCGTTCCTTGCAAGCCCATGCTAAGGCTGGCAATACCGTGATGTTTTCGTCCCATGCCTTAAATGATATTGAATCGTATATTGACCATATTATTTTACT
>CAMZLQ010000129.1 GCA_947311585.1 uncultured Alcanivoracaceae bacterium | reverse complement strand
TTGCCAATTACAACCTCGCCAGCGCATATCACCAACTTGGACAAGTCAAAAAAGCCATCAAAGCCATTAATAAAAGCAACAAACTGGCACTAATAACCCTGCCTCGGCTATTGTTATCAATGGTGTAAAGTTCGTTGCTTTTATTAATGGCTTTGATGGCTTTTTTGACTTGTCCAAGTTGGTGATATGCGCTGGCGAGGTTGTAATTGGCAAGTGCTAAAAGATACGTGTCTGGTTTGTGTTTTGTCAATAAAGTAATTTGGGTTTGCAATAATGAAATGGTTTTGTTGCTAATCTTTCCTTTTTTAAAATGTGATTGAGTCGCAATGGTTATGGCATCAATTAATGTGGAATTATCTTTTTGAGATTTTGATAACGAAATGGCCTTCTCCAATAACTCTTGTGCCTCATCCAGTTTATTCATGCCAGTAAGAAAACTCGCTTTGAGTACTAACATTTTATTGCTTAATTTAGGGTTGAAATCCTTTTGTTTTATAACGGTTTCTATCAAAGCGAGGGCTTTTTCGTTATTTCCTAACCTTGCTTCAGTTTCTGCCAGTGCCGTCAAGGCGGGCAAGAAACTTGGGTCTTGGTTGTAAGCTGTTTCAAATAATTGAGAAGCTTTCTTGTAGCTGTTATGGATAGCAGTTTCACGTCCTCTTAGGTAGCTTTCTAGCACGAAGTCTGTTGTTTTGTAGTTAAACACCGTGCCCTTTGCTATTTTTGCTTTGATAGAGAGTTGATTAACAACCCATGCATCTATTTTATCAAACAAGCTATTGAGTCCTTGAGCCTCGATAGAAGCTTTGGCTTGTAGGCTGTCGTGATTTCGAAGTTCAAGGCTAGCGCTGTACATTTTATTTGTTTTTAGGTTGTGTATAGACAACACATAGTCAATGCCTTTTTTTTGTGACATTTGGATAGCCAAAGATTTTTGGTTGTTTTTGTTAAACCATTTGTTGTGTGGGCTTAGGGTCTGAATTTGTTTGTGTTTTTGCAGTTTTTCAGAAAGGTAATTAAGCCCACCTATATTAAGCCAATTAATCGACTCTTTAGAGGGCACAATAGCAAGATTGATGCTTGCCTCTGTGGTGTTGGTTTTTGGTTTGTTTTTTTGCGTAGTCGGCGTTAAATAAAGAGTTAAAATTACTGCCACTAGCGTTAAGAAAAAAATACTGAGAAAGGATTTTTTATAGGAGGTTTTACGTTTTATCTTTAGCTTTGCAGTTTTAACTGAGTTGGGCTTGTTGGTAATTTCTGGTATAAACCGAACACCAATACCTCGTATTGTTTCTATAACTTCTTGTTCGCTGTTTAAGTCTTGGCGCAAACGTGCAACCTGTTTATTAAGTGCTGCATCTGTCACTATTTGCCCTGTCCAAACGGCATCAATCATGTCTTGTTTGGCAACAACCTTACCTTGGTTTTTGATTAAAAACAACAACAACTCATAACTCTTTTTGCTTAATTTTAATGCCAATTCACTTTGCATAACTTCTCGTGTTTGTGGATTAATTTGATAATCCAAAAAAAATAAAGAATCACAGTGGTGATATGCCGAAGCGTTGTTTTTAGCCATGTTATAAGTGTTATGTAGCCCAAATGTCTTGTAATTGTCTTGCACATGTCCTGAAAAGTCAAACCCTAATTCTTACAATGCCACTTATAAAAATTACTTTTGGAGAATTAAATGAATGCCATTAAAAAACTAATTTTACTTAGTGGAATAATCGCTAGCCTTAGCCTGCAAGCACAACAAGTTATAGAGAATTTTGATAATGTTAGTACCTTACCAAGCAATGGTTGGGTGTTTGATAACCGCTCAAATATGCCAACTGCGACAACCTGGGCACAAGGAGATGCCACAGCCTTTTCAGCTCAATCTGGAGTTGCTAATTCGTATATTATAAATGACACTAGCACAGGCGTTAACTTGGTTTGTAACTGGTTGATTATGCCAAATATTGGATTTGTTGATCAATTAAGCTTTTTTACGCGTTCGCAAGGACTGCAAAATGAGGTCACGCGTTTATTGGTCATGTACAGCCCAACAGGAGCAATTAACACGGGCGACTGCACTTCATCGACTCCAGATAAAAGCCCTCAAGGAGTTTCTGCTTTTGGTGATTTTCAAACTGTTTTGACTATAAATAACTCGCAGTCCGCCAGTGGCTATCCACAAGATTGGACTCAATTTACGGCAAATATAAATGGCAGTGGTAGGGTTGCTTTCTTGTATTTTATGGATACGGGATCACCTGACTTTAATGCTGGCACTATTGCCATTGATACAATTACTGCTAACACAATCTCGGCAAGCGCCCCTCAAAACGTTCCTGCCATAAGCTTTTATGGCTTTTTAATGCTTGTCTTTTTGGTTTTGTTCTGGGTTTATATTTCTGATAACAAGTTTGGTGAGAGAATATCATGAAATATTTTTCTTTAATTGTTTTGCTTTTTTGCACTCTTGTTTCTGCACAAGAAACGGCTCATCTTGGATATGATATAAAAATAAAACTGGGCACGAATACACCGCCCACGTTAAATAATTTATCGTCACTAGATTATAAAATAAGCGCCAGTCTTAAGTTGATTGAAGATATAGAGATTGAAGTTGTTGCAACGGATGGGGTTGTATTAAATACAAAAGAAGCCTATAAGAGAGTGGAACTTCTTCAGCCTGAAATTCCTTTTAGCAATTCAATTAGCTTTAGGGTAAACAAACCAGGACAACACAAAATCACCATTATAGTGACTGGCAGTGTTGAAGGGGAAAGATATACCGATCGATTTGACTATTTTTATTTTACCACTTCTGAAAATAAAAATTTAAACAAAATTGGCTGGGATACAAAAATGAATGAGACCTTGAGTGTTCACTACCCAACTATCAAAACTGAGTTCAAAGCCGATGAAAACGGTTTTTATCACATAGCTGCTGCAGATGAAAACTTGAATAAGTTTACTAAAAAGCTAACCCAAGAGCAATTTGATGCTTCCACAAAAGGAACAATCGGCACCGTGACCATTCAAATCTCGTATATCATGAGAAATCGTCAAAATGATGGTGCTTATGCCTATAAAAACAGCCTTATGCAATTAATCAATGGCACAACTGGAGCCCATTTGGCTTGGTCCTATTCTGATAATCAAGGTGAAGTTATTTTTCCAGCTGTACCACATCCCGGATCTGATGGCATACGTATAAGAGTTTTTTCCGTAAGATTTATAGCTGGGGGCTTAGGTTATGGTGTCTGCAATGCAAATGTTTGTGTTGATAATGCGGCTTCTGACCCAACCAAGTACGGTCTGTTTTATTCCCAAACAACTAGTAAAATTAATGTTTTAATTGGAGGTAACGTTAATTTAGGGTTAGCAAGCACTCCTTTTAGTTTAACAGGGAGCCTAAGGGCTATGTGGATAAAACACGATATGGACGATGCGTACGCCTATTTAGAACAAAATTCTACAGCTCGCGGTCCTTTTACTGCAGAATGGAAATCCAGTAGCACTATTGGGAATTTCTACTCATTAGGTGGCAATATACACTTTAAGGCAGATGTTGCTGATGGCACCAACCATACAGTCTTACATGAACTAGGGCATAATGTGATGTATAACGCTGGAACCTTCCCCACCACACCAACAGATTGCCCCAATCCACATTATGTGCAATTAATTAGTGGCACGCAATGTGCGTGGACTGAAGGCTGGGCAAGTGCCTTTGCAAACATGGTTAATGACGATCCGACCCGTTGTTTTGCACCTTCTACTAGCAACTGTATATCTTATGAAGTTGACCCGAGTTTTGATGAATGTTTTCCCACTTGGGATTGTGGACTTGATGGGCACAAGGTCGAAGGTCATGTAACAGGTGCTTTATGGGATTTATACGACGCACAAGAAGATGGGTTGGATATAAATAACTATGGTTCTGATGAAATCTTTTCTGTTATGGAATTCTCACCATATTCGGCTTTTTTATCCTGGTGGGTTATATGGAAAGCCGAAGGGTTTGCCTTACAAGCAGCCAATAGTTTGTATCAAAATGCCATAAAATTCACTCAAAGTTATGACGTTGAAGTCTTTTCAATTGCTAACACTGGCAACGCAAGCCCTACTATTAATGAAAATTTCACTCTAACAGTCGATGCGAGAAATATGGGCGATATTGTCAGTGTCACAACACCCGTTGCTTTATACCGTTCACTCGTTCCTGTATTTAATGGCTTTGAACCAGTGGTATTAAACCATGATTATTTACAAATAGGGAAGAATCAAATGGTTACTCATGACTTTATCCTTAACGAAAATGAAGTGGGCACTTATTATTATAGAGCTTGTTATAATGATACATTTGGACTTGATGAAAATAACGTTAATGATTGCTCATCGATTATAACTGTTGCAGTTTCGCCCTTGCCTGAGCAGATGTTTGTTGATGGTTTTGAATAAAAAACAGATTACTTTTAAACTATTAGGCAAAGCTGTGGTCAAAATCACTCAATCAAAAATAATTAAGGTGATTTATGCATATATCACTTTAAAGCTGATTGAGCTAGAAGTCCATGTTATGGGGTTAAAATGACAACTTTTTACGTTATCACTTTATGCAACAGGGGGTTTCGCCTTATAATACCGATATTGAAACAACAAATTCGGTTAGGAGTAAAAACAATCATGAAAAAAGCTATTGTTATAATGTCTTTATTTTTTGCATTAAATGTTAATGCTGGTGATGCAGAAGCGGGCAAAACAAAGTCGGCAATGTGTGCCTCTTGTCATGGAGCAGATGGTAATAGTACCAATCCAGTTTGGCCCAAACTAGCAGGTCAGCATGAACAGTATATTGCCAGAGAGTTGTCTTTATTTAAAAGTGGTCAACGAAAAGCCACGGTGATGGGTGGTATGGTAGCTGGTTTAAATGATGCGGATATGCAAGATTTAGCCGCTTATTTCTCTTCTCAAAAATCAAATATTGGTTCTGCTAACGCTGATTTAATGGAAGCGGGTAAAGCAATTTACCAAGGCGGAGTTAAGAAATTAAAAATACCTGCCTGTATGGCGTGTCATGGCATAACAGGTAAAGGCAACCCTTTATCAGGTTATCCCGTGTTAGCGGGTCAACACTCAGCCTACACCGAACAACGTTTAATGGCTTTTAAGGCGGGTGAAATTACCGCAGATGATGACAATGGCAAAATTATGGCAGATGTTGCACAATACTTAAGCGACGCTGAAATCAAAGCATTGGCAAGTTATATCCAAGGTCTATACTAAATAATATTTTATATCGAGATTTAATTATGAATAAACTAATCACAATAGTTTTTTTGTTGGTTTCTTTTACAGCATTCTCTCAAACAGAGGCTAAAGTTCAAGTTCCCTACGAAGAAGGTTTACACTACACTCTTTTAAATCCAGTTTTTGATACAGAAACTAAAGACCAAGTCATTATTTATGAGTTTTTTGGATATAAATGCCCTCATTGTGCGCATTTTGAAGTCTTAGAAGCGCCTTGGCAAAAAAACCTGCCCAAAAATGTGAAGCTTGTCAGGGTTCCTGTTGTTTTTCAGCGGGGTTGGGATGTTTTAGCTAAGGCATATTACACAGCCGAGACTATGGGGATTGCAGAAAAAACACACAGAGCCATGTTTGATGCTATTCATAAAGAACACATCAAATTTCGAACCATAGAAGAGGTAGCTCAATGGTATGCTGAAAAATTTAATGTTGATAAAGAAGCATTTCTCTCTACTGCCAACTCTTTTATGATTGACTCCAAGATTCGTCAGTCAGATAACATGATGAGAAAGATGAAAATTACTTCGACGCCATCTATTGTTATTAATGGCAAATATGCGCCCAATAAAAAGGTGCTTAAAAGCTTTACTGCGGTATTGGACTTAGCTAATTTTGTCGCAAAAAAAGAAGCTAAAGAAATGGGGTTAACGCAATAATGAGAATACTTTTATTGACTTTTTTTCTATCGGTGGCTTTAACTTCTTGCAATAAAGATGAGCCTAAAACGACTCAAGAACCAGTTAAGACTGTTCAAACAAAACCGTTAAGTTCTGATAAAAAGGTTGATAAAGAATCGACAACAACTCAGGAAGAATTTAAAGTTGGAGTTGATTATTTCGAACTTGGTACACCCTATGAAACGGATGACAAATCTCATGTGGTTGTGTACGAGTTTTTTGGTTACACATGCCCTCATTGTTATCACTTTGAACCTTTTTTAAATAAATGGGTAGAAGGCAAGCCTGATTATGCTGTTTTAAAACGAGTTCCTCTTAATTTTCAACCAGCATGGGCAATTTTTCAACAAAGTTTTCTTACCGCAGAAACAATGGGTATTTTGGATAAGACCCACAGCCAGCTATTTAAGGCTTTGCATGAAGACCATAAAAGATTTAGGACTATTGATGAACTCGCAAGTTGGTACGCGAATGAAGCAGGTGTCAATAAAGAAGCTTTTCTGAGTACGGCCGAGTCTTTTATATTGGATGCTGCCCAACGCAAGGCCGATAACACGGGGTTTAAAATGCAAATAACAGGAACCCCTAGTTTGGTTGTTAATGGCAAATATAAAGTTTCAAACAAAATTAAGGACAGGAATAGAACCTTAAAAGTATTGAATTTTTTGGTTAAAAAAGAGGCACAGGCAATGGGGCTTGTTGCTCAGTAAAAAATACAAAGAGTTTAGTAAGCTTATTGAAGCAATCTAAACTCTTTTTTGTGTCCTAAAAGTAAAGCTTACTTTTCTAATAAGTGAAGTTTATCAATAACCTCTGCCCAATCATCGGCATCTTCAGGTGCGTCTTTCATGTTAGTAATAACAGGCCAATCTAAAGAAAGCTCTTCATTAATTTTTATAAATTGTTCTTGTCCTTCTGGCAAATCATCTTCAGGGTAAATTGCTTCAATGGGACACTCGGGCTCACATAAAGTGCAATCAATGCATTCTTCTGGGTCAATAACTAAAAAATTTGGTCCCTCGTGAAAGCAATCAACAGGGCAGACTTCCACACAATCTGTATATTTGCATTTAATACATGCTTCAGTAACCACAAATGTCATTTAATTCTCCAATTTTTCTTAATAAATGTTAAACTTGCGTTTGTTCAATACGAGGTGTAATAACGCAGTCTGCTCATTATCCTCTTATATTAGTAAATGGTAAAGTAATAAAATAGTGAGTTGTTGAAAAAATTGTCTAAAATCAAACTTCAAACCTACAATCAGTCCCAACACGGCATTGATACTGGTAAAATTTCACCTTCTGCTCAAGTCATAATCACTAAACTCATCGAAAACAACTACCAAGCTTATATTGTTGGTGGAGCTGTTCGCGATTTACTGTTGAACAAACAGCCTAAAGATTTTGACATTGCCACCAATGCCACTCCTGATGAAATAAAAGCCGTATTTAAGCGAGAATGCCGCATTATTGGGCGTCGCTTTCGTTTAGCTCATGTTTACTGCAATCATGAAATGTACGAAGTAGCAACATTTCGAGGATCGCAAAAACACGGACAAAGAGAGTTAAAAAAAGGTCAAATAGTTAGGGATAATGTATTTGGCACAATTGATCAAGACGCAGTAAGGCGTGATTTTACCTGTAATGCGTTGTATTTTGATATTCAAAATGCCAATATTTTGGATTATTGCAATGGTTACAAAGACCTATCAGAAAACCAACTAAAGTTTATTGGGGATGATCGCACACGAATAATTGAAGACCCTGTGAGAATGATTCGAGCGATAAGGTTTCAAGCAAAACTGGGCTTGAAAATGTCAGACAAAATTACTCAAGCCACCCAATCCGAACACCAAACAATAGCCAATGTATCTCCAGCACGGCTATTTGATGAATTGGTTAAGTTATTTCATTGCAGTAATGGCACAGAAGCCTATAGGTTAATGAAAAAATTTAACTTGTTTCAATTTATTTTTCCAAAAATTCATTCTGCTATAGATAAAAATCCCCAAAACAAGTCTTTTATAGAGCGTGCATTGAACAGCACCGATTCGCGTATTGCACAAGGTAAGAGTATCACCCCAATTTTCCTTTTTGCCTGTTTTATGTGGCCCTTTGCACGAGAAATAATCGACCGATTGGAAAACAAAAAAGTGCCACTTTATGAAGCGGTCAATACCGCTGCGAATGAAACATTTATTATAGCACGAACACGTTTGGCGATTCCCAAAGTTATTCAAATAGGCATTAGGCATATTTGGTTGTTGCAATACCGTTTTAATTTTACTAAAGGCAAAAGGGTGTTTGCGACATTAGAGAATCCTCGCTTTAGAGCCGCTTATGATTTTTTATTGTTACGTCAATCCGAAACTCCAGAAATTGAAACACTAGCGCAGTGGTGGACGGATATTCAAAAACTATCAGCCCAAAAGCAAAAAGAACTTATTTTTCCACCCCGAGTTAAAAAAATAAAACTAAGCCCTAAATCACACACTTGTTATTTGGGTTTAGGCAGTAACGTTGGCGACTCTCAAGCCAATATTAAAAAAGCCCTGGAACTGATTGATGAATCAGCCCACATAACAACACTTGAAACGGCAAGTCTGTATTTAACCAAGCCGTGGGGTAAAACAAATCAACAAGACTTTATTAACACGGCAATCAAAATCAGAACAAAACTCAAACCTGTGGATTTACTTGAAGCGTTAAAAATAATTGAAATTAAGATGGGAAGAACCAAAACTGAAAAATGGGGTCCGCGAGTCATCGACATTGATATTTTATTGTATGGCAATAATGTGGTAAAACAGCAACATTTAGAGATTCCCCACCCCCATATAACCGAAAGAAGCTTCGTTATTGTTCCATTACTCGAATTAAATAGTGAGATAATCATCCCAAAAAAAGGAAAATTAGGAAAATATTACGATAAAAAGAGTGAAGCAAACGACATTATTAAAAAAATATAGTGGTATTTATGCAACATAATAATAAGAAGTTGCTGATTAGAGACAAATTTACAACTATTTTGAGCAAAAACAACAAATAGTTGCATAAATACCAAAGCATTGCTAATATAGACGCATGTTTTGAAGCAGGTTACTTTTCATTTCCATCTACAAAACGATACAGGGCAAAATAAATAATATAGCATTAATAAAACCCATCCAGGATCGGATGGGTTTTTTTTTGGGTATATTGTTTTAAAATAAGTATGCAATAGGTAAAATACCGACAATATGAATCAAGATTTTTTAGCCCAGTGGCAACAATTAAAAAAATTAGCGTGTGATGAATCGGTTAAAGATTTGCAAGCGCTATTTAGTCAATCACATAACAGAGCCACATCGTTATCATTTGAAGTGGAAGATGTTTTTGTTGATTTCTCAAAAAACTGGATAACTCCAGAAATTCTTAGCTCTTTAATAAAATTAGCAAACGCCAGTCAACTCGCAAAAAAAATCACTCACCTATTTACAGGGCATAACATTAATGTCACTGAGAACAAACCTGCAACGCACACTTTACAAAGGCAAACAAACCCACCTGTTCAGATGATAAACGACAGAAATAAAATGTTTAAAGTGGCGCAAAACTACTCTTCAGGTAAGTGGTTAACTGCATTTGGCAAGCGCGTTGAAACTGTGGTTAATATTGGCATAGGAGGCTCTTACCTTGGGCCCAAAATTGCCATTCAAGCTTTGACGGACTTGCAAATGAAAAGCAAAGTTAAGGTACTCTATTTTGCCAGTATTGACGATGTTAGATTAAAATCAATAGTCAATACAACCGATATAGAGCGAACACTCTTTTGTGTTAGCTCAAAAAGCTTAGGCACGATAGAAACACTAAAAAATGCACATGCGATAAAAGCGCTGTTGGTCAAAAAGAAAAATTATCAGCCAACCCAAAACAACCAATCTTTTGTTGTTGCAACAGCAAATGAACCTAAAGCTGAGCAATTTGGTGTTCCCAAGAGTCATGTATTGCCATTTGATAATGCAACCGGCGGACGGTTTTCGGTTTGGTCCTCCATTGGCTTTCCCTTATTGATGGCAATTGGCGAAAAAGCATTTTTATCCTTTTTGGCTGGCGCTGAGAAAATGGATAAACATTTTAAAGAAACCAATTTTGCTCAAAATATACCTGTTTTGATGGCAATGCTATCAATATGGTACCGTAATTTCATGCAGCTCACTGCCTATGCTGTGATTCCCTATGATGCCAATTTAAAGCATCTGCCTGCATGGTTACAACAACTGATGATGGAAAGCAACGGCAAAATGCATGACGTCAATGGCGAAGAAGTCAGTGTATCTACATCGCCATGGTTATTTGGTGATCATGGGCAATTATCTCAACACGCTTTTTTTCAAGCTTTTCACCAAAGTAAAGACGTATTACCCATCGACTTTATTGGGGTTCTGGGGCCGCAAACGGAAGCAAAAAAATACTTGTTGATAAACATGTTAGCCCAATCAGCAGCGTTAATGAATGGCAGCGATGACGATGAAAAACAGTTCAACTGCCCCGGCAACCGTCCAAGCACCACAATCTTGCTCAAAGAGTTAACGCCCAGTTCACTTGGTCAATTGTTATCTATGTACGAACACATGATATATGTTCAATCCGTTATATGGAACATCAACTGCTTTGATCAACCAGGAGTTGAACTCGGTAAATCCATTGCTCGAAATATAGTTGAGCACATCCAAGACGATACTCTTGAAGAAGTTCATCTTGATAAATCAACCCAACAGCTATTAGCCAAGGTGCTAGAACATGAATAAAGAAATCAAACAATGCGTGGCAAATGCAAAAAATCCTGTCACCGATTTAACTTTTGGAAAATCAATCGAAGTTAAGGAAAAAGACGCCGTACATTTCTCGCTAAAATTTCCTTTTCAAGGATTTGAATCCGAAATCAGTCAGGCTCTAAATGCGTGTTACAATCAAGAGTCTCAATTAAAAACTGAAATTCGCACCCACAAAACAAAAAAAGACATTGAATCAATAAAGGGTGTGAAAAATATAATTGCTATCGCATCAGGAAAAGGCGGTGTTGGAAAATCTACAGTAACAGTCATGCTTGCCAAGTCTTTACAAAAACTGGGTGCACGCGTTGCCATTTTGGATGCCGATATTTATGGACCGAGTATGCCTCGTATGCTAGGAGATTACGGTAAACCCACCTCTCCTGACAACAAAAGCTTTATTGCAGTTAATGCCGATGGCATTCAAAGCATGTCCTTGGGTTACATGATAGATGAAGAATCCCCGGCTATTTGGCGTGGTTCAATGATAACCAAGGCTTTGATGCAAATGGTGGAAGAAACCCGTTGGGATGAAGTGGATTATTTGTTGATAGATTTACCACCAGGAACCGGCGATATTCAATTAACAATGGTACAAAAAATACCAGTTACCGCAACCGTTGTGGTCACCACGCCGCAAGATATTTCCATGATAGATGCACAAAAAGCCTTTGCAATGTTTGAAAAAGTCGAAATTCCAGTGCTTGGAGTTATCGAAAACATGAGTGTCTTTACCTGCCCAAATTGCAACCACGAATCGCATATTTTTGGAGAAGGTGCGGCAAACAAAATGTTAGCCAAATTTGATACGCACTTACTTGGGCAACTGCCTTTAAATATCAATATCCGCCAAAACATGGACGAAGGCACACCCGAAAATGTTTGGGGAATAGATTCTGAAATTTCTCAAAAAGGCTTGGTTGTGGCAATGAAAGTGGGGCAGTTACTCGCTCAATTACCCGTAGATATTAATAAAGACATCCCTGAACTTAAACTTCATAACTTATAGGCATAAAGATGACAATAAAATCAGACAGATGGATAAAAAAAATGGCATTGGAACATGGCATGATTTCTCCTTTTGAGGACGGACAAGTCACTTCTTCAGATAAGGATAATAAAAAAATTTCCTACGGCACTTCAAGCTATGGTTACGATGTCAGGTGTGCGGATGAATTTAAAATCTTTACTAATATTAATTCGTCCATTGTCGATCCAAAAAACTTTGACCCTGCTAGCTTTGTCGATGTCAAGTCGGATGTTTGCATTATCCCGCCAAATTCATTTGCACTGGCTCGAACAGTCGAGTATTTAAAAATTCCTCGCAATGTTTTGACTATTTGTTTAGGTAAGTCTACCTACGCCCGTTGTGGAATCATCGTCAATGTGACACCGCTAGAACCCGAATGGGAAGGACATGTTACACTCGAATTTTCAAACACCACACCCTTACCAGCCAAAATTTATGCTAATGAAGGCGTGGCACAATTTCTTTTCTTTGAATCCGATGAAGAATGCGAAACCTCCTACAAAGACAAAAAAGGCAAATACCAAGGTCAAAAAGGTGTAACCCTACCAAGGATGAAGTAAGGCTTTATTATTAACCCTGCTAGATAATACCGCTCATCAGTCTAATCCTATTTGTTCTTGGCAAGGCATCAGCATGAAGGTTTAGCCATCCTATATCAAATGCTGATAACGCAGTCCAAGAGCGAATAGGTTTAGACCTTTCATTTATATTTCAACAAGATAGGGAGTTAAAGAAACCCCCATCTCAGCGTTGCAGCCTTTATCAAGGGAACAACCATTAATTGCAGGCTACGCCTTGATATGGGAATTTCTTTAACTCCTGATGAATGGTATTATCTAGCAGGGTTAATAACCACGTGTCAAATTAAGAGAGTTTTTTGCTTTAACGACAATATTATCTTCGATTCTGATGCCACCATAAGGTTTAAAATCTTCGATTCGTAACCAATTAATAAAATTCCCTTGCTTTGTTGCTTTGGCTTTTTCGAGCAGCATATCAATAAAATAAATGCCTGGTTCTATGGTTAAAACATTGTTTTCTTGCAGAGTTCGGGTGAGTCGTAAAAAAGGGTGTAATTCGGGTGGCGATAAAATATTGCCCTCTTCATCGCTTTGATGACCACCGATATCATGCACTTGCAAGCCCAAATAATGCCCTAAACCATGAGGTAAAAAGACATTGCTTAAGCCTGTTTCCACGGCTTGGGTTGCCGAACCACAAATAATTTCAAAATCAATTAAAATATTGGCTATCATAAAATGTGCTTGGGCGTGCAGGTCAACATAACTGCTGCCAACAACCGCCTTTTTGCCAATTTCTATTTGCATTTTTTCAAGAGCAGTAATTAATTGGGCAAATTCACTTTTGTCATCGTAAGCATAAGTGCGTGTGATGTCGGAGGCATAGCCATTAACCTGACAACCTGCATCAATAAGAAAGGATTTAAGGTTTTCTACAGGGTGACGAAAACGTTGCGTGTGTTGGTAATGCAAGACCGCACCGTTTTCATTTTGAGCCACAATATTGCCATAAGGCAGTTGGTATTCATTATGTTCTGTGGCAAGCATATACGCTAAATGGCATTCAAATTCACTAAAGCCTTTTTTGAAGCTTTGGTATGCGGCTTTGTGACCACGCAGTGCCCGTGTGTTGGCTTGACGTATGTTATTAATTTCATATTCGGTTTTAACTGCACGGTGCCAATGTACGTAATCCATGTAAGTGCGCGGATTGTGTTTGAGGTTGTCGTATTCGCAAGAATCTTCTTGTCCAATCCAAGCATGGTTTTTTAACTGACTAAAATCAGGCACTTCTTCTTTATTGGCTACAGGAATGATTTCAAAATACTCTGCCCACTGCCCTTTGACTGTTTTTGGCAACGAATGCCAATAATCTTTGGGTTGATACAAATATAATTTAGGTTTTTCTGCTGGTTTATAATGAATAATGCAATGCGGTGTTTCGGTAATCGGCACCAACCATTTAAAATGCGGGTTGCAAACAAAAGCATACGGCATATCGTCAAGAAAATAATTGTTTGCATGCCCAGAATAGATAAGAACACCATCAAGTCTTGCCTTTTGCAGTCCTTGGTTGATAATTTTTGAAACATATTTATAATGATTGGGGTACATTTTCATTACTCAATTATAAAAAAATCGTATTATGGCACAAAATAACGAATCACCTGGCGAAAAAATACTAGCGAACTGGAAAAAGTTAAAAGACAAACCTTTTGGTAAAAAGCTATTTTCCCACATGGTGGGCCGAATGGCGGCTTACACGGGAAGCATTAAAGCATTAATCACCGATTTAAAGCCAGGGCATTGCCACGCATTTTTAAAAGAGCGAAAATCGAATAAAAATCACCTGCGCAGTATTCATGCGGTTGCCTTGATAAATCTTGGAGAAGTTACCAGTGGTTTGGCGGTATTGTCAGGCATGAGCAGTCAGATTCGCGGCATCTTAACCAAAATGGAAATGGAATACATCAAGAAAGCCAAAGGTGATTTAACTGCGCAGTGTATTTGCGAAATTCCAGAGGTTAAAGATGAACTCAAATACCAAGTGCAAACCACCATCAAGGATTCTTCAGGTGATGTAGTCGCAGTGGGCACTTTTTATTGGTTATTGTCGAGAAAAGCATGAGTAAATCAATGGAGTTGCGCTTATGACTCGAATTTAGCGGTCTAAAATATTGCATATCCTATGAAATATTCTCACTAGTGAAGCCTTGTATAATTTTGGTGTCACTCGCGATAGTTTTGAATAAAAACACCACCACAATTCTAATAGTGTGGTAAAGTTTATTTTTTATACTCTTTTTAAATCCGCATGAAAATTGTTAGTTGGAATGTTAATTCTCTTAAAGTTCGTTTAGAACACGTTTTACAATGGTCGAAACAAAACTCGCCTGATGTTTTAGCCATTCAAGAAACCAAGCTCACCGATGATAAATTTCCTGAAAAGGAAATCACTGCAGCCGGTTGGCATGTGGTTTATTCGGGACAGCCCACTTATAATGGTGTTTGCATTATCAGTTCATCAGCTGCAACGGATGTTGTTACCGATATTGAAGGATTGGACGATCCGCAACGCAGGATTTTGGCTGCCACCATTGATGACGTGCGTATTATTAACTTATATGTGGTAAATGGGTCAGAACCTGACTCTGAAAAATACACCTACAAAATGCACTGGCTTGAACAAGTCACCAATTTTATCGGTCAGCAATTAGAAGAATACGAAAATGTGGTGGTCTTAGGGGACTTTAATATTGCTCCAGATGACCGCGATGTTTACGATGCCGAGTATTGGCGGGGTAAAATACTGTGCACGGACAAAGAACGAGCCAAGCTTGAAGATATTTTAGATTTAGGTTTTGATGATTCCTTCCGTCTATTACACGATGATGGTGGGCATTATTCGTGGTGGGACTATCGAATGGGAGGTTTTCCGCGTAACTTAGGTCTGCGTATTGATTTAATCCTCACCAACGAACCGATGTCTGAAATGCTAACAGCTGCCTATATTGATAAAGAGCCAAGGGCGTGGGAACGCCCCTCAGATCACACGCCAGTTGTGGCAGAGTTTGACTATTAGAGAAATCCTTATGATTAAATTAACCACTCTACTTTTTATGTTTTTCGCCAGTCTGTCAGTTAATGCGGTAGTTTTAGAAGACTATCTTCCCGATGACACGCGTTACGACACCTCGATTCCATCACCGCGAGCGGTTACTGGGTTGGAAGTCGGTCAAAGGCACTACCGTCACGACCAAATCATTAATTATTTAAGCATTCTTGCGGCTTCATCTGCCCGTGCTCGATTGGTCGATTATGGTATGACCAATGAAGGCAGGCGTTTGGTTTTGTTGTTCATCAGTTCTGATAAAAACATGGAAAACCTCGAAGCACTTGCCACTAATGACAAAATTTTACGGGTATGGAACGGTTTTAGTGTGCACGGCAATGAAGCCAGTGGTGCCAATGCCAGTATTTTGTATGCTTATCACCTCATTGCTGGGCATTCAGATGAAATTGACCAAATACTTAACCAAAGCTTAATTATTATCGACCCAACCATTAACCCTGATGGATACGACCGTTATGTCACCGACATTAATTCTCATCGTGGCATGATTGACAACCCAGATGGAAATGATTTAGCACACAAGGAACAATCCCCCAACGGCAGAACCAATCATTATTTCTTTGACCTTAATCGCGATTGGCTGCTGTTATCGCAAGTAGAAACTCAAGCACGCATTAAAGCTTTCCATCAATGGAACCCACATGTGCTGGATGATCACCACGAAATGAGCAGTGACAAAACCTTCTTTTTTCAACCAGGCGTGCCTGATCGAACCAATCCGCTGATACCACAAAATAATATCGGCTTAACCACCGAACTAGCTACTTACCACGCCAAAACATTAAGCGACAAAGGCATGCGTTTTTACAGCCAAGAAAGCTACGATGATTTTTACCCTGGAAAGGGTTCGACTTATCCCGACTTACAAGGCAGTATTGGTATATTATTCGAACAAGCCCGTGCCAATGGTGGTAATTTATCCACCGATGAAGGCATGCGCACCTTGGTTGATGGAATTGACAACCAATTTCGCACCGCACTTTCAACCTTAAAAGGAGCTTTTGCACTCAAGACAAAATTATTAAACTACAAAAGAGAATTTTTCAAAAATGCCTTAGAACAAGCCCGTTTGGAAAATTTCAAAGGCTACTTATTAGACTTTGAAAAGGACAGCATCAAAGCCCAAAAGATGGCAGACTACTTAT
This sequence comes from uncultured Alcanivoracaceae bacterium, assembly GCA_947311585.1. Lineage (GTDB taxonomy): Bacteria > Pseudomonadota > Gammaproteobacteria > Xanthomonadales > Marinicellaceae > NORP309. Next base: position 18,012 of record CAMZLQ010000129.1, on the reverse strand, counting down.
CCATTCACAACATAAAAGTGACAATGCTCGATGAAAACATCACGCTCAATAAACACACATACAACGCCAATACTTCACTTTACATTCCAATTGAGCAAAAACAATACACCTTGATAAAATCATTATTTAATACCGATACTCAATTCAAAGACAACACCTTTTACGATGTTTCTGCTTGGAATATTGGCATGGCGTGGGGAGTTGACTACGCCCAAATCAAAAGCACGCCAAAGACCAAAAAAATCACCTTCAAAGTCACCCAAAACCATTACCAAAAAGATGCCATAGCCTATGCTTTTAATTGGGATAAAGGCAATACCGCTGCTGCATTGAATTACCTGCAACAAAGAGACATCAGCACCAAAGTAATAAAAAAACCATTCAGCATTCAAATCGAGGGCAAAACCATTGAATTTAAACCAGGCTCGATTATTGTTGACTTAAAAAAAGACGGCAAAAATACCGAAATTACCAAAGCCGTCGCCAATTGTGCCGAATTTTTTCAAGTGCCAAGTTATGCGCTAACAAAAGTGCATAACAAAAAGGGCATTGATTTAGGTTCGCCTGCAGTTGTCACCCTCAACAAGCCCAAAGTGTTGATGGTAATGGGTGAAGGCATTAACAGTTACCAAACAGGCAGTATTTGGCATTTATTTGATACCCAAGTTGGTATGCCATTGACTAAAATTAACAAAAAACAGCTGCCAAAAATTCAACTAGGCGATTACAGTCATATAATATTGCCATCGGGTAACTACAAATCCCTAACAGAAAAAACCAATGCAAAAATAAAAGCCTGGATAAAACAAGGTGGGCATCTTATCAGTTTGCAAAAGTCAGCAAAATGGGCAGAGAAAAACCTGCTAAATAAGAAAAAAGAAACACAAGAAAACTCATCAAATGAAGAAGCCGAAATTGTTGAAAACCGCAGCTACGGTGATTTTGAAAAAGATAACGCCAAAAATACCATCGGTGGAGCCATTATCTCTGCCAGGGCTGATTTAACTCATCCGTTAGCTTATGGCATGCACCAACAAAGTCAATTTCTGTTACTCAAAGGCAATAGCCAATTAGAAACTTCCAAAAACCCCTATGCCACACCTCTAATAGCCAACCAAAACCCATTGGCTGCAGGTTATTTATCAGCAGAAAAACAAAAACAATTTGCTCAAGCCCCCATGGCTATCGCCGAACGTAATGGCAAAGGCAGCCTCATTAAGTTTGGTTTTAACCCAACCTTCCGAGGCTACTGGTTAGGCACGCAAAAATGGCTAATCAATGCCATTTATTTTGCATCGATAATTGATAAAACAGAGGTAAATAAATAAAGTTCTATTGAATCACTGTGGATATTTAAATGTCAATAGGCTACACCCATCAAAAAATAGCCTTTTATACTGTGGGCTAAAGAGGATGTGAAAATATTCTGATGATGAGTAAGAAGGACATAAAATTCGCTACTATGAGTTGAAAAACTTAGAATTAGCCAGTTATTTACAACTTTTTTCTACGTTCCACGAGTTGTGCAAAAGTCTCTAACAACTTGAAAATTAAGATTTGCTAAATGTACCACGGATTAATAATATACTGGTTAATTGGTTAATACACTCTTTTTTGCATGAGTGTATTAACCTCTAATTTATTATCTTAAAGTAATTTTACAAACCTCCAGACTCGGAGGCTCCTCCTGGACCACCTTGAATTCTTTTATGTAAATCTATTTGCGTTGCATCTCTGACTTTTTTGATTTCTGATTGCGATCTGCAAATTGTAGTTATACGATTTGAGCCGATGCGACGTGTTTGCTTACAAATCACTTTTTCATCACTATCTTTATCTGCAAGAACAAGTTTTGAATGTTTGGAAACTTCAATATTTCTTGCTCTATTATTTTTTCCTACACTTAGATGCGCAGTTTACTAAAAAAAAGATTGTTAAAGATGTTATAAAGATATTTCTCATTGAGTGCCTATTATACGATTAAATTAGTACGTTCAATACTAAGGTATGGGCAGTTGAATTTCAACCCTATTTAACATTAAAGCCATAGTTAGTGGAGAAAACATTGTATTTATTATATTTTTTTGAAAGAATAAAGACAGTTTAACTATTTTAGACTGTTGTTTAAACGCAGCAGCACACATTAATTATGATTGATATAGATGGATACCGCCCAAATGTTGGCATCATCTTGCTTTCTGATAATGGTAAAGTTTTTTTTGCAAAAAGGTATCAAGATAGCGGCTGGCAATTTCCACAAGGTGGGATAGATTCTAGCGAAACCAGTGAAGAGGCAATGTACCGAGAACTCTATGAAGAAATTGGTTTAAGACCAAAGCACGTCGAATTGTTAGGTTCTACCCCCGGTTGGTTACGTTATAAGTTACCTAAAAAATTCCAAAGGAAAAACTCAAAACCATTATGTATTGGGCAAAAACAAGTGTGGTACTTGTTAAAATTTCTCGGCAAAGACTCTCACTTAAGCTTTAATCACACAGGCTCACCAGAGTTTGATGATTATAAATGGGTGCATTTTTGGTATCCCGTTAAAAAAGTGGTGAAATTCAAGAAAGGGGTTTACATCAAAGCACTCAAACACCTTGAAGAATTGGCAAAAGCACAAAGATGAGCCTTGCCATTGTTGTTACCGATCGTTGCACAAAGAATTTAAAACAATACTTGCAGTTGTTGCAACCCGATTTAGCTATTCAAGTTTGGCCTGATATTTATAACCCTGAAGAAGTAGAGTGCGCTGTTTTGTGGAAGCAACCTAAAGGAATATTGCTTGAGTTCAAAAACTTAAAGGCGGTAACTTCTCTTGGAGCAGGAACTGACTTTATTACAAGTGATGCAGGTTTGCCCTCAAATATTCCCGTTCACCGTATTGTAACACCGTTTTTAAAACAGCAAATGGCACAATATATTTTGGCTTATGTTCTAAGCGATTACAGGGAATTAAAAGCTTATAAAACGCAACAACAAAACAAAGTGTGGTGTGTGAATGAGTTGCCGCAGAAAACTGTTGGTTTTTTAGGGCTAGGAAGCATTGGTAAATTCGTTGCGGATAAATTTTTAGACTTAGGGTTCGATACCATTGCTTATACACACCACTCAGAAGTTGAAAACATTGAGTGCTTTCATGGCGAAATAGGTTTGAAGCATGTTATGCAAACCAGTGATTATATTGTGTGTTTATTGCCGTTAACTGCAAAAACCGAAGGCATACTGAATAAAAAATATTTGGCGTACTGCAAAAAACGCCCAATAATCATTCACGTTGGTCGAGGAGAACAACTGATAGAAAGCGATTTAATTGATGCACTGGATAAAGGTTTAATTAAAAGAGCCGTTATCGATGTTTTTGCCATTGAGCCATTGCCCGAAAACCATGTTTTTTGGAACAGGAAAGATATTTCCATAACACCTCACAACTCTGCTCGTTCAGATGATAAGCAAACAGCACAAGAAATTCATAAATGGCTTTTAACTCAATTTAAACAGTCTTCCTGAGTGGTCTTTTTCTGATATAAAGCGTCTTATGCACTTTTGCAATAACTATTCCTTTTTCATCAAATATATTGACGTTGAAAGTAGGCAAGTATTTTTCACCGCTTTTTGTATGCTCAAATATTTCATCAATAATTTTATCGGTCAACCTAAACTGTGCAGAAACTTTACTTACACCTGGCTTGATAAAATCTATACTGGCTACTTTATCCCAAACCACGTAGTTGCTCCCTAAAATATTGCTTAACATGAGCATATAAAATGGGTCAGTCATCGAGATTAAACTGCCACCAAAATGGGTTTTGACGTAATTGCGGTTATACCACTTGAGTTTCATTGAGACTTGAGCATCCATCCAGTCATCGCTGATGTAGTCCACTTTAATTCCAGCTCCAAGATAGGGTGGATAAAAGCGCAAGAACCACTTCATTCGATTAGCAGTTATTTTCATAATTTTAGTTCGACCGTTTTTTAATGATTAATAAACCAAGCACTAACAAGACAACACCTACCGCCAACCCCCAAACGCTACCAGTAAATCCAGCAAACAAATAAGCAACAATACAGCACGCACCATTAAATAATGAATAAGGCAATTGAGTCTTAACATGATCTATTTGTGAACAACCCGCACCCGTGGCAGAAAGAATAGTGGTATCAGAAATTGGCGAACAATGATCGCCAAAAAGACCGCCAGATAATACAGCACCAATACACACATACATGGGAGCGTCAAACTGGTAAGCCATGGGTACAATCAAGGGAATTAATATAGCGTATGTTCCCCAAGAAGAACCTGTGGAAAAGGAAATAATTCCACCAATAATAAAAGCAATAAGAGGAATTAAATAAGCAGGAAAAGAGCCGTCGGCAAGAGTGACAATATAATTTGCAGTGCCTAAGTCCTTGCCTATTGCACCAAGTGACCACGCTAGTATCAAAATTATTAAAATACTAAACATATTGCCCATGCTTTTAAGGTATAAATTAAAACCCTCAGTAAGGCTCTTTATGCCGTATTTTGCCATCAATACTATAAGTGATAATGAGGCAAAAATATAACCAGTAGACAACGCAGAACGAAAGGCATTGGATGGAATATGGGTCATATCAAAAGGGAATCCGTGTGGAATAAGTAAAGCAAAAAGAACCAACATCATTATGGATAAAGGCAACCATACCATAATTGGTTTGGCATTTGAGGTGTCTTCGAGTTCAATTTTTTCAACCACATCGCCTTCAAGAGCAATGCCATTTGCACGGTTTTCTTCGGCTTTTTTCATTGGTCCAAAGTCTGCTTTCATGGTAATGATTAAAGGCACAATCAAAACAGCAAGGATTGAATAAAACTGAAACGGAACAGCTTTTACGTAAGTGGTAAAAGCATCTTCTGTTATGCCAAGTGCTTCGTACTCTTGAGCAATCAACCCTTGAGAATACAAACCCCAGCCAATAAAAGGAATCAATACAGCCACAGGAGAAGCGGTGGAATCAATTATCCATGCCAGTTTTACGCGCGAGATTTTTAAACCATCCATAATTGGACGAAATAAAGGGCCAACAATCAGCGGGGTTCCTGAGTCAGTGAAAAACAATAAAGAGCCACTAGCCCAAGCGGCCAATTTAGCTTTGGTCTTGTTGGTAATGTATTTAACCACCATGCCAGCAAAAGCAGCAGCGCCTCCTGATTTCTCCATTAAGCCAACCAGCCCACCGATAAATGCCATTAACACCAAAATGCCCGCATTAGAGCTTTTTGTCACTTGAGCGACAATGTATTTTTCAACCACAATGCCAACACCTGTAAAAGGATTTAAGCCATGTAAAATTAATACACCAAGCAAAACGCCAATAAAAAGCCCCAAAATAACATTTTTTGACCAAAGGGCAACCGATAAAGTGACCAACACAGGCACAATTGAAATAAAACCGTAGTTTTCCATTAAGCTTTTTACTCACCATTAATATTGACATAAGATAGTAACAAATAAAAAGAGAATAAACAATGACTAGATTTTTAGTTTTGGGCGCTGGCTTTGTTGCTGAACCAGTGGTTGAATATTTAAGCAGAAACAAAAATAATTGCATCACATTGGCAGATTATGATTATGAAAACACCAAAAAGGTTGCTAATAAATACCCGCACGTTTCAAATTTACAAATTGATGTTAGCAATAAAGCCGATTTAACCAAACTTGTTAAAGATAAACAGGTGGTGCTTAGTCTCGTTCCCGCGCCATTTCATGCTCTTGTTGCACAGGTTTGTATTGAACAAAAATCACATTTAGTGACCGCTAGCTACGAGACTGATGCCATGCGTGAGTTAGCCCAACAAGCAAAAGCTGCAGGCATTATTATTCTCAATGAAATAGGACTCGATCCTGGCATTGATCACTTAAGTGCCATGGAAATTATAGATACAGCTCATAAAAATGGTAAGAAAATCGAGTCCTTTACCTCTTGGTGTGGTGGCATTCCTGCTCCTGATAACAACAATAATCCTTTGGGTTATAAGTTTTCATGGGAACCACGCGGTGCTTTAATGGCGCTGTTAAATGATGCCGTTTATTTAGACAAGGATGAAGTGATAAAGGTTAAAGGTGAGGATTTGTTGTTGTGGAGCAAACCCATGAAAATAGCAAATTTGGATTTAGAGGGTTATCCCAATCGTGAATCCATTAGTTATAAAAAAATCTATGCCATAAAATCTGCTAAAACAATCCTGCGAGGAACGTTGCGTTACCAAGGGTTTAGTCAAATCATTCAATCCGCAAAATTACTGGGCCTCTTAAACCCCAAAACCATTGCAATCCCCAAAGACATCTCGTGGCGTGATTTTATGGTGGCACTAAATGGTGAAAATGACTTGAAAAATATTCAGTCCAATCTTGATAAAAAGTCATTGAACGCATTGGAATGGCTAGGTTGTTTTTCTGATGAAAAGGTTGCAACCAAATCTTCAGCATTGGATGCTTTTTGTGCACTGCTTTTACAAAGGTTAAGCTACAAAGAAGGCGAAAAAGACATGGTCGTATTACAACATGAATTTGTTATAAAAGAGCCAGATGGTAGTCGATATAACCTGACTTCTGTTTTAAAACAAATCGGAGAGGTTGGTGGATACAGCGCCATGGCAAAAACAGTGGGGTATCCAGCAGCAATGGCAGCCCAGCTGATTGCAAATAATAAAATCAAAAACAAAGGGTTGATACTGCCCGTAACAAAAGACATATACCAACCTATTCTTGCTGCCTTAAAAACTGAAGGCATTATTTTTCATGAAGGCATCACAAAAAGTCCAAAGGGCTAAACGATTGTGTTGGGAATGGATTTGAGATAGTTCAAAACATATTTTTATCCTTTGAGTGTTTTTAAAATCCCAAAACGATAGAATACTGCTAAAATAGATTTTTTTATTCATGCATTTTTATTCTATGGCTAAGCTGTATTTTTATTATTCGGCGATGAATGCGGGAAAAACCACGCATTTGTTGCAATCCAGTTACAATTACCGCGAACGTGGCATGAACACGTTGATTCTATCACCAGCTTTTGACAACCGTTTTGGTGTCGGCAAGGTGACTTCGCGGATTGGTATTGATTCGCCTTCTGTGATTTTTTCTGAAAAAGAAAATTTGTTAAATTTGGTTAATAAATACCACAAAGAACACAATATCCATTGTGTTTTGGTGGATGAAGCGCAGTTTTTAAGCAAAGATCAAGTCTATCAAATAACCGAAGTGGTGGATCAATTGCATATTCCTGTTTTGGCTTACGGTTTGCGGACAGATTTTCAGGGTGAATTGTTTACTGGCAGTCAATATTTATTGGCGTGGGCAGATCATTTGGTGGAGCTTAAAACCATTTGCCATTCGGGTGCAAAGGCGACCATGGTTGTTCGTGTGGACGAGGCAGGGCGTGCGGTGAAATCAGGTGCACAAGTCGAAATTGGAGGTAATGACCGTTATATTTCGGTGTCTCGTGCTGAATACAAACGCATATTTTATGATGAAGGCATTATTGAGTCCATCCAGCTATCTTTGCCAATTGTGGAGAAACATTCATGCGAATAGTCTTTTGCGGAACCCCAGAGTTTTCAGTTGCTCCTTTAAAAAAACTAATCCAGAACAAGCACGAAGTGGTAGCCGTTTATACTCAACCCGATCGAGGGGTTGGGCGAGGTCGAAAGGTACAGTTTTCGGCAGTTAAACAATGTGCTTTGGAGCATAATATTGAGGTTTATCAACCAGTTTCCTTGCGTGATGGAGATGCGATTGAAGAATTGCGCACCTTAAAACCAGATTTGTTGGTGGTAGTTGCTTATGGTTTGATTTTGCCGCAAGCTGTTTTGGATATTCCCACAATTTCGTGCTGGAATATCCATGCTTCGTTATTGCCTCGTTGGCGTGGTGCTGCCCCTATTCATCGTGCTCTATTGGCAGGTGATAAAAGCACTGGTGTGGGCATTATGCAGATGGAAGCAGGCCTTGATACTGGTGCGGTGTATGTGCAGCATGAATGCGCCATAGCTGATGATGAAACCACTGAAAAGTTACACGATAAATTAGCCGTGATGGGTGCTAATGCCTTGCTTGAAGCCATTGAGTTATTGCAGGACAACAATTTGCCACCGCCAATGGTTCAGGATGAAGACAAAGTAACCTATGCCAAGAAATTAACAAAAGCTGAGTCGGTGATTGATTGGAGTCAAAGTGCTGAGATGATTGATAGAAAAATTAGGGCGTTGGTTCCTTGGCCTGGAACCGTTGCAAATATTGCCGGTGATGATTATAAAATCTGGCAATCAAAATTTATTGAAGAGGACAGTCAAGCCGCAGTGGGAGAAATTGCGCGAGCAGACAAATCCTCTTTGTCTATTCAATGCAAAAAAGGTCAGCTGAACATTTTATCCATTCAAAAGTCGGGTAAAAAACGCATGGATATCACCCAATTTATGCAAGCCAAGACTGATTGGTTTATATGAGTAATCAACGAATAATTGCCGCACAAATTACTTATGAAGTGGTTTTTAAAAAACAAAACTTAAGCGAGCTTTTTAAGCAACGCCTAAGTGAAAACCTTGCTCCTGAGTTTAAATCAGCAGTCAAGGCCTTGTGTTATGACACCATTCGGCATTATTTGCAGTTGCAAGATCGCTGGCAACAGTTCGTGAAAAAATTACCCAAGGATAAGTTGGTTCGAGTCATTTTATCGCAAGCCCTTGCCGAGTTTTATTACCAACAAAAGCCCGAACACGTAGTGGTAAATGAAGCCTCCAAAGTGGCAAAAAAACTTAAAAAACGTTGGGCATGTGGATTAATCAATGCCACGCTAAGACAGGTTTTGAAAAACAAAGAGTATAAGCCGAAAGATGAAGTTGCACAATATGAGCACCCACAATGGTGGATAGATCAACTCAAGAACGATTGGCCTGTTGATTGGCAAACAATCATGCAAGCAAACAACCAAAAACCACCGCTATGGGTGCGCTCTAAAAAACCAATAGAGAGTGCTCAAAAACACCCAAGTATTGAAGGTGCTTATAAAATTGAAGCACAAATTATTACTAGTAATGATGATTTTTTATCAGGTAATTTATCGGTACAAGATGTCAGTGCGCAATTGGCAGGACATATTTTAAATCCGCAAGACAATGAACATATACTTGATATGTGTGCCGCCCCTGGTGGAAAAACAGGGCATTTGCTCGAGTTGAATAGTAATATTTCACTCGATGCTTTAGAGTTATACCAAAACCGCGCACAGAAAATCCATGAAAATTTGCATCGTTTAAAGTTAAAAGCAAAGGTAATTGTTGGCGATGGTTCACAAAGTGATGCATGGTTTGGAGGTCAAAAATACCACAAAATTTTATTGGATGCTCCATGCAGTGCATCAGGAATTGTGCGCCGACAAGTGGATGTTAAATTTCAGAGAAAGCCCGAAGATTTAAAGGCTATATGCGAAACACAACAAGAGCTTTTGTCCTCGGCTGCAAAATTACTAGCGATCGGAGGACGGCTACTTTATGCCACCTGTTCGGTTTTTAAGCAAGAAAATAGCCAACAGATTAAATTATTTTTAAATTCTCACCCTGAATTTAGTGAAATCAAGTTAAAATATCCCTTTGCAATGAGTTGTGAGTTTGGTATTCAAGTAATAACTGGCTCACAAGATATGGATGGTTTTTATTACTGTTACCTTCAAAAAAATGAACGTTAAACTGTTACTAACACTGTTGTTTTTCAGCACGCTTGTGGTGGCTGAAAACCATGTTATTTTTTTAGAAATTAGCAGCAATGAAACCAGCACAGTTATTAAACCTCAACTTGATTTTCGCACCTCAGTGCAAATTAAAGAAGCCATTGATAACGGTATTCGCATTAATATTATAGCAAAAGTAGATTTGTATGAACCGCAAAGTTTGTGGTTTAATAAAACCTTAAAAAAACAAAAAGTCACCTTGGAGGTTTCTTACTTTTCATTGGGCAAGCATTACAAAATTAAGAACATAAAAACCGATGAGCAAATCGGCGTTAATGAATACCCGCAACTGTGGAAAGAACTCGAAAAGTTAATGGTTTTTGAATTTCCTAACTCTGCAATAACCTCAAAGAGTTGGGTAAAGTTACGCATCATGCTTGATAAAGGCGGTCTTCCTATTGCCATGCAATTGCCTGTTTTATTTGATTCCAATTGGGATATAAACACGCCATGGCATGAACAAAAAGTGATGCAATAGTGAACAAAAGTCTGGTTAAAAAAACAATAATCATTATTGTCATATCGGCTTTGCTCTTTGCCTTATTCTCTTTGGGCGAGATTATCAAGGGTTCGCAGCAGTTTAATCGTATTTACTTGTGGCTTTTTGGCGCATCAATTTTAGCGGTTTTGACTTTAGCCATAGTCATCACACAACGACTGGTTTGGCTGTATTTAAAAAACAAAAAAAAGGAAGCTGGCATTCGCTTAACGACTCGAATGGTAACAACTTTTGCATCACTTTCATTACCGCCTGTTCTTATCATTTATCTCTTTTCCACTCAAATTTTAAATAACTATATTGACAGTTGGTTTGACATTAAAATTGACAAAGCGTTAAACGACTCTCTTGAATTAGGTGAAATATTTTTAAATACACAAAGTAAACAGGCATTAGATCAAACAAAAAAAATAGCGGCTCAATTGGCAGATATAGACAATCCAAGGCAAGCCATTTATCTAGAAAAGTTTCTTGATGAATCTAATGCCACTAGCCTTTCATTGATTTCTGCTAGTGAAAAAATACTCGAAAGAGCCAGTATTGACATCCTTGATTTAACCACGGACTTGCCTCCACAAAATGCTTTTAGAGATGTTCGTAATGGGACCAATTTCACCCGCATAGAAACCAGAGAAGGGTCTTTGTTGCAAATTAGAGTATTAGTGAAAATTGAAAACGTGTTGCGAGTTTCATCAAACTTTAGGTATTTACAAGGTCTCTTTGCAATTCCAAAACAATACAGTAAGTTAGCCTATAACATTGAAGAAGCTGCCATTGGCTATAATCAGCAAAAATACCAACGGGAGCAGCTCAAAAACTCTTACAATATTATTTTGGCCTTGGTGTTGTTACTTGTTATGTTGTTAGCTTTGTTGTGGGCCTTTTCAGCAGCTAAAAACCTGGTTGCTCCTGTTAGGCTGCTCTACAAGGCAACCGAAAGAATAGCAGAAGGCGATTACAGCTCAACGTTACCCGTTACCTCCAATGATGAAATTGGATTTTTAGTTAAGTCCTTTAATTCCATGTCTTCTCAATTAGCCGCTTCCAGTGCACTGGCTCACCGAGCGCAAACCGATGCCTTGAATCAACAGCTGTACCTGCAAAATGTGTTATCACATTTATCCAGTGGTGTCTTGAGTGTCAATAAAGAACAACGCATTCTTATGGCAAACTCTGCAGCTTTGAAAATAGTGAATCTCAAGTCAATAGATATTGTTAACCAAAACATCCGCCAATTAACCGTTAAAAATGAAGGGCTAGAACCTTTGGTCGAATTAATTATTACTAAATTAAATGACCACAACGAAGAATGGCAACAAGAAATTTTAATTACCCAAAAGGATGAGCGAAAAGTATTGGTTGTGCGAGGCAGCCACATTCCTGAACAGGAGCAGGATGAGGGTGGTATTGTTGTTGTTTTTGATGACCAGACCATTATTAATCAAGCTCAACGGGATGCCGCTTGGTCCGAGGTGGCACGGCGTTTGGCGCATGAGGTAAAAAACCCCTTAACACCGATTCAATTATCTGCTGAACGGTTGCGTCTGCGATTTTTGAAAAAACTACCCGAAGAAGACAAAGATGTTCTTGATAGAGCCACTCAAACCATCGTCTCTCAAGTGGATAATTTAAAAACATTGGTGAATGCATTTTCGGATTATGCCAAAGCCCCTGAATTAAAACGAGAACCGCGTGGACTGAATCGTTTAATTAAAGAAGCCGTGGATTTGTATTATATTTCACACGCTGGAATAAATTTTGATTTGGTTTTACACAACCCTGAACCCACTATGTTTATTGATAAAGTGCGTTTTTCGCAGTTATTAACGAACTTAATTAAAAATTCATCTGAAAGTGCCGAAGGTCAAGAGTTGACGATTAAAATTGAAACCCTAATCAGTGAACAATTAGATAATATACTGGTGTTGAGATTTAGTGATAACGGCAATGGTTTTAAACAAAGAATTTTAGAGCATTTATTTGAACCTTATGAAACCACCAAAGCAACAGGTTCTGGACTTGGTTTAGCCATTGTTAAAAAAATTGTTGAAGAACACGGGGGAAATATTAAGGCCTATAATGATGCTCTTGGTGCCGTTATTGAGATTAATTTGCCCATCTACAAAAAATAGTGAATACTTAGTTTTTTTGACATTTAGAACAATAAAATGTACTGCGCTGACCAATAACCACTTTCTTTATAGAGGTCCCACAATCCACACACGGTTCATTTTCTTTTCCATATACTTTGAGTTCTTGCGCGAAATAACCTGGTTTTCCATCGGCATTTACAAAGTCTGATAAAGTTGTTCCACCTGCTGTTATGGCACGAGATAATACCAGTTTTATTTTATCGGCAAGGATTTGGTAACGCTTGAGAGAAATTTTACCTGCTGGTTTTGTGGGTTTTATTTTTGCCATGAACAGGGCTTCACTGGCATAAATATTGCCAACCCCAACAACAACTTTACCATCCATAATAAAGTTTTTTACCGCTTGAGTTTTGTTTTGAGCTTTTGTTTTGAGTCTTGTGCCATCAAACTCATCGGCTAAAGGTTCAGGTCCAAGATTTCTGATAAGTTTATGATTCAAATAATCTTGGCTATCGAGAATGCAACCAAACCGACGTGGATCATTAAAGCGAAGAGAAGTATTATCATCCATAACCATTTCAAAATGGTCATGTTTGGCAAGTGATGCATTCTCCGTGTTGACAACTAAAGAACCAGACATGCCTAAATGCATTATCAAGGTAGTGCCACTATCAAGGTGAATGAGAATGTATTTTGCTCGACGTGTAACGCTTGTCACTGTTTGGGTTTGGTATTTGTCGGGTAAATTTGCAGGTATTTTCCAACGCAAAGAGTCATTGTAAACGTTAATTTTTTTAATGACTTTATTCTCAAGCCATGGCTTTATGCCATTTACCGTAGTTTCAACCTCGGGCAGTTCAGGCATCTTGTTCTTCTAACCACTCAACAATAAGGTTGTGCGCTACAGTATAACGCGGTGCAATGGTGACATAGCCTTCTTTAAGCATTTCATTAAGTTGTTTGCGCGTAAACCATTGCACATCTTCCATTTCTTCATTGGTTTTGATGTCTTCGTTTTCTGCCTCAGCGGTAAATGCCAGCATTAAGGCTGCTGGAAATGGCCAGGGTTGTGAGCCATAGTAATCGACGTTATGGACACGTATATTGGATTCTTCTTCCACTTCTCTCTTGACGGCCTCTTCAATTGTTTCTCCTGGTTCAACAAAGCCTGCTAAAGTTGAATAAGCATAACTGGGCCATTCGGGCTTTCGACCAAGTAAACACTTATTTCCGTGTGTAACCAAAACAATAATAGCTGGTTCAATATGCGGAAATTGCTCGTGATTATTTTCACAGAGAAGCCTGTGGCCCGTCCAATCAAGGGTGTTCTTAGTGCCACATTTGGGGCAATATAGTCGGTTTCTTTGCCACAAATCTAAACCCCGAGAGTACAGTGCAATATGAGCCAAGTCATCATTAAGTTTCAAGGCATAACGACGAATAGAAGAAAATTGTTTACCCACTTCTTTTTCAAGATTTTCAGCTTGTTGTTCACTTAATGGGCATGAGTACCACATTTGGTCGCCAACAAATCCCAAAAAGCATGTTGCCTCACATTCGAACGGGTTTGAGCGGCGATAAATGCTCCCATGTCGGTTCATGTAAATGTGGTTGCCGTTATAGACGGGTATATATTTGCAATCATGAGTGGCTTGCATCTCTTTGAGCTCAGCTTCACGCTCTCGCAAATGTGAGGCTCGGTCTAGTTTCTGCGCTCCAAAATAAATATTTTTTTCGTTTTTGCTCATTTTTTACCTCAAATTGAAAACGAGCTGCCACAGCCACAGGTTGTTTTGGCATTTGGGTTATCAACAACAAAACGTGAGCCTTGCAAGTCTTCCTTATAATCGACGACAGAGTTTATCAAATAAGGATAACTCATGGGATCAACCATCATGCAAACACCGTCATTATCAATAATAAAATCACCTTCTTCGGTTTCATCTTCAAAAGCAAAGCCGTATTGAAAGCCAGAACAACCGCCACCGATGATGTATACCCGCAGTTTTAAGTCTGGGTTTTGTTCTTCTAAGACCAATTCTCTAATTTTGCTAGCAGCTGAGTTGGATAAAACAATAGTGTTTTGCATGTTTATTTACTTTTCTTGTCTTCAATGTTAGCAATTTTACTGTTCTTTTTATCGTCCTGATAAATTAACTGCCCATTAATTCTTGAACCCGTATTCATTTCAATAGTGCGGTAATAAACATTGCCCTCAATATTTGCTTTTGAGGCAACTTCAACTTTTCCTGATGAGCTAATATCTCCTTTAATTTTGCCATTAACGACTATATTGGCGACATTAATTTTGCCTTCAATTAATCCACTTTCACTGATGGTTAATACATCATCATTTTGTGAACCGGTGATGCTTCCTGTGATTGTTCCATCTAAAATTAACATGCCACTAAAGCTAATATCGCCATTTATTGTTGTTCCTTCACCCAATAATGTATGGCCTTTTTTTGTGTTGCCAGTTGATGTGTTGTTTGATTTTGTGTTGTTGTCTTTGCTATTAAACATAATGTTTACCTATTTTATTAATGAGTGCCACGGGGCTTTGTATTCTATTGTTTTTGCTTTTTTAATCTTAGGAAATAATTTTACTACCAGTTGTTCGGGTTTAAAACCATCTGGTAAAGAAAAGTCAAAAGAAACCTTATGAAAATACCTGAACCGGTACTTATTTGTTTCCTGATCTAATACGTTAATGCTTTGTTGGTTGTTGCCTTTTTTACCCTGTATCTGAATACTGTATTTGCCATAAACTTCGTTCGCTCGTGCTATTTTGTTCACAAAAATAATCGACAGCGTTTTTAGAGTTGCCGATTTTTCTGATATAACGGCTTCAAACACACGCAAACCTTTATTTTTAATGTTTGGGCTTAACAACCGTTCATAAAACTGAATGTCTTTTTTAGATTGATTGAGCTCGTCAAGGCGTAACTTGTAATCGTTTTGTAGGGCAATAACGGCTTGTTGTTTAATTTTTAACTCTGTTTCAAGCAAGCTGTTTTTGCTTTCTAATTGGGCTATTTTATCTAAATTAACTCTGTTGTTTTCTTCTAGCACATCATTTTGCACTCTAAGTGTCTCAAGTTTTCTATTGGAGTATAGTTCATTAAAAACAAAACCAACGACAAGTGCAATAAAAGCACTAAGGATGATAGGCGCGTTTGAACGCGGTTGCATCGTCCCTTTTTCTTGAATAACATATTTTGGTATCTCTATACCCACGTGGATTTTAACCTTTATTAAAGAATGCGAATTATAGCACTTCATTTGTGGTGATAGACAAGGTAAACTTAACATTTATCAATGAGACTGCTTATGCTTTGGGTTAAAACCTTTCATATTTTTTTTGTAATTTCTTGGTTTGCGGGTATTTTTTACTTGCCTCGGCTGTTTGTGAACCATGCCAGTCAGAAAGACACGGTTCATCATGAGCTTTTAATTGGAATGGAGCACCGTTTAATAAAAATGATGGATTTTACCCTTGTTTTTGTTGTTATTACGGGTACGTGGTTGCTTTATATTGTTTCTGGCGGTTTTGAAAAATATTATTTCCAGCAGGGATGGATTCACGCCAAAATTTTATTTGTGATTTTATTAATTGCCTACCATTTTTGGTGTAAAAAGATTCACCAAAATTTTATAAACAATAAAGAAACACACTCCCATAAATGGTTTCGGTGGTTTAATGAAATGCCCGTCTTTATTTTAATCGCAATAATTTACCTTGTTTTGGCAAAACCCTTTTAATGCAAGCTCACTTTACCCAAGGTTCAATATATTAGGCGCCTTTGCATATCAACCCCACGATATAATACCGTAATTCAGTAATAGATTTTCTATTCTCGGAAAGGCTCCTAGGAGCTTGTCCGAGAATAGGAACCGTAGCGAGGGAAAGGTAATTTGAGGCAAGTTTTTGCATGATTTGAGGCGAATAGCTCCGCTATTTAACGAAAATCAGGTAAAAAATTGACCAAATTCACCTTTTCCGCAGTAGGTTCTCTATTCTCGGACAAGCTCCTAGTGATGTTTTGCAACAATCGAATCAAAAATAAACCAAATTTATCGGTTAAAACTGATAATCCAGATAAAACATGTTTAGGGATTAAAAAACTTAAAGTTTTGACTCCTTAATTTTTACTCTTGTATCTTGTTCCAATATTTGTTTGTAAAACTGGGATCAATCTCTTTTAAAAAGTTTTTCATCGCTCCAAAATTATGCAAATACCTCTAATCATTTTTTTTATAAATACTATTGGCTAGAATAAGAAAGTTTTTGTATTATAGGTTTACATTATAATCATTAAAAACTATGCATATTAACAGAATTTCTAATTCTAAAGAGTATCAATCTCACTTACAAAAAAATAATAAGCAAATAAAAGTGTTGCGAGGTATTGATTTTAAACTCAATCAAAAAATAAAAACACTTAAACAGTTTTATATCGATGGCTATTCTTGGACTGCAAAATCTAACAGTGAATTTTTGGTAGATACTCTTTATTCAAATGGCAATGAACTTAACCTTAGAGAGAGGTTAATCTGCAACAAAACAAAATTGAACAATAGAATTAGAGGTTGTATTCATGTTTTTGAAACTTTATTTAAACCCCAATTAACAGATAAAATATACATGACTGAACAGGTTAGTTTATTAGCGAAGTGGATGAATAATAAATACGACAATGTTGTTGGCAGTGAGTATTTTGAAAATGATACTTTTATGCATAAAATAAAGTTATTATTTAAATACTTTCCAATTAGAATCCAACACCAAGACCTAACCAAGCTGAGCTTTAATAGCGGTATTTTTAATTATGTTCTTTCGTTTGATTGTTTTGAACACATTCCACATTATAAAAAGGCATTAAAAGAAGTTTTTCGGGTTTTAAAACCTAATGGGAAGTTGCTTTTCTCTGTCCCTTTTGATTTGAACAGCCAAAGCAATCTAGTTCGTGCAACAATAAGTGAAGGTGAAATTAAACACTTAACTACTCCAGAATACCACGGCGATCCTCTCTCAAAAAAAGGCTGTCTAAGCTTTTATACTTTTGGGTGGGAGTTATTAGAAGAGTTAAGAAAAGCAGGGTTTAAAAATGCCTATATTATATTATTCTGGTCAGAAAAATATTGTTATTTAGGAGGCGAGCAAATACTCATTTGCGCAGAAAAATGATTTTAGATGATATTTGATTAAATTGAGATTTTTCAAAATGCATTCTAAACTTACAGAGAGATTCTTGATGGTTTGAACTAAAAAAATAGCTCAACATAGTCTACTAGTCAGATTTATCTTTGTAATGGAGTTTAACGAGAAGAACGATGCCTTGAGTCGTTGCAAAGCGGTCTCTAAAAGAGGTAAAATAGCGCCATGACTCAATTAAGTGTTAATGTAAATAAAATAGCGTTGTTGCGTAATTCTCGTGGCAGAGACTTTCCCAATGTCATTAATTTTGCCAAGAAGTTTATGGATTTAGGCGTGCACGGCATTACTGTACATCCACGACAAGATGAACGCCATATCACGGTTAAAGATGCCTATGAATTGGCTGAATTAATGACATTCGGAAAGTCTCTGCCACGAGAATTACGCAACAACGCTATTTTATTTACATTAACAATTAATTGAGTCATGGC
>CAMZLQ010000128.1 GCA_947311585.1 uncultured Alcanivoracaceae bacterium | reverse complement strand
TGTGCAGTCTATGCTTGGGTCAACGGCGGTGAGTAAGGTGGCATCGGTAAATCCATTGTCATTTAAACAACTGTGAATCGCTCCTGTGTATTGTCCAACGGTTGTGTATTTACTTTGAGTTTCGAAAGAACTACCTGGTGTCCACGGGCTGATTGAGCCTGTAGAAGCGCCTTTGTTGATGGATTTTTGTGCGCTTTTGGCTGTTGCTGTTTTTGGAACGTATACTGCTTGAACTTGGACGGTATAGGTGCCGGTTGTGCGGTCTTTAAATTTGATTTTTTGTTTCTTTTTTAATTTGCCATTTTTTTTGTATTTGGCTTCTTTTCTCAGGATTTCATAGGATTGTCCATCCTTTGAGATATAAATAAGGTAATGCGATATTTTATATTGGTCTCTAATACTGGCAGCCAGTTTTTTGGGTTTTGTCCATTTTATTTTGAGCACACTTGGGTATTTGCCATTGGCGTGTTTTTTGGCTTTGACTTTAACATTGCGGGGTTTTTTGAATTGGGCTGATGTTCCCTGCGTATCCGCGGTGCATGTTGCGCAGTTGCCTGTTTCTACAAGAGCTCCATCGGTTGCAGGCAGTGGTTGCTGCAGTTGCCATTGTGCAATGGCTTCTTGCACCGCACTGGTATCAAGATAGCCTTTGTCTTGGATGACTTGCGTAACAATTTGATCGTATACGCTTTGTGGCATATCTGTTGGGGTGTTTGCCTGTGTTGTAAAAGTGGCAAATAAAAATACAATAATTAAAACTATCTTTTCCATGAATTTCTCTCTCTTCTTGTGTCAAAAATAGAAAGCAACTGCTGTGTTCAGGATGATTGAAAAGAAAAGTATGCCCTTTAGTAATTATGATGGTTTGGTCATTCTTTTTAAATAAACACGTCCCACACGGTTATTTAACTCTCTAACTGGTATTATTTACGACTTTTTCTTAGGCATTTGAACAAGGTTTTTGACAGGTGCCTATTCGTAATCAATACTTTAATTTAACCATAGTATATAAGCAAACAAGCAAACAAGCAAACAAATTTGATAAAAAATCAAGGAGTTTAGTTCATTTTGTTGTGAAAGATTATTTAAACTCATCAATTAACTTGATGTAATTTTAATGGTTTGAGATAAAGCATACAGTGCATTATGGTGACTTGAGCCTTGTAGGTTGTTACTCAACAAAGTGAATTGTATCAACCATTTGTTTTTAAATATTGCCCCTTTGGTTGTGTAACGGTATTTTGGCATGTATTGGTTACTGGTAAATGTTGCCAGCGCTCCTTTTCCATCATTTACGGTAAAGTTTTGGATGTTTACTTGGTTTTCTTGTGATTTTTTAACGAACCGACTGCCCAACAATTGAACCAAATCATTTATCTCTTTTTGACTAAAATTTTTATTATCGGGAAACACAAAATCAATCATTAATGAAGCCTGCAGCGCTTTGTTTTGATTAATCATTTTGACGTGATAGAGCTTCTGACTATAGACCTTATTAAAGTATTTCCAGTCCTTTGGCAAGGACAATCGAATACGGTATCGCCCAACGCTGGCATTTAAGGAGGTCTTATCAGAAGCCGTAAAATGCCTTGCGGTTGTTGTTTTCTTAGCACGCTTTATTTGGGGCGTCTTTTTTGCTGCCTTTTTGGCTAACTGATGCTTTAACTTCTTCTTTTTTGTTATCTTTTTGCTTTTATTGGCATCTTTTGGTGTCTTGAGGTGGTAAACATCAACCGTGCATTTTTCCTCCTGAAAGGATACCGTTCCATTAGCGAGAATGCATTTATGGATTTCGAGTTTTTTGGCACTGCACAAACAGGAGAACAACAAAATTATTAACAGCGTCAACTTCATTATCAAGTGCTTACCTGAGAATTGGAATCTTGGTGGTGTGACAAATAGTCCTTAAGGTTTGAGTGCAATTCTTTTTTCCTTTGCTTGCTCGCAAAAGACCCATTAATGGCATTTTTAGCCATTTGTATAATGCCTTGTTTTGTTACTGATGTGTTTTCGGCAATACTTATCATATTTTCGGTTAAATAAGCATTAAAATGAGCAGGATCATCCGAATGTATACTCACATTCAAACCCTTTTCTAACATCAGAGGCAGTGTGTGTTGTGACATGTATTTAAAGATTTTCAATGCCACATTTGATTGCGGGCAAACTGTCAAAGGTAATTGTGTATCAACGAGGTATTCCACTAATCGCTCGTCTTCCAAGCAACGTATGCCATGGTCAATTCGCTCAACTTTTATATCCTTTATCGCTGACCAGATGTAATCAGCTGGTGCTTCTTCGCCAGCATGGGCAATGACATGAATACCCGCATCTCTCACCTTGGCAAATGTTTCTTTAAATAACGAAGGAGGATAACCCACCTCTACAGCCGACAAACCTATGGCAAGGATTTTGTCTTTAAATGGCGACATTAAATCCCAGTCGGCTTGTGCCACTTCTGCACCCAAATGACGAATAAAACAAGGCATAAAACCACCCGTAATGCCATAATTATTTTTCGCATCAATAAAAGCACCATGCAAAGCGTTAATGACAAATTCTGGCGGATAGCCATAGTCCACATAGGTGCGAATATCACAATGCACCTCAGTGTGCTGAATATTTTGTTCCACACACTTCTTGAAATAGGTCATGCACACATCATACAAATCCTGTTCAGACTTAATCACACGCGTGCCGAGCATGTACATGTCAATAAATTCGGTGAGATTGTTGAATTTGTATGCTGCTTTTAGCTCATCAATGCTGTTGTATTCAATTTTATAATTATTATGATGCGCCAGTTCCCATAGGGTTTTGGCTTCCATTGAACCTTCAACATGCATGTGCAATTCAACTTTGGGCATATTTTCGATAAACTTTTTCAACATAACTGGATTTGTTTTATATAAGTCGTAACATCATACACGCAGCACTTTTATTTACACAAGTTTTTAATGGGAAAATTGCTCCACCATACCTTGGAAACGACTACTATTAGATATGATGTTTTGACCTGTCCATCCTAATCTACGTGGATTATGAAAGGCAGTATAATATATTGTCTTTGCATACCATAATTTAGAGGACAGGTCATGAACCATATTACCAAACTATTAGAAAAAGTAAACACTGAATCATTTTGTTAACAACTTCTTAAACCTCATTATCTTCAGCAATAGCATCCTGATTATTATCGAGTCACTGGATTCCTGCTCTCGCTTAGGCACGGCTGGAATGACATACCCCTAAGATTATAACCGCTGGTGTAGAACACCTGTGAGCTGCCTTTTTTTAGGTAAATACGAAAACATCTTTTAAAGAGATACTTGCCAATCAACTCCTAAAAGGCTATGGTAACAACCTGTTAAAAGAGAGTATTATTATGAGCCAATCAATGAATCAATTATTAGATGAATACGCAAGCAGTCATCAAAATAAAACCAACAAGAAAATTCATTATATTGCTGTTCCTGTGATTTTTTGGACGATTACGGCGATGCTTTGGGTGGTGAAGTTGCCTTATGTTGAAAATTTAGCGGTGGTGATGACAGTTTTGGTGAGTTTGTATTATTTAGCTAAAGACTTAAAAATCGCGATACAAATGATAGTTTTTTGTATCTTTTGCTTGTTACTTGATGCCTTTTTAGAAAAACAAGGCTTGCCTTTATTAGTCATTGGCGTTGTTTTGTTTGTTATTGCGTGGATTTTTCAATTTATCGGCCACAAGATTGAAGGCAAGAAACCATCCTTTTTCAAGGATTTACAGTTTTTACTGATTGGTCCTGCTTGGATTGTTAAGGAGTTATTTAGCAAATAACTCCTTAACTACGTTTTTATATCTTATTTTTATGGCACATATTGCAACGAATTGGCGTGCCTTTAGGAACAAACATCATTTTACGACGTTTACCTGAACTTGTTGTAACTCGTGTACAACCATTGAGTCCTGTTTTATCGCATGCTAGGGTTCTATCAGCCGCTGTTTTAGAAAGAGCTGTCCCCAAACCATCAGCCCCATGACAACTTTTGCACGTAGAACGATTCACATCTTCGTGTTCTCGATTCCAATAAGTTCGGCGTAAATCAGGGTCAATTTGCCCATTATTGTTGCTGACAGGTGATACATCATGCATACCATGGGGACCTTTCTGGCTTAAACGTAAGGACTCAGTATGGCAGCTTCGGCATTCGGTTATTGTGCCTGTGTGCCCTTGCAGTTGAATGGCTGCGACATTGTCATTGGCATTGACATTTTCATTCGGCCAAATGGCATGGGTGCTTCCATGACAGCCTTCGCACATAATGCCTCCGTGTCCTTGGTCAGAATTTTGTCCATTTTTATTGCCACTTAAACGGTACAGGCTTTCATTTTCGGCAAAGCGTGAGTTGGGCGACTGGATGGGATTGTTGGCATCGGTGGTATAAGCTTGCATCAAACGTATGCCATCGGCAGCCACAATGGCTCCAGCTGGGTGGTTTTTGTTTACCGCATCACCGGTGTGGCAGGATTGGCATTTGGGTTCACTTGCCCAAGGCACGCGACTACCGCCTGAGGTAAAATCATGCCCAACATCGGACATTTCGCCGTGGCAATCTTGGCACACGACACCGCCTGATGCCATCGCACCGCGTAAACATTGGGCACGTTTGCCTGGATGGCATTGGTAGCAGGTTTCTTGCAAGACGTATTGTTCCACCGATTGTCCACTTTGGGCATTGGGAAAACCATTGGATAAGGCACTGCTTTTTCTCAAAGGGTTATTCGGTGCGGGCATATTGGGGAATAAATCGGTGTATTGCCCATGGAATTTATGCATAACAGAAGACATGCTTTTGCCAACACTGACTTGGAAAACTTGGTTATCAACACTATCGGTGGGTCCAAGTTGTGCCAAGTCTAATGCAGGAGAATAATGGCATTGCGAGCATTGAATTGGGGTTCTTTGGGTTAAACAGTTGGCGTTCCAATTTTCTGGATTATTGGCTTGGCTAGCCGCGTCGCAACTGCCCCAACCCTGAGGATAATTGACGCCGTGTTTAATGTCATGTAAGCGCAATATATTAATTTTTGAAGCATTTAATAATTGTTGGTCGGGATTTAAACCCGGCGCCTCTTCCATGCCTGCCACTTTGAAGGATATATTTGTTTTTGATGTGGGTGAAATGGCGGATTCGTTGCAGGCATCTGTTTGAATAAGTGCGGTTAAACTCATGTCCGCACAGTCAATCATTTGTGCATGGCAATTTTGGCAATCGGCTTCGGATGCCACCGGTAAGACCACATCGGTACTGGCGAGGATTGAACCATTTTTCTTCGCCTGAATACGCATCAACGGATAAGGATTACTGCGCCCCGCATCATCCACTGGCAAAATTGGGATACCGTCGGCAGACCACCAGTTGGCTTGTTGAACTATGCTTCCCAAGGGTGAATTGAGAACACTACTAAAGAAGTTGACATCGTTATCAAATCGTCTAAAGAGTTTGGGTCTGTTGTTGATGTATTTATCAGAAACTCCTGGCATGGATTGCTGGGCAAAATTACAAGTTGAAGGATTGCTTAAACAATTGGGTAATTGCATGGATTCAGGCACGGGCAAGCCGATGTCAAAAACGATGCTACTTGGATCAAGTAAGCCAAAAAAGATGTTGTCGTAACTGTCCGCACCAATCGGATTATTGGTGTTGGGGTTGTTGTCCCAAAAATTACTTTTAAGCAAACCAATATTTAAGTCATTTTGTGAAGTTGAGTTGATGGAAAGAGCCGCGCGGTCGGTGTTTTCTAAAGCACTCATTGGTGGGTTTAGAAAAGCAGGCATGGTCGGGTTGTTATCATCTAGAACAGGATCATTGGTATTAGCCGCCGCCGAATAAACCACTGAAATTGATGAGTCTTTGGCAGGTGTCATTAAAGTTGGTGCATCGCCCATTTTGATAACCTGCGCATGAACAATATTAAAAGGCGGTAAGATGCTAAATATTTGATCATCAATATCAGCACAATGCATGCCCAAATCATTGGCAGCCAATACCTTATAACTGCTATTGCCATCAAAAGGCTGTTGCACAACGGAATTGGTAATAGGTGAATAATTGCTGCAACTCAATCCTGATGTATTGGTTAGACGAACCACTGGCATCTGACCACTGGTATAGCCATTGCCCGTTACAGGCGCCCAAGAAAATGTGCCCGCGTTGCAGTCTGAAAATTCCAAATCAAATGTACCCCAGTTATCAAATACGGCATCATTGCTATTAAAATTTGGAGGGAAGTGAGCGCCATTGCCAATTTGAACATCTAAATGCGCTCGAATGCCATCATGCGTTCCATTACCAATTAACCAAATTGGATGACCCTCAGCGTCATAGACATACCAAAAAAGCACCATTTTGTTATTATCTAACATATAAACATTGATGCCATGACCACTTTCATCTGGATTATACCAAAGAGCTGTGTAACCCGCATTAAATGTTGAGGAGGTTGATTTCATTGTTGAGGTTTGAGTCGCATTGCAGTTTAACCCAAGGGTATTATTGATGCGCGTGATTGGCATTTCACCTGCAGAGAAGCCCATACTAATATTTGCCATACTATCATTTGGAAACCATTTAAATACCCCTGAATCGCAACCCGTAAAACTGAGTTCAAAGGTTCCCCACTGTGTTGTCATCACATCTGAGGCATTAAAATTTGGGGGAAAAGACGCCCCTCGATTCATGCTAACATCTAAAGTCGCCGTTGTGCCATCGTGTGTGCCTAAACCAAGCAGCCATAATGGGTTGCCTTGATTATCAAAAACATACCAAAAAACCAAAATACGGTTATTTTCCATTAGGTAAACATTAATTCCGTGACCATTTTCATCAGGATTATACCAAAGTGCCGTGTGTGCATCTTGAATCGGCACAGTAGCAGATTGTGCGAAACTAAATGAAGGGATAATTAAAGCGGTTAAAAAAATGATAGTTAAAATTATTTTTTTCATGTCAAAACTCATAGGTTATTCTAATGTACTCTAATGAATTAGAATAACCACGAAAAAGAATCAATCGAAAAAACTTAGAATAATAGAGAGCTTTAATCCCAGCGGTATAAAAAACTCATGTTGGGCGTTAATGGCAACCATTGGTGTTTATCGGCTTGCAATTCATTATTTTCCAAGGAATAGTTAATGCAACAGGTATTAAAACTGTTGGTTAAATTATTCACCTGAAAGCTCACACGTGCCATTCCCGAATAAATTTTAAAGTCTTTAGATAACTTCACATCCACTTCTACATGCGATTTATACGTGGCTTCATTGCGAGCCCCAAGTTGGTAACCGTTTTGAGTCAATACAATTTCAGTTCGAGGCCAGCCCGAATGGTAGTTGCTGGCAACATTGAGGTACCAAGACTTTATCGGCATATGCACACTGAATTTTAAGGCGTGGTGCTGATCCCAGCTTCGGGAATGGTATTCGTCATCAAATTCATCTTCCACATCTGAAAACGTATAATTCGCCAACCATTTAATATCGCCATAACGCCCCTTGAGGGTAAACTCTGCTCCTGTTGCGTAGCTGTCATCGGGTTGAATTTCTACGCGGTCAAAATACAAATCGGGCACGATATGCAGCTCGTTAAAAATATTTTCAAAATATGGTTGGGTTTGTGAGTATTCTTTTTTATACACTTCTATACGCAGATTCATGTTATTTTCGAATGTTTTGTTAAATTCAAAAACAGCCATGTCAGCTGAGGTTAAGTCATGGTATTCGGGTTCTTCATCTTCTAAATAGATTTCATCAATGTATTGCGATTGTTGGTGGCGACCTAAGCCAAATCTAAAAACAGTACTGTCATTATAAAAATAACTGGCATTTAAACGTGGGCTTTTGACATCGTGTTTTATCCACTCTTTGCGTTCAAAATGATAACCTAAATCAACGATAAAATTTTCTTTTAGGCGATAACGGGCATTAAAAAATACATTGTAAGCAAAACCCTTGTTGTCAAAATCAAAGTGCCTATCAATGTCTCTTTCCAGCCCAAGTTGTTCAACAAATGGACCAAAATGACGAATATTGCGTGTTGAACTGATTTGTGTTTCCTCGGTAAAGGTTTCAACACCAAAACTAAGACTCAAATCATCCCAAATATTTGAGGTCTGATTATATTTGATGCCATAAAATGAAGTGTCGGTGGTTTCATTCAAACTGGCATCGGAATGCACATCACGCAACAATCCAAAACGAGTTTTTGATGCGGTGTTGTAGTAAATCTGAATGTTGCGATTGGTGGTGTCGGTTTGTTGGTTCCACTGTGCCCACATATTAAGGTCGCGGTGTTTGGATTCGGCTTTTTCGGCATCTTCTTGGCGAGGTAATTTCCCAACATCAAAGATTATGTCATCACTTGCCATTAAAAGATGCTGAGAAGCTTGCCACTGACTATTGAGGTCTTGGCTTAACTTAATATACAAATCATGAACATCTGGGTCAAAATATCCTTCATCCACCAGCTTTTCATCAACCAAATTTAAACTGGTTCTTACTGAAACTAAACTTTGTCGCGAATAATCTTGGTTATGGTTGCGATAGGTATAATATGCGCTGACAAAATCAGCCCCAACTTCATGCTTAGATTTATTAACATTATCGCCACTTTGTGCCGATAATACCGAACTTAATCGACCGCCGTATTGTACAGGAAAAATACCGGTGTAAAAATCAAGGTTGTCCACTACACTTTGGTTAATGGTTGAGTACAGTGAAAAAAAGTGATTGAAATGGTAAGGATTGCGAAGCACGTAATTATCAAATAAAATCAATGATTCGTTTTCATGCCCACCACGAGTGCGGTACCGTCCACTTAAACCAGTGGTCGAATTACCTGCCAAATCCGATACCGAACGCAAAGGGTCATTGTTTAAGGAAACCGAATTTTCAATATCTTCTCGCAAAATGGCGTGTTGGGAAGCATTGGGATTGGTTAAATTAAACAGGCTAGCGGTGACAATGATTCTATCTAAACTGATGGGTTTTCGAGTCAAATCAACCTGCAAAGCTTGGTAGTCGCCTTGATTAAGCTTTAAATCTACTTTTTTTGGAAAATAACCAGCCGAAGAAATAATGACCGAAGTTGTTTGTGTATCAATATCGTAAAATGTCACGAAACCATCGGTAAATAGCTGTAACTCACCGCCTGCTAGCTTGGCTTTAACCTGGTTGATTTTTTTTTGTTCCTCTGCATCACGAACTTCAACAATTAAACCAGTCTTGGCAAGTGAATTCTGTTGTACACGAGGTTTGATAACGTATATTTTATTTTTTTCCACTTCAAAAAGAATAAAATCCATGTTGGCAAGCGATTGATTTAATGAGTCAATTGATTGCTCGCTCGCGTCTATCGTGGTTTTTAAGTGAGTGTTAGTGACGTAATCACTACTGTAAAAAATATTAATCCCTGTTTTTTTAAAGTCATCTATCCATTGCGAAAGGTTTTGTGATTTCGCATAAGAATTTAAACACACCACGAATAAGACGGGCAACAACCATAACTTTCTATTCATTAACTGTAAAAGTGTAACCTAAGGATTGATGGTTAATATACCTTTATTTATTGTAAAATCAAATTTTGTGCTTAAAAACACGGTTTTTAATAGTTGTTTATCACTTAATTGAGCAAAATCACCAACCAATTCAACTTGCCTGGCTTTGTATTCTTGCCTGTTCCAGTTTATCTCCAAACCATTTTCATGTGCATAATTTGTGACAAAATCTGCCAAATTCTTGTGGTTAAGCACAAAGGGTTTGAGGGCTTTTTTAGTCCAGTTCCATTGGGTATCATAAGCGGTTATTTGGGTTTTTTGAAATTGTCCTTGTTGATTAAGCTCCAACAATTCCCCTTTGCTTAAGGTGGTTTCTACTGCATCGGATGCCAGTTTAACCAAGCCATTGCGAACTTTTATAACAAGTTCCTTGTCATTGACCGACACCGCATAACGGGTGCCAATGTGTTCAACCATGCCAAATTGGGTTTTAATCAGCAACGGATTGGATTTTTGGGTATCGGCATCGTGGTAAATTTCGCCTTTGAGCAAATTAATTTGATTTATTGAATCAAGGTGCAAAACCGTGTTGGCATTCAGTCTGATTTGGCTTTGGTCACTTAAGGCAAAATTGACAAAACTCGCATCAGTGGTTTTAATCCATTGCCCTGTTTGCAAGGTGGTTTGTGTGCCTAGAGGCTGCCAATCCAATTGATTAGTGGAGACTGAAACCGTTCCTTGAGCAAACAACACTTCGCCAATATTTACTGGGTTTGATTGCATAAAATTGCCTTTGACCAGCAACAAAACTGCCGTCAATGCCACAAAACTAGCCGCCATACGCATCATGGATAAACGTTTGCGTTGAGTTTTTTGTTTATGCACTGAAGCTTGCCAATGGGCTTTGACGTTGACTTGTGCTTTTTTCATCATCAATTCATCAGGTGCTTCTCTTTTACCAAAAGTGCTGATTAACTCTTCTATGTTCTGATTGTTTAATTGTGTGTTCATAATTTATATCTTCCACGTTCCAGATTGGGTGGTTTGTATTTTTTGGTTTCTTTCTATTGATTCCATTACCGCTTTAAAAGCTTTTCGCGCCCGTGCCAATGAGGATTGTACGCTAATCATGCTGGTGTTGGTTTTTTCTGCAATTTGGGCAACCGATAAATGTTCTACGTATTTCATTTCCAACAAATCACCGTAATTATTAGGTAAATTATCCATCACTTCGGCGATGAGTTGCCCTAAGTTTTGCGATTCACTCACCTTTTCTGGCTGTTGGTTTTCGCTGATGGCAACAGTATCAAGTACATCTCTGACTTCTTGCGTATCAGCCATTGGCACAACCACTTTACCTCGGCGTTTTTCTTTAACAAAATGTGCATGGATTAATGAGCGACTGATTTGGCACATCCAGGTAAATAAGGCGGCTTCCCCTCGGAAGCTAGACATGTTATCAATGGCCTTACACATGGTTTGTTGGGCAAAATCATCGGATAAATCCCGATTGCCATCCACTCGACTCATTATAAAACGAAACAAGCGAGGGTAATAATCGGTAAAAAACTGATTAAAAACCACCTCATTGCCATCAATTATGGCTTTGGCTAGTTCTAAATCTTTATGTGCTTTGGTTTTTATCATTTTGTTTATAAATATAAATTGCTATTAATTGCTGCTTTACGACTTAGAGAACTGTGTCACAGAAATCAATCTTTTTATTTTAAATTCTTTTTTAGATTGATTTAGCGTTTTTCTTCCTCTTAAAAAACAACCGTAACATAAAAGGCAAAGAGAATGCAGTCCATGAGAATTAATGAATTATACAATAAACTATCAATCGACATCACGCCATCAAGCAAACTTAAAATTGAAATCGTTTCAAAGGACAACCCTCACAGGGCGGAAGTTGAAACATTTATTCACCAGTCCTTTGCCTCTCATTTTAATGCTAATTTACATGGATTCTTTCCCTTAATTCTAACCATTAGAAACATTAAAAACAATGAATTAATCGCTGCCGTTGGTATTCGATGTGCTAAAAAAGAACGTCTGTTTTCTGAGTGCTATTTAGATGAACCCATTGAACAAACCATTGTTAAACTCGAATCAACGCTTACATCAAGAGGAAAAATTGCCGAATTGGGTAACTTTGTTGTCAGAAATCGCAGCGATATTAAGCGCGTTATTCCAATACTTGGACAGTTTATTAAAACACTGAATGTAGACTGGGTCATTTATACGCTAACTCGTCCCATAAAAACTTATTTTAACAAATTAGGAATTGAGTTAAATCACATCACTGATGCTGATATTTCTAAAGTTAATGGAGCAGCCAAAGATTGGGGACGTTATTATAACTTTAAGCCCGCCGTGTACTATTCTAATGTCAAAAACAATCTCAATGAGGAAACTTTGAACAAATGCAAATAGTCAATCCAAAATCTCGGGTCGCTTTACACTTAGACAACAGTGAATTGTGGTTGAAATTAGATAAATTATTAAGCAAAGACCAAGCGATTATTATTCCCATTCCGCATTTTTTCACCCAGCAACAAATACAATTTATGGTAGAAAAAGCAGGAGTAGACAGTGTTGTTTGTCAGCCGCAAGCCCAAGATTT
This sequence comes from uncultured Alcanivoracaceae bacterium, assembly GCA_947311585.1. Classification (GTDB taxonomy): domain Bacteria; phylum Pseudomonadota; class Gammaproteobacteria; order Xanthomonadales; family Marinicellaceae; genus NORP309. Next base: position 1,975 of record CAMZLQ010000128.1, on the reverse strand, counting down.
GTGGCTTTCCATAGGATTTAGCTTTAGTTCTCGCCTGTGTGATGGGGCTGTCTTGATGGAAAAATTCATGACAGACTACCCAAAGTTGCCTCAAAACACGCACAAAATCACTTTTACCTCAGGCACAACAGGAGAACCCAAAGGCGTTTGTTTGAGCTTGTCGCATTTACAAAAAGTTGGAAAATCTCTTGCTGATATTACGCAAAAATTTGGGGTCAAAAAACACCTGTGCGTTTTGCCTTTGAGTGTTTTATTGGAAAACATGGCAGCCCATTATGCTGCCCAACACCGTGACATTGAAGTCATCACACCCAGTTTAACTGAGCTTGGTTTAAGCGGTTCCAGTTCATTAGACATTAAAAAACTGATTGCAAGTTTAGTGAAATACCAACCCGACAGCCTTATTTTAATGCCACAAATGCTCAAAGCGATAGTTTATGTGTGCGAACACCATCAGGTGAAATTGCCGTTTTTAAAATTTATTGCCGTTGGTGGTGCGGTTTGTTCCAAAGGTTTATTGCACAAAGCCCAAAAACTAGGTTTACCCGTTTACGAAGGCTATGGCATCAGCGAATGCGGTTCGGTTATTAGTTTAAACACCGATAGTCAATTCACTGGCAGTGTTGGGCAGGTTTTGCCACATCAGCAAGTTGAGATTGCCGAAGATGATGAAATTATCGTCAAAGGCAATTTATTTTTAGGCTATTTGGATCAAAAAGACAACCACGAAGAACACTTCCACACTGGTGATTTGGGACGGTTTGATGAAAACAATAACTTACGTATTATTGGACGCAAGAAAAATATCATCATTAACTCTTTTGGTCGCAATATTTCGCCCGAATGGATTGAAGCCGAATTACTAGCATTAGATGAAATCAGGCAAGTCGTCATTTACGGTGAAGCACAACCTTTTCTAACAGCTATTTGTGTGAGTCCTTGTGATAAAAAAACTATTTTAACGGCTGTTGCAAAAGTCAACAAAACATTACCCGATTATGCCCAAATTAAAGAAATTATCCACGCTAAGGAGGCATTCACAGTGGAAAATAACTTGTTAACGGCATCAGGCAAAAGCAAAGCACAAAGTATATTCAACCATTACAACAAACAATTAGAGAACGTCTATGCAAACACTTAATCAACACACATCATCCCAATTTGAAACGCTGTGTCAGGCGACACAAGCTGAACAACAAGACCTGGTTTCTATCCCGATAATTGGGCAGGCTTTGCAAGGTGAAATATCGCTTGAGAATTATATCGAATTTTTAACTCAAGCCTACCATCACGTCAAACACACCGTGCCATTAATGATGCTCACGGGCAGCAAAATCGCCGAGCAAGACGAATGGCTGCGTTTGTTAATGGCAGAATATATCGAAGAAGAACTGGGGCATGAAAAGTGGATACTCAATGATATCGCCGCTTGTGGTGGCGACAAACAAAAAGTTGTCCAAGGAGAACCTGCATTTGCTACAGAAATGATGGTGGCTTTTGCTTATGATTCGATTAATCGCATCGACCCTTTGTGCTTTTTGGGCATGGTGCACGTACTGGAAGGCACTAGCGTACAATTGGCAACCAATGCTGCGAATAAAATAAAAGAGTCCTTAAATTTGCCGCAAAAAGCCTTTAGTTATCTTATTTCGCACGGTGATTTGGATATTGATCACCAAAAGTTTTTTGAAGATTTAGTCAACCGTTTGGATGATAAACAATTGGCTGTCGTGATTAAATCCTGCAAACGCTTTTACCAACTCTACGGCAATATATTTAGAGGTATCGCCGCATGAGTTTTAACTGGAGTGAACAAACTGTTATAGTGACAGGTGCTTATGGTGGTTTAGGACAAGAGTTGTGTAAAAGTTTAGACCGACTCGGAACGCATTTAATTATTACAGGCAGAAACAAAGAAAAGCTTAAACAATTAGAGCAAAGCCTTAATAACTGTACAAGCCTAGTTGGTGATGTG
>CAMZLQ010000127.1 GCA_947311585.1 uncultured Alcanivoracaceae bacterium | reverse complement strand
ATCTCGTTATGTGATGGCACTCGCCGAATTGAAGGTGTTTGGAGGGGCGAGCCCAAGACTTATGACTTGCGTGGCAAAAAGTTCTGTGTCATTATGGCAGGAAATCCTTACACCGAATCTGGTGAAGTGTTCAAAATACCTGATATGTTAGCCAATCGTGCCGATGTTTATAATTTAGGCGATGTGTTAAGCGGACAAGAAGACATATTTTCCATGAGTTATATCGAAAACGCATTAACTTCCAATAAAGTACTTGCACCCTTAGCCTTACGAGATATGAATGATTTGTATTTGCTGATGGATAAAGCCCAAGGCAAAGAAATTGCCACCTCGGATTTATCCTACAGTTATTCTGGCAGTGAGATAAACGAAATAACCACTGTACTTAAGGCGTTGTTTAAAGTCCAAAAAGTCATTTTATCGGTCAATCAAGAATACATTCGTTCTGCTGCCATGGATGATAAATACCGCCAAGAGCCAGCGTTTAAACTACAAGGTTCTTACCGTAACATGAATAAAATGGCAGAAAAGATTGTTGCCATCATGGATGAAAAAGAACTGCAACAGTTAATAGATGATCATTATGTTGGGGAAGCCCAATTACTCACTACCGGAGCAGAAGAAAACCTACTCAAACTCAAAGAACTTCGTGGCATTTTAAGCAATGATGATGCCAAACGCTGGGCTCAAATAAAAACCGAATTCAAAATCCGTAATTCAGTCGCTGGCGATGAAGACGGTGCAACTAAAATTGCTTCGCAAATATCGGGTTTAAAAGAGCATTTAGACAATTTATCGCAATCCATAACCGCCGATAAAAGCAAAGAAAAAGCGGCGACGACCAGACAAGTCAAAGCCATCACCACCGCCATTGACAAACTCAATTTAGATGTCGAGGTGGTTAACAATCCATTGCCCGCACTGGGTGAAGCATTGACATCTTTGTCCGAAACCATGACAAACTCCTTTGTACCCATCGTCGTTGCCATGAATAAAAAACTCGAAATAAATATGGAAGTGTTAGAAGAAGTCACTAAACTAAGTGAAAAGCTCAATGAATTGAGTTCTACGAAGTCGGTTAAAACCGTGGTTAAAAAAAGAACCAGTAAAAAATCATGAATTGCCCAAAATGCCAAGGTTACCATTTAAAACCCAAAAAATTAGACAATGGCTGATTGCTTTGAGTTGTGATAATTGCCAGGGGAGCTTGCTTTCAATTGTTCAATTTATTCAGTGGCGAGACACTCAAGAAACAAAAGAAAACTCCAGTCAATCTATTTGTGAAATTGATGAAACCAGCGACTTAATCTATTGCCCAAAATGTTCAGGGTTTATGACAAAGTATCAAATATCAAACCAAACACATAACCGTTTAGATTTGTGTTTTAGGTGCTATGAAACATGGATTGATTCGGGTGAGTGGCAATTATTGCAACAACTGGATTTAAAGAATAAATTAGAAAATATCTTTTCTGAATCATGGCAAAACAATCTCGTACATGATGTTGCTGAGGAAAAAGCTGAAAAAAGAGTTAAAAATCACTTTGGAGAGGCATTTAACAAGATAAATGCCTTCAAAATGTGGTTAGATACATACGATAAAAAGAATGACGTTATCGATTATTTAAAAAAGAGGAAACCAAAATGAATAAAAACTTACTTAAACTCACCGTGATATTAGCAACTTTTTCACTGGCAGCCTGTGGAGGCTCTAGTTGCAGCACTAAGGAAGATGTTAAAGCAAAAGGCGAGGAACTGACTAAGAAAATGCAAAGCCTCATGACATCAGGCGACATGAGTAAAATCATGGCACTTTCAGGCAAGATGAAAGAAATTCAAAAATTAGGCAGCAGTTCTGACCCACAAGAGGCGTGTGAAGCCATGGATGAACTAATGGAAGATATGTAGCATCAAATATTATCTAGCTGGGTTAATAAAAACAGACGCTTGAAACTCAAGCGTCCTATTGCTTGACATATTCAAAATCATCGCTAAATACATGCATCTGATTATACTTGATGACCTGAATGTAAATAATAAGGAGTTAACTATGTTAAAAAGTTTTCATTGCGCCATTGTAAAAAGAAAGGTGGTGGCGTCTTTTTTGCTGTTGTTTTTAATGGCATCTTTTTATGCGGATGCTAAGAAAAAAACGGTTGAGTTACAGATTGGCAGTGTCGTTCCGCACGACTTAGGAAAAACAAGCAAAGGCGAAAAAATAGACTTAAATGATTTAAAAGGAAAGGTTGTTATCTTGTCGTTTTGGGCATCGTGGTGTAAGCCGTGTTTGCAAGAATTGCCAGTATTAGACCGTATTCAAAGAAAACTAGGCGATAAAATTAAAATCATAGCCATTAATTATAAACAAGACAGAAAACTGTATCGCAAAATAAAACATAAACTAAAAGACATTAGTTTAACGATGCTACACGACCCAATGGGTTCATTAGGAAAAAAATTTGGTGTAAAGTCTATTCCAAATATGTTTATGATTTCAAAACAAGGAAAGCTCGTTTACCATGGCGTGGGTTATGGTGATAAAACCTTAGATAAAATTATCCAAAAATTAAATCAAGAGCTCTAATTTAAACTCGCCTTGCACAACTTCTGAATTTGACCACTTATACCCCAAAGAAATTAACTCATTACCTCGGTAAATAAAGGGTGTGTTTAATTTTTCCCACGGAGGAATGGTGTGCTCTTGAAAAAGGTTTTTGATGGTTTTCGTGTTGCGGTTGGGAAGCTTGATTTTTTGCCCTTTTTGGTTGAACCTCACTTTTAAATCTAAAGGTTCTGAACCAGTAAAAGTCAATGAACCACAGCCATTTGGAAAGACAAAGGGTTTGTCGGTATTCCAATGAAAAATGCTATCTGGGTCAATAATGTCAAAATTTTCAATGCAATAAATTGCTCCTTGTGAACGAAATAGCTGGTAGTATGCATTCTGATAATGGGGGTTTTTGTCTGCTGCGGCATGGATAAAATCGCAAGTAATCTGCGTTAGTGCTTTTGTGTCAGGAGTGGGTAGGTTTTTAAGACTGAGCCAATGATAAACAAGGCTTGGTTGCAGATTAGTTGGCAATTGTTGGAGTTTTGAAAGGGGTAATTGGCTTGAATGAAACTCACAATAATGATTCAACAATGCCAATGATTGTTGAGTGTTTTTGGCACTTCTAACTATGTTGTTGATAGCATTAGCAAATTGCGATTGTAAAGTTGGAAGAACTTCATTGCGAAGAAAGTTTCTTTTGTAAGCATTCTCCTTATTGGAACCATCTTCAATCCAACTAATGTTGTGTGCTCGCAAGTATTCTTTGAGTTGTTGCGGATAATAATCAAGTAATGGTCGAGCAATAAATCCGTTGTAAAATTTTCTGAGTTTTTGGATTCCAGTCAAACCGTTCAAGCCAGTGCCTCGCAATAATTTAAGCAAAACCGTTTCCGCTTGGTCTTGCTTATGGTGTGCGGTGAGTAAAATTTCATGAGTTTTAAGGTGCTTTTTAAAAAAAGCATAGCGTGCTTTTCGGCAACTGCTTTCACTGGCATTGGTTAAATTAGCCTGTTCTATGATTAAATCTATACCAAGGTGTGTGCAGGTTTTTTGGCAATGTTTTTGCCAATCATTCGCTTGCTTTTGCAAACCGTGATTAATGTGAATGGCTCGAACTTTATGGGCTTGTGCAAAAAGCTGCAAAAGAGCAGTTGAATCAGCACCACCACTGTAAGCAATTAAATAACCTTCGCAATCAGGAAGGTCCTTTATCAGTGTTTTAAGCTTGAGCGTCTTGGTATACACCATAACTCATCAAACGTTGGTAACGCCTTTTAACCATTTCATCCGTTGACATTAATTCAAGTTTTTCTAATTCTTGTTCAATAGCCTCAGCCAATGAATCGGCGACTTTTTCCACGTCTTTATGAGCAGAGCCTAGCGGTTCTTCAATGATTCGGTCAATTAATCCCAGATTTTTTAATTTTTTGGAAGTAATCGATAAAGCTTCAGCAGCCACATTGGCTTTCTCTGCCGTACGCCATAAAATAGAAGCACAACCTTCAGGAGAAATAACAGAATAAGTGCTGTATTGCAGCATCATGGTGCAATCACCAACACCAATTGCCAAGGCACCACCTGAGCCACCTTCACCAATAACCGTGCAAATAATAGGAACACGTAAATCGGACATTTGAGCTAAATTACGTGCGATAGCATCATTTTGACCACGTTCTTCAGCACTAATACCAGGATGAGCGCCAGGCGTATCAATAAAGGTCAGAATAGGGATGTTAAAGCGTTCAGCCATTCTCATTAAGCGTAAAGCTTTGCGGTAGCCTTCAGGCCTTGGCATGCCAAAGTTGCGTTTTATTTTTTCTTTGGTTGAACGCCCTTTTTGGTGACCAATAATCATTACCGCTTTGCCATTAAATTGTGCAAGACCCCCAACAATCGCAGGGTCATCGGCAAAAGCGCGATCACCGTGCAATTCATCAAACGATTCCGTTAATAAATCAATATAGTCCAACGTATAGGGGCGTTTGGGATGTCGTGCCAATTGGGCAATTTGCCAATCGTTTAATTTTGCAAAAATTTGTTTGGTTTTGATTTTTAACTTTTCTTCCAAGCGATGAATTTCATCATCAATATTCATGGCATTGTCATCACTGACATTACGCAGTTCAGAAATTTTGGCTTCCAGTTCGGCTAGCGGTTGTTCAAATTCGAGGTAATCGTTATTCATTGACAAATATTGTAAATCAAAACGGATATTCTACGCAAATATTTGTTTCTCTGCTAGTTAATGGTTAATATTACCCTTATTTACTAAAATTATAAACTGATGATAATTACACTTTCACCTTCAAAAGGTCAAGATTTCGAGCAAGCTGCGCCCACGCAGACTTACAGCATTCCTGAACAACTCAAAGATTCAGAACAATTGATTGCGCAACTCAAAAATTATTCGCAACAAGAAATTGCCAAGATGATGTCGATTAGTGAAAATCTAGCTAAGCTAAACTACCAACGTTATAAAGATTTTTCCACACCTTTTAACCCACAAAATGCCAAAGGAGCATTATTTGCCTTTAAAGGGGATGTTTATTCAGGAATAAATACAGCCAGCATGAATCAAGCGGATTTTGAATACGCTCAAGAACATTTGCGAATATTGTCAGGACTTTATGGGTGTTTGCGTCCACTGGACTTGATTCAACCCTACCGTTTGGAGATGAAAACCAAGCTCGCTAACAATCGTGGTGACAACCTTTATCAATTTTGGGGTGTTAGCATTACCAAACTTTTAAATAAAGCACTGGAACGACAAAAAGAAAAGGTTCTGGTTAATTTAGCCTCAAACGAATACTACAAATCAGTTAAACCAAAAGAAATTAACGGCAAAATTATTGCAGTTGCCTTCAAAGAAAATAAAGACGGTAAAAGCAGAATAATAGCCATCTATGCCAAAAAAGCCCGTGGCATGATGACCGATTTCATTATCCGTAATCGCATTGAAACCATTGAAGGCATAAAAGCCTTTGATTATGCCGATTATAAATACGATAAGAGTGTTTCTAAAGAAGATTTGTTGGTGTTTTCACGCAAACAGCCAAAACCGTTGAAAAAGAAATGATGGCTCAGGAAAATTGAGCAAGGTTAATGTACACAAATCCCGATAGTGAATCGTGTTTTCACTATCGGGGTTTGGGATATATCAAAGTTGTAAAAGTCTTCTTTTTCTTCAAGCGATAAATATCAAAGTCTCTATCAATGGTTGCAATGGTATCAATTTTAAATTTGTCAGCGATAAAGACCAAACACGCATCGGCAAAATCCATGGGTAAATCGGTGTACTTTAACATCATTTGAGCAATGTCCTGAAAATCGCGGCTGCTAATATCTTCGATTTTTATTGCCCCTGAGTAAATCCATTGAAGAAAATCAGCTTGTGCATGACGAGAAAAACCCAATAAATGTAAAGTTTCAGTAATGGATGCCAATGTTGTGATGAGTTCGGCGGAGTTGTTTTTGATAAATTCAACCGATACTTTGTGGTATTTATCAGAACCATCAAATAAAGCAATCATTGGTCCTGAATCGATTAGGACTTTATCCATGCTGTTTCTTTTCAAGAATATCTTTTAATAACGCTTTTCTGTCTTGTGCCAAGTTACCTTTGCCACTTTTATATTTACCAAACTTTTCTTCACCCGTTTCCCAAGGTGTGGGCTGTTGGTACTCAACAATATACTGTGCCAGACACTCGCGCACAAACTCAGACTTTGTTTTACCAGCTAGCTTCGCCAAGTAATCAATATTTTTTTCCATATTTTTTTCGAGTCTAATGTTAAGCATAATGTGTTTATTGTTTTGCGTATGACATATTGTAATACAATATAATCTATTTTGTCAAATGAAGAAAAAAACTCAGTCATTGCGAGGAGGTACGACGTGGCAATCTGTTGGGTTTGTCGTGACTTTAAGAGATTGCCACGTCGCTTCGCTCCTCGCAATGACCCGTTCTTTTAGATGAACCTAGCCCATAAAAACTCTGTGCAACTCCGGTACGCCAAGAAGCGTATCTATATCAGTTTGTGAAAATCCAACCCACCAAATTAACTGTTCGGGTGGTAGTGAAAGAACAGTAGTTCCGTGGGAGTGTATAAATCGTGAGATTTATGCATATTAACCCAGCGGTATTATATCGCGGGGTTAATAGTAATTACTTCCTGATGTTATGCGAGTCCTAGATTTTATACGTAAAATATATCGAATAGCCAGGCAAGTTAAGTTATTGAAAGTGTATGCTCTATAATCGTGGAGTACTAATATACACCAAAATCGGCACTTGCGAATGCTTGAGATGAAGACTTTCGGTAAGCCGTGTTCGGGAGAACCGCATGCACGGTTTGACGAGGAGGCTAGAGTAACTGTTGGTTGCTCTGGCTTTACTCTATCGTTACGTTTTTAAAAAATCTCTTTGTAACTCTGTTCTCCCACTGCAAACCTTTGTTTTACTTAACAGCGAAGCTGTGGCAAAAGCCAAAATTATGCTATCATTCACTAATGAAAATCCTTCACACATCTGATTGGCATTTGGGGCAATATTTCCTTGGAAAATCGCGCCAGAATGAGCATAAGCAATTTTTAGATTGGTTGCTTGTCTGTGCACAAGACAAGCAGGTGGATGCGATTATTGTCGCGGGTGATATTTTTGATACAGGCTCACCGCCATCTTATGCGCGCGAGTTGTACAACCAGTTTATTGAAGATTTGCAGGCAAGTAAGATTAAGTTGATTATTGTTGGCGGCAACCACGATTCGGTGGCAACATTGGGTGAATCCAAAGGCTTGTTAAAAATGCTTAATACCTATGTGATTCCTGGTGTTATGTCTAATTTAGATGAACAAGTCATCACCTTAACCGATAAAAACAAACACCCAATCGCGATGATTTGTGCCGTGCCATTTTTGCGGGCACGTGATTTGCAGTTTTCACAAGCTGGACTGACCGGCAAACAAAAACAAACTTCCTTGCAACAAGCCATTACCGAACACTATCAACAAATATACGATTTAGCCAAAGCACAACGCCAAGTCATGGGTAAAAAGATACCAATAATTGCCACAGGGCATCTGGCAACGGTTGGAGCTAAGACCAGTGATTCGGTGCGAGATATTTATATTGGCACCTTGGAGAGTTTTTCATCTAACAATTTTCCGCCTGCGGATTATATTGCTTTGGGGCATATTCATCGAGCACAAATTGTCGGCAAGAGTAAACATATTCGCTATTGTGGTTCGCCGATTGCTTTGAGTTTTGATGAACTCAATAGCGATAAAAAAGTATTACTGGTTGAATTTAATGAAGAGAAATTAAATGCGGTAACTGAACTTAAAATCCCATGTTTTCAGCAACTCAAACAGATAAAAGGCGATTTAGCCGAAATTGAAAAGAAATTAAATGAACTTGAAGGCACTATTTGGTTGGATATCGAAGTATCTAGCGAAGATTATTTAGGCGATTTGCATCAACGCATTGAGTCCATGGTGGCAGATACATCATTAGCCGTGTTAAAGTTGCGCCGCAAGAAAAAACAAAAGCTGAAAAGTATCAGCCAAGTGCAAAAAGAAAGCTTGCAAGAACTCACGCCATTGGATGTATTTAATCAGCGTTTAAGCGATGAAGACTGGAGTAGTCCAGCACAAAAAGCCGTAAAGAAACAAATCATCAAAGCATTCAACTCCATTGTTGAGGATTGCCATGAAAATCCTTAGCCTGCGTTTTAAAAACATCAATTCACTCAAAGGCGAGTGGAAAATTGATTTCGCCAAAGAACCTTTTTCCTGCAGTGGATTATTTGCCATCACGGGTGCAACAGGTGCAGGAAAATCCAGTATTTTGGATGCCATCTGTTTGGCTTTGTACCACCAAACACCACGCATAGGCTCGGGTCAACCTGCTCAAATGGTGATGACGCGTCATACTGGGGATTGTTTGAGCGAAGTCGAATTTGAAGCCGATGGCACAGTGTATCGCGCCTTTTGGGAAGTGCGCAGAGCACGAGGTAAAGCCGATGGTAAATTGCAACCTGCGGTAGTCGAGTTAGCCCAAGGCGAAAAAATACTGGCGGATAAAATCAATGATAAAAAAGACTTAATTGCTAAGATAACTGGTTTGGATTTTGCCCGATTTACTAAATCCATGTTATTGGCTCAAGGGGGTTTTGCTGCCTTTTTGAATGCCGATGCTGGTGTGCGAGCTGAATTGTTGGAAGAATTAACAGGCACAGAAATTTACGGAAGAATCTCAAATAAAGTTTATGAAAATTATAAAACTCAGAGCCAAAAGTTAGAACTATTAAAGGCACAAAATCAAAACGTAGAATTGTTGGAACCTGAAACAGTAAAAGACTGTAAGGCTCAGCTTAATGAACTTGACAGCACTATTCAGTCTAAAAACAAACAATTAACTCAAACCCAGCAGTTGTTAGAACAACTGAAACAATGGAATTTATTAAAGTCAAATGCCCAAAAAAGTGAAGTCGGTTTAAAAACGATACAAGACAGGATTAAATTCCATAAAGAAGGCTTAGCAAAGCTTAAAAATGCTGAACCCGCACAAGATATCAATCCATTGTTTCAATTAAATCAAAAAGAACTCAATCGATTGAAACAGGTGGAGGACAAAGGACTGTTTTTACAAACAAGTCAGGAAAACAGCAAACAAGATTACATTAATCAAACCCAATCACTCCTGCATTATCTGCAACAAAGGACTCAAGGCATAAAAAATAAACAGCACGAGTTGTTGCAGGCTCTTGGAAAAGATTTTGATGTCATTAAATCAGATAAATATTTGACTAAAATCCATCAGCTTAATTCAGATTTTAAGGAGTTACAGCGGCTTTATAAAAATTATCATCAATTAAAACAAAAGGATATTCAACTTGATGCAAAATTAATTGAGCAAAAAAAATGGCTTGAAACAAACAAAACTTTAGCAGATAAGCTGCGCGTTAATTACAGTTTTAAAAAAGAAAGTATTGAAAATCTGGAAGAAAAGTTACAGCTAGAATCGCAAATCCAAAGCTTAAAAGAATACCGTGATAAATTACAAAACGATGAAGAATGCCCTCTTTGTGGCTCCAAAGAACATCCCGCAGTGGAGCATTACCAAATAATTGATGCCAGTAGCACCCAAAGGCTGCTCAAACAAGCCAAAGACGAGTTAGAAAAACTGACTGAGCAAGGGCAAAATGCAAGAAAGCACCAAAACCAAGCTGAAGTGCGTTGTGACTCGTTAAAAAAGCAAAGAGAAGAAATTAGTGGTATCGTTTTTGAAACAACTAACAGTTGGAACAAGTTATCAGAGGATATGCACATAGATGATGAAAATTGCTTAACAATCCTTGCTCAAAAACTCAAAGATAACGCCAAACAACTAGAAAAAATGGAGGTTTTTAACCAACTTAATCAAGAGTTGCGTGAGATGAGTCATCACAAAAAACAAATAGATGAAAAAATAAAAAATATTGGAGTTGAATTACCTCAAGCAACAAATTTAACATCTGTTGATAATTTGCCAAAAGCTTTGCAAAAACTCGATAGTAGCATTGCACAGATGCAACAAATTAGTGGTCAACAAGCAGAAAACAGGCAAGCCATTGATGAACAGAAAAATATTTTCCAAGCGACTCAGTCAAAATGGAATAAAGCGTTAGAGCAATCAATTTTTACTGATAATCAAACCTTTGAGCAAGCATTAATGCCTGAGGCTGAGTTTACACGGCTAAAAAACCTTAAGGTTCAACTCGATAAAGAGTTATTGCAAGCCCAAACTTTAAACTCACAAGCACAACAACAATTTAATGACTTTGATGCCAGTGCGGTAAAAGACTTAAATAGTGAATCCTTACAAACGGATTTAGAACAGCTAAAACATAAGCTTGCCGAATTAAACGCAAAACAAGGACAAATCCAACAACAATTGGCTAATGACAAACTGCAAAAGGCGAAACAACAAAAGCTATTAAATGCCATTGAAAAGCAACAAAAAACCTACGATGTTTTTGCACACCTAAACGCATTAATAGGTTCTGCCGATGGCAAAAAATTTCGGGTTTATGCCCAAGGCTTAACACTTGATTACCTTATTTATCTCGCTAATCAACAACTGCAACAATTGCATAAACGCTACCAACTGCAACGCAAAGCCGAAGTCGCCTTAGAAATTGAAGTCATCGACACATGGCAAGCCGATAGCCTGCGTGATACCAAAACCTTATCTGGTGGTGAGAGCTTTTTGGTGTCCTTAGCCTTGGCGTTGGCATTGTCCGATTTAGTCAGCCATAAAACCTCTATTGACAGCTTGTTTTTGGATGAAGGTTTCGGCACGCTCGATGCCCAAACCTTGGATATTGCCCTTGATGCCCTAGATAACCTCAACGCCAAAGGCAAAATGATAGGCATAATCAGCCACATAGATGCCTTAAAAGAACGCATCCCCGTACAAATCCATATCAAAAAACAAAGCGGGTTGGGGTATAGTTCACTGGATGAGCGATATAGATTTAAAAATTAATAAATAGACTTCGTCATTGCGAGAAGGAACGACGCGGCAATCTCTTAAAATCAACGCTAAACCTTGAAATATTATCACGTCGTTCCTCTTATTAATGACGGTATAAGGTTTGTCTTTGAGTGAAAATATTGACCTCCTTTAACATAAATCAATTCAATCGCAACTCAATTGCTTTAAAATGCAGTTTTACACATGACACTTTTTAATCATGAAATCAGTATTTTTTTCAATTGGCTTTCGGCCTTTGTTTTTATTGGCAACACTTTTTTCAACGGTGTTAATGGCTTTGTGGGT
>CAMZLQ010000126.1 GCA_947311585.1 uncultured Alcanivoracaceae bacterium | reverse complement strand
TAGAAACGGATTCCCCTTATTTAATACCGCGTGATTTAAAATTAAAAACGCGCAGGAATGAACCTAAAAATTTGCCCCATATTGCACAAGTACTTGCAGAGTTAAGAGAAACTAAATTAGATGAATTTATCAAACAAACCAATATAACAGCGCAAAAGTTTTTTACTATTTAGTGCCTGACCGAGAAAGGAATCGTAGCGAGGGAAAGACTGGTTTGAAGCAAAATATTTCATTATTTGAGGAGAATAGCTGGCTCTTTGACGAGAATAATGGAAAATTTTGGTCAAATCCAGCTTTTCCGCAGTAGATTGCTTCTTTCTCGGTCAGGCACTATTTAGTGTTTGCGGTGTCTGGGTTTTTTATTGTTCTGAAATATTATTTTATATTTTGTCTTAGTCACTGACTGCTTTGGATTATCTTTTGCCAAACCCGTAATGTAAACCACCCAAAAATATTCGTATTGTGTGTCTAAATCTCTATAAAACCCGACACCAATGTGTTTTTGATTCTTATAAAACTCCAGTTCGCCTAAAACATGTTCTTTATGGCTGCGGCTGCTCATAAAGTAGTCAAAAGCTTCTTGCGCCGTTTCCATGCCTCCTTGAATGGCTTCAACCTGATTGCCAAAGTAGTGATAATTAGCTGGTAAATCTATGAGGTTGTTTTTTAAAAACTCATTGGCTGTGACGTGATCTATAGTGTGAGAAATTAAGTTGAATTTTGCCATTGTTTTTGCTTTTTCATGGGCTGCTTTTGATAAGGCTTTATTGCAAATTAGCTCACTTCTTAGTTGTTTTGCATCTTCAATAATGAGTTGTGCAAGCGCAATAGATTTTTTATCAAGACCACAGTCATTGTATTGTGCATTAACAAAATAGCTAAATAACAACAAAATAAGCAAACTGCCTTTCTTCAAATCAACAAACCCCCGTCAACAGGAATATTAACACCCGTGATATAACTAGCCGCAGGCGATGCCAAAAATAAGAAAGTTGGGGCTATCTCTTCGGGTTGTGCCATGCGATTCATCGGTATCATGGGCATGATTTGTTTAAGCATGTGTTCATTACTGGTCAAAGCTGAGGCAAATTTAGTATCAGTCAGTCCTGGCAAGACGGCATTAACGCGAATATTTTGTGGTGCACATTCTTTGGCAAAGGATTTAGTCATGGAAATAATCGCCGCTTTAGTAACCGAATAAATGCCTTGCATGGGGCCTGGTGTTACGCCATTGACCGATGCAGTATTGATGATACAACCACCACCAGCCTCACGCATCATTTGCCCAGCGAGCTGACTCATTAAAAAATAGCCTTCAATGTTAACTTCAACGGTTTTACGTAAGGCCGATAATGGCGTATCGAGAATATGCCCAAAATAAGGGTTTGCTGCGGCATTATTGACTAATATATCAACAGAACCAATGTCGGTCTTTATTTTCTCAATTAAACTTTCAATTGCCCCTTGGTCACCAATATGGCACGCCAATGCAGTGGCTTTTCCACCGTTGTAATTAATCACTTCAGCAACCGCTTCTACCCCTTCTTGTTTTCGCGATGAAACAATGACATGAGCACCTGCTTTGGCATAGAGTTTTGCTACTTCTTCGCCTATTCCACGTGAGGCACCAGTTATTAATGCAATTTTATTTTTTAATGAAAACATGTTTCTCTCAATTCAAGTGTTAATGCTATAGTATAACTTTAATTAGTAAAGTTGTCTTAATAATGTTTCAAGAAATTATAGATGCCAAAAAACGATTACAGGGTTTTGCACACCAAACACCTGTTTTAACTTCGCGCTCACTCAATAAAATGCTTGGTGCAGAGGTGTTTTTTAAATGTGAAAACTTTCAGCGTATTGGCGCCTTTAAGTTTCGTGGTGCATTTAATTGCATTTCTCAATTATCTGAAACTGAACAAAAAAGAGGTGTTATTGCCTTTTCATCAGGCAACCATGCACAAGCCGTGGCATTGGTATCCAAATTACTTGGAATAAAAGCAACTATTATTATGCCGAGCAACACCCCGCAAGTTAAATTGGATGCAACGCGTGGTTATGGTGCCGAAATCGTTATTTATGATATTCAAAGCGAAGACCGTGAAATTGTCACGGCAAAAATTCAAAATAAACACGGTTATACATTAATTGCACCGTTTAATAATAAGCATGTCATTGCCGGTCAGGGAACGGTTGCACATGAATTTTTAGAGAAAATTCCTAATTTAAATACCCTGCTCGTGCCTTGCGGAGGCGGTGGTTTATTAGCGGGTTCTGCCGTTGCAGCCAAAGGCGTAAATAAAAATATTCGCGTGATTGGTATTGAACCAGAACTTGCCGATGATGCTAAACAATCTTTTGAAGCAGGCAAAATAGTCACCATTCCTGTTTCCAACACCATAGCCGATGGCACACGGACAACCGCATTAGGTCACATGACTTTTCCTTTGATTCAACAATATGTCGATGAAATCTGCACAACAACCGAACAAGCCATTATTGACGCGGTCAAATTTTTCTTACTGCGCATGAAAATAGTGGTCGAACCATCAGGAGCTTTGGGTTTGGCAGCCTTGTTATCCAAAAGTGTTAAAGCACAAGGCAAGGTTGGCGTTATTATCAGTGGTGGCAACATTGATCCACCTGTTTTAAAACAAATCTTAGGAGAATAGCATGAAGACAATCGGACTATTAGGTGGCATGAGTTGGGAGAGCACTTTGTGGTATTACCAAGCGTTAAATGAAGGCATAAAAAAACAACTCGGCGGTTTTCACTCAGCCAAAATAGCGATGTACAGTGTCGATTTTGCTGAAATTGAACACTTGCAAATGCAAGGAGATTGGCAAAAAGCTGGTGAAGTCTTAGCACAAGCCGCACTTGGTGTTGAAAAATGTGGTGCGGATTTTTTATTGATTTGCACCAATACCATGCACAAGGTTGCTCCTAACATTCAAGCTAAACTTTCTATTCCTCTTTTACATATTGCGGATGCCACAGCCCAAGAGTTGATTCGGCAAGAGGTTTCAAAAGTAGGTTTACTTGGCACGGCATTTACCATGGAGCAAGATTTTTACAAAGGGCGATTAGAGCAAAAATACGGACTTGAAGTTGTTGTTCCTAATCAAGCCGATAGGCAAATCGTACACAAAATTATTTATGATGAACTTTGTTTGGGGCGCATTCAAAGTGATTCGAAAAATGAATATTTAAGAATCATCAATGAACTGGAAAAGCAGGGGGCTCAAGGCGTAATTTTAGGTTGCACAGAAATCGGTTTATTGGTTAACCAAGATGACACCCAAGTTAAATTGTTTGACACCACTTTTATACATGCCGATGCAGCTATTTTAGAAGCTTTAAAAACTTAGCTTGTGATTTTCATCAATAAATTACCACTGCCTTTTAGTTCGGATACTTGCCCTTTTAAAGGATTAGAAAATACTACTGGCTTTATTTTATCGGCTCTTTGTTGATTAAAAACAGGGATTTTGCTCATGGCATATTCGCTCAAAGCCGTGATTGTTAGAGAAGGATTAACGCCCAAATTCCCAGGAATAATTGTGGCATCAAGGACCCGCAAATTTTTATAGCCAAAGACTTGCCCTGTTTCGTCAATTACGCCATTGTTTTTATCGACACCGATGGCAACACCACTCATAATGTGTGCGGTCATGGGCACTCCTAAGATGATTTCTGATAGTGAAGAAGCGGCTTGTCCTTGCATTTTTTTGGCAAAAAGTTTGGTGGCTTTTTCAGCCGATGGAAAAGAGACGGTTAGGGGCGTGTCTTGTTTTTTCTGTACGGCAGTAATGCCTTTTTTAAAAAGCCTGTACCACCTTCTGCGCCATTCAAAATGGATAAAAGATTCACTTTTTTGCATCACAAGAAAAACAATAGATTTTGCCGCTTTGCCTTTGTATCGGAGGGTTTTGAATGTTTTTATTGGGTGCAGAATGCTTTGCCCGAGCATTTTTAATATTCTCACAAAGCCTTTGCCCGTAACCATCGGCACACAAGGCAAATACAACCACGTTTTATCCGAGTCCTTGTTGAATCGGTTTATTTCAATATTGGTATCATCATCAACTGAAATAAAAGAACTGATAGCAACACCGTCATGCACCGTTGCTTTCATGTCGACAATTGAAGTTAAGGTTTCTGAGTTGGTTCTTATTTTTTGCCCTAGTTTTGATGAAATATGTGGCAAGCATTTGTATTGATCACGCATTTTTAATAACAGCGGAACTGTGCCTAACACGCCAGCAGAGACCACCACAGCACGAGTGGTTAATGTGTATGTTTTCTTTTTGTATTTATTGTTTTGTTGGTATTCTTCTTCGACGGTGATTAAATAACCGTGCTTGCCATCATCGTTGTCATCAACGGCCAAAGGTTCTATTTTAACCACTTCACAGTTTGCGCGTATTTCACAACCGTTTCGTTCGGCAAAAAATAAATAATTTTTCAATAAGGTGTTTTTGGCATTGTGGCGACAGCCTAAAACACAACTGCCACAAAGTTGGCAGCTTGCTCGTTCTGGACCATCACCATTAAAGTAAGGGTCATTGACTTTGTTTCCTTGTGAGTCCTCTTTTTGGGCAAAAAGAACACCTGTTGATACCGTTGTAAAGGAGTCTTCTCTACCAAAATCCTTAGCAACTTGCTTAAGTGTTTCATCGGCAATATTGGTGTAAGTGTTTTTTGTTGTACCCAACATGCGTTGTGCTAGAGCGTAAAAAGGCGCGAGTTGTTGTTGCCAATCTGGGCGAGATTGCATCCACTCAGCACTTTCAAAGACAGCCGCTTCTGGAATAAAATGAACATTTGAATAAATCTGCGAGCCACCGCCAACTCCAATGCCGTGCAAAATCATGGTTTTGCTCGTCACGCTAATCTGAGTAGAACCACGCAAACCAAGCTTTGGTTCCCAAAGATAGTCTTTGGCAATGTTGTTGTTTTTAGGGTAATCTTTGTCTTTGCGCCATTTTCCTTTTTCTAAAACCAGAACTTTATTGCCTTTTTCAGTTAAGCGCAATGCACTAACAGACCCGCCAAATCCAGAGCCTATGATTATTTGATCGTAGTCGTATTTTTGCATGCTTGATATTGCCTTATTGCTGATAATGCTTGGTAGGTTATTTTACCGTGGCTTTAGTTCTAAATAAAGCAATTCCTAAATATCCAAAGACGATTGCCAAAAGAGGATTAATAAAATTTAGTAAAGCATAAGGTGCATAATCCAAAGTTTGAACACCCAAGGTTGCGACATAAAACACTGCCGTATTGTTCCAGGGAATCAGAGCAGTTGTCAGGGTTGAGCCTTCTTCAACACTGCGAGATAACACCATTCTATCTATTCCCTTTTCATCGTAGGCTTTTTGATACAATTGCCCGTTGAGAATAATAACAATATAGGTATCACCCATGGACAAGTTGCCAATAAAAGATGTGGCAATGGTAGATGCAACTAAAGAACCTGCACGTTTAATACGTTTTATGATGCCTTGAAGTAGAACCTTCAAAAAGCTCGCACCGTGTAAAATTCCACCCATCGCAATAGCAATTATTGATAACAACAACGTTTCTGCCATTGAAAACAACCCACCCCGACCGAGTAATTTGTCAAGCATTGGTGTTCCGGTATCTGCTGGCTGATTTTGCCACAAAGCGTTTGCCACTTCACTTACCGAGTGTCCTTGGTATAAAACTCCGATAACAACAGCCACAATAATACTAGCAGTCATCGTGACTTCAGGTGCATATTTTTTGACACTCATGACCAACATTACCAATAACGGCGTCAGTGTTATAAAGAAATTGAGTTTATAATGTTGCGCTAACACCTCTTGAATAGCGGTTATTTCGATAAAAGATGTTGTGTTGCTCGTTTGATAACCCATATAGGCGTATAAAACAATAACAATAAGATAAGAAGGAATGGTGGTGTAAAGCATGGACTTAATGTGCGCATATAAACCTGTTCCTGCACTCATGGAAGCTAAGTTTGTGGTATCCGAAACAGGCGAAAGTTTATCACCAAAGGTAGCACCTGATATGACCATTCCCGCAACCAAGGGCAAGGGCACATTAAGCACGGTACCGATTCCCATAAATACCACACCTAATGTGCCAACGGTTCCCCATGATGTTCCAATTGAAATGGACATGATGGAGCACAAAATTAAACCAATGGGTAAAAACCATTGAGCTGTAATCCAATTAAGCCCATAATAAATTAGGGCAACCACCGTGCCAGAATGCATAAAAGAGGCAATAACTATACCAATGAGGCAAAAAATATAAATAGCTGATAATGACTTAGATAAACTGTTGCTCATCATCGCACGTATTTGTTCAAAATCATAACCCAATAAACGGGCATTTAATGCCACCCATATCATCACAAAAAATAAGATGATGTGTAATGAAATCTTCATCATGAACAAACCAAAAGAAATCATTAAAATCAAAACAGAAAAAACGAGAATGGCGTGAAGTAATGAACTGGTTTTTACCGGCATTTGTAACCTATTAATAAATGAATGTTCAATATCATATCCTTTTTATAACTAATATGCAAAGACCTTATTATTGAGTTATAATTCCACCATGAAAAAATTACAAATAATCGTTCCTGTCTTTAATGAGCAAGAAGTTGTAGACATTTTTTACGAAAAAATGAAACAAATCTTAAGCACGTGCGGTGTTCAATGGACTATTTTATTTGTCGATGATGGGTCAACTGATGGCACCGTTTCGCACATAGAATTTTTGCGGCACAAAGATTCTCGTGTTGGTTTTATCAGTTTAAGTCGAAATTTTGGCAAAGAATACGCCCTAACAGCAGGACTTGATCATGCCGATGCCGATGCGGTAGTTGTTATAGATGTGGATTTGCAAGATCCACCAGAATTGATACCGCAGATGTTGCAAGAATGGCAAAAAGGCTATGACGTGATTTATGCCACAAGGCGAAAACGCGAAGGAGAAACCTACCTAAAAAAAGCCACGGCTTCGTGGTTTTATAAAGTCATTAATAAAATGAGCAAAATCTCCATTCCCAAAGACACAGGCGACTACCGTTTAATGGACATAAAAGCCGTCAGGGCTATCAACAAGTTGCGGGAAAGCAATCGATTCATGAAAGGAATTTTTGCTTGGGTGGGTTATAAACAAAAAGCGATTTATTTTGATCGCAAAGAACGCTTTGCCGGTGAGACCAAGTTTAATATGCGTAAGCTTTTTTCTTTTGCAATGGATGGCATTACTTCATTTTCTTATGTTCCTCTTAAGTTTGCCACGTGGATTGGTACAGCCGTTGCCTTGTTTTCTTTTTTGTACGGAATAAAAGTCATTTTAAAGGCTTTGATTTTTGGTGGCGACCCACAAGGTTACCCAACAATGATGGTGGTAATTTTATTTTTGGGTGGCATTCAATTAATGGCTCTTGGCATTATTGGAGAATACTTAGGGCGTTTATTTGAAGAAAATAAACAACGCCCTTTGTATTTAATTGATAAATACGAGCCTCCAGTAGATTATGATAAATAATCTATCTCTTTTCTTGCGCGAAAATTTCGGATTTGAAGGGTTTAAAACTGGTCAACAACAAGTCATAGAAAAAGTTATTCAGGGCAAGTCTGCTTGTGCTATTTTCCCCACAGGTTCGGGTAAATCCTTGTGTTATCAACTGCCAGCCTTACAACTTCAAGGCATCACTTTAGTGGTTTCACCTTTGTTGTCTTTAATGAAAGACCAACTGGATTTTTTATTGTCACACAATATTTCGGCGGCACGACTGGACTCTTCTTTAGAGCGTGAAGAATACAATAAGGTGCTAGAAAG
Organism: uncultured Alcanivoracaceae bacterium; assembly: GCA_947311585.1. GTDB lineage: Bacteria > Pseudomonadota > Gammaproteobacteria > Xanthomonadales > Marinicellaceae > NORP309. The sequence goes on along the minus strand of CAMZLQ010000126.1, from coordinate 3,792 downwards.
AGCTAAAAGCAATCAATTAAAAATCCTGATGATTTCAGTTGAACGTTTCAAAAATGAACGTTTTCGCGGGCAATTACAACGCATGAATGTATCGCTCATGGTAATAGATGAAGCTCATTGCATATCCGAATGGGGGCATAATTTTCGCCCAGATTATCTAAAATTACCTCAATACCAACGCGAATTTAAAATTCCTCAAGTCTTATTACTCACCGCTACAGCAACTCAACAAGTGGTTGTCGATATGCAAGCCAAGTTTGCCATTGATAAAGATGATGTGGTGATTACTGGATTTTACCGAGAAAATCTGTTTTTACAGATGCAACCAACTCCAAGCGAAAATCGCCTACACGCATTGTTTGCTGCTTTAACTAAAAATCCAGATTTGCCTTCAATTGTCTATGTCACTTTACAAAAGACGGCTTATGAAGTTGCTGAGTTTTTAAAAAACAAAGGCATTAACGCACACCATTACCATGCAGGCATGAAAACAGATGAGCGTGAATTGATTCAAAACCAATTTATGCAAGGGCAAATCAACTGCATCGTTGCCACCATCGCTTTTGGTATGGGCATTGATAAAAAAGATGTTAGGCGCGTAATTCACTATGACTTGCCCAAGTCCATAGAAAATTACAGCCAAGAAATTGGTCGTTCAGGGCGAGATGGCAAAAAGTCTCTGTGCCAAATCTTATCCAATAGCGATGGTATTACCGTGCAAGAAAACTTTGTTTACGGAGACACGCCCGATTTCAAGGGCATTAAATTGCTGTTGGAACAAATTAAAAACAGCCAAGAGCCTTTTTGGGAAACCAAAATCATCACCTTATCCAATGAATTAAATATCAAAGTGTTGCCACTAAAGACCTTATTGGTTTATCTGGAAATGCGAGGAATCATTAAACCAAAATTCACCTATTTTGAAGAATATTCATTTAAAAATTGTGATACGGATGCCATTATCAACCGCTTTCAAGCAGAACGTAAAGATTTTATTGCTGCTATATTTAACAACAGCATCAAGAAAAAACTGTGGACCTACGTCGATATTCAAGCAATCATGGAAAACTATTCCACCGATAGAGCGCGTATCATTGTTGCGTTGGAATACTTTGAGCAACAAGGCTTGTTGGAGTTACAAGCCAAGCAATCGGTAGAGCGATTTGATATAGTCACTCGCAACTATGATGCGAAAGAAGTAGCAAAAGAGCTGTTTAATGTCTTCTTGAAAAAAGAGCAAACCGAAGTACAACGCATCCACAACATGATAGCTTTATTTGAATCAGATGCTTGTTTAAGTAAAGAGTTAGCGCATTATTTTGGAGAAGAGTTGAGTTTTGAAAAATGCGGACATTGTTCGCATTGTAAAAGTGGGCAAGCCAATTTTGGAAGTCAAATTAAATTAGCCAAAATCGATACCCACAACTTCGAACAGTTAAGTGCCAAGTTTATCCACGCCATTGGCGATGCCTTTAGCGCCAACAATTTGGTTAAATACCTGTGTGGAATCTCGACACCAAATTTCAGAAAATACAAAATCAGGTCATTACCTTATTTTGCCTGCCTTGAGCAATACCCTTATGCCCAAGTCAAAACATGGGTTTTGTCACATTTGAATTAATTTTAGATAAACTTGACGAGGTGTTAGGGCATGTTAGCCATTATTTCGGCAATAACATTGTAATATTGCGTTATTTTTTATCAAACTAATATTTAGCCCAAAAGTCACGCATGACTAATGGCACTTTTTATATTCACTTTTTTTCTGTATCATGTATATAAGTCATCAAAACAGGATCAAACAAATGGTTAAGAAAACAAAGAAAGAAAAAGTTGAAGTTGAAGGAACTGTAGTAGAAATGAGTCAAGAAGAAAAGGCAACCGAAACTAAAAAAGATAAAAATTCAGAGATATTCAGCCGCATCTTTTACACTGTTTTATTTGCCTTTATTGGCTGGATGTCGTTATGGGTCTTTGCCTTTGTTGTGTTAATTCAATTTGGTTTTTTATTAATCACTGGGCAAGTGAATAAAAATTTGAAAGGTTTTAATCAAGAAGTGGGTCTTTTTATATACGATATGATTAAGTATTTATCATTTCAAACAAACCAAAAACCTTTTCCCTTTAGAGACTGGCCTTATGGTGAAGAAACAGAAAAGCAAAATAATAATGAACTAAACAAACAAAGCACAGTCAAAGTAAGCAAATAAGTAATTATTTTTCATTTATATACTCCTCTTAGGTTCCGGGGTTTTACCCTCCTCCCTTAACAACTCTTTCCTCGGAACCGCTTTTTTTACAAAAAACAACTCTAGCTATTAAGTAAAAAAAGTTACTATATCATTTAACTCTTTACGTTTAATATTGGGTACTTTTGCATCATTTTTTGGATGCCCACAAACCACAAGCAAATACGGTCGTTCATTATCAGGACGCTTAAGAATTTTCTTTAAAAATCCCATGGGACTTGGTGTGTGTGTTAAAGTCGCTAGCCCCGCTGTATGCAGAGCCGTTATGAGTATTCCACAAGCGATTCCAACAGACTCAGGTGTATAGTAATGTTTAACACGCTTGCCTTGCTTGTCAATTCCATAACGCTGCGCGAAGACCGCAATCAACCACGGAGCCTCTTCTAAAAAGGGTTTATTGGTATCTGTTCCTAAAGGCTCTAGAGCTTTAAGCCATTGTTCACTAGCACGGTGTTGATAAAATTCTTTTTCTTCAGCTTCGGCGGCTTGTCTTATTTTTGATTTGATTTCTTTATTACTAATAGCAACAAAATGCCAGGGTTGTTGGTGTGCACCACTTGGAGCCGATGCAGCGGCTTTTATGCAGTTTTCAATGACTCTTTTTGGAACCGATTTATTTGAAAAGTCTCTTACGGTTCTTCTTTTCTGAATAAGTGCATTAAACTCTTGTGATTTATCCTGCATTTGTTGCGCGCTGTTCTGGCTAAAATAAGGCAATGGAATAAAGTTTTTCATTTAAATAGTTAAGTTAAAATACAATTCTATCATAAGTCCAATACAAACCAACTAATCCTATAATTAAGGATGCGGGTATTACAACAACTTTTCGGTACCAGGTTTCGTTTCTAAACCAATACCCAACCAAAGCAAAGGCCAAGGCTATAATCGTTAATTGCCCTAATTCAACGCCCACATTAAAGCTAATAAGTGCTGTTGCAAATGAGTTTTTCGGCATACCAAAATCAGCGAGCATACTGGCAAAACCCATGCCATGCAACAACCCAAACATAAAGACCACCACCAATCGTGAGGGTTTGATTTCTTTGCTTGCAATATTTTCAAAGGCAATAAATGCAATGGAAAGGGCGATTAAGGGTTCCACAATATTAGAAGGTATATTAATTACATTAAGCATCGCTAAACTTAATGTTATAGAGTGAGCAACCGTAAACATTGTGACTTGTAAGAGTAAAGGATGCAGTTTTATACTTAATAAAAATATACCCAAAATGAATAATATATGATCAAGCCCTTTTGGCAAGATATGATCAAAGCCCGCTCGTGTATAATCTTTAATGACTGACCATGTGGACTGTTGATGAAAGACTTCAGTCAAATCAAATGGTTTACTCCAGTTATCATTTCGCAACCATTGCCAATTCGACCAGTGCCACTTTTTTTTCTCTTTATCAACCTGCCTTACTCGCACAGCATTATCGGAAAAGGTTGCTGGATAATACCAACTGATGCTTTTAACTTCTCGATCTATTTCTCCACTCAAAGTAATCACACTTATACGCGGTACTTTTGTGTAACCTGGTTC
>CAMZLQ010000125.1 GCA_947311585.1 uncultured Alcanivoracaceae bacterium | reverse complement strand
TGCAAGTACTTACCTTGTTTAGTTTTTATATTAAAGGATACAATACCGACACGGTTATTGATGTCTAAATCGCCCAATACTTCTATGTATGGGTTTGGATTCCAAACTGAAAAAGCTTTGCCTAACCATTGGTGTTCTATGCGAGCAATTTCATCCACACCTATTTCATCTTTAACTTTAAAACAAAGAGCCGCACGTAAAATTTGCAAAACACCTGGAGTTCCTGCTTTTTCACGTTCTTCAATGTCATCAAAAAAATCATGCATGTGTTCTGCCACATAACTGACGGTTCCACCACCACTGACTGTTGGTGGCAGATGGGAATTGTAAAGAGATTTATTAAACACAACCACACCACTTGAGCCAGGGCCACCAAGAAATTTATGGGGTGAAATAAAAACCGCATCTAAAGAGGTGTTGTTTTCAGGTGTTGAGTCCTTGGGCTGCATGTCTATATCCACATAAGGCGCACTGGCAGCGTAGTCAAATAAAGCCAAAGCACCGTATTTATGCAACAAGGCTGCAATTTTATGCACAGGAGTGATTAAGCCCGTGACATTGGATGCCGCCGAAAATGAGCCTATTTTCTTTCGATTTTGGTATTCGGGCTTTTGCAACAACTCCTCTAAATGCGCTAAATCCGTATGCCCTTTGTTATCAAGGCGAACCTCTGCAATTTCACACAAGCCATCACGCCATGAAATTTCATTGGAATGGTGTTCGTAAGGCCCAACAAAAACCACAGGGGCTTTTTTCTTTAATTCTGCAAAATCCACATTGCTATTTTCTTCAATACTTTTTCGAGTTGCTGGTGGCAAGTAAACACCCAAGATTTGTTGCATTTTATTGATTGCACCAGTTGCACCTGTACCAATATTGATTATGCGGTAATCTTTTCCCGCGTTTAGACACTTTTTAATGGTCTCTTCACCCGAGTGTAACAACCGTGTCATGGAACGGCCTGTCATGTCATCTTCGGTATGAGTATTGGCGTAATGGCGTTGCAACTTCATTAGGTAACGCTCAATAAAACTTAAGGTACGACCCGATGCGGTATAATCCCCATAAAGCATCAAACGTTGCCCAAAAGGCGTACAAAATGGCGCATCCACACCAATAATATTTTGGCGTAAATAAGCTGGACTTATATCACTTTTCATTTTTTATCTCGAAGTACCAACTTGCCGTGATAGGGATTCACACAATGCCACATTATCGTTAACAATACGCGTTATAGGAAATGAGCCCGAAACCGCTGGAGAGGTTAAATTATAATCCACTGTCGCATTGGCACAATCGGTAAAAGTGATTGTCACTGTACCAACAGAACCAGCATCTGAGTTGGTTACGGTCTGAGGATTATCAAACAAGCCGCCAGAGGTGGAAATGATGTCAAATGAAATGGCATTGGTCTCATGATTAATATTACCTAATCCTGTTAGCCATCTTTGATTGGCATCTCCCAAGTTGGCAGCCACACCAGCATTCAACTCAACGGTATCAAAAGTAAACCAGCCCATAAACATTTTATCGATAGACGTAAAATAATCAAAAAAGAACCCTTGTCCTGAGGTTGCTGCATTGTACCAGCTACCGTTTAAACCGGGGTTAATAATTCTATCTTGTAATATACTGGCATGTGTTATCAATACAAAATTTTCGAGTGACACCGTATTTGGAAAAGTGTAATTTAATAATGGAATTTCAGGAAAAAAATTATTTAAATTAACTCTTTGGACGAGGGCAATAGCATCAACCACATCCATGCCTGCAATTACTGTACCAAAGACAGTAAAACCTCCGTTTTGACTGTCTAAAAACTGATTGTCAACATTATTAAAAAACCATTGACTTGTAGCACTGTTGGGGTTCCCTCCTATTTTTGCCATAGCAATAGTTCCACGGACATTAGACAAATTAAATTCATTGACTATTGCACCTCTTGAAGGAATAGCCACTGCTGCTTCATTTACAACATTATAACCTCCTCCCTGTACAATAAATGTAAGACCACTATTGCCTCTACCTATACGATGAATAATTGAGTTATCATAATCTCCACTATTAACATAATTCAAAAAATTTGCCACGGTAACAGGTGCAACATCAGGACGCAATTCAATATCAATATTGCCCAAAACGGTTTCCATGCGTACGATTTGTGCATTTAATGAGAAAGAAATTAAACATAATATTACAACTTTATTTAAAAATTTCATCTATTTACCTTTATCTAAATATTCAATGAATCAGATTATACATTAACTATTCACGATTGTTACAATAAGCTATAATCTAAACTTATTTTAATCTTTAAAAATCATGCTCAGTTATCGCCATAGTTTTCATGCAGGCAATTTTGCCGATGTTCTCAAACACACCGTTCAGACACTTATTATTGAAGCACTTAAGCAAAAACCCAAATCCTTTGTGTATATTGACACCCATGCAGGGGCTGGGAAATACAGTTTATTTAGCAAATATTCCAGCAAAAATGCCGAGTACAAAGATGGTATCGAAAAAATTTGGCAAGCTCAAAACCCACCACAAGAGATGGTAACCTACCTTAAAATAATAAAAGACTTAAACCCTGATGGGCAATTAAAAATATATCCTGGCTCACCCTTGGTTGCTCATAAACTCATGTCAAAACACAACCGTTTAGAACTCAGTGAACTACACCCAACCGACCATGCCATTTTAGAACAGGAATTTAATCACCTGCGCAGCATTAATGTGGTGCAAAAAGATGGCTATAAACACCTCAATGCCATACTCCCTCCCATTCAACGCCGAGGGCTCATACTTATTGATCCGCCTTATGAGTTAAAAGAGGAGTACAACGATGTCATTAAAAACATAAAAAAAGCCCATAAACTCTTTGCCACTGGCATTTATGCTATCTGGTATCCTGTTGTTTCGCGCCACAATACCGAACGGTTTTGCAATCAGTTTAAAAATTCAGGGATTAAGAATATTTTGCGACTCGAATTAAATATTAAAGAAGATTCTGACGAACACGGAATGACAGGAACAGGCATGATAATCATCAACCCCCCATGGAAATTAGCCCAACAAATGCAACAAGTCTTACCGTGGTTAGTAGAAAAATTAAAACAAGATAATTATGCCAATTACAAGCTTGAGCTGCTGACTAAAGAGTAATGTATCATATTTTCCTGCATTTTTTGATTCCATTAATCATAAGCATTCTATTCTTCAAAAAGAACTGGAAAAAGGCTTATTTTTTGATGATGCTCACAATGGTTGTGGATATTGATCATTTATTAGCCACACCCATTTACGATCCTTTGCGTTGCAGTATTGGCTTTCATCCCTTGCATAAATTATTCCCGATAATAGTATATGCACTGGTCTGTTTTATACCTAAGTTACGTTTTATTGGAATTGGTTTAATTATTCATATGATTTTAGATTCCATTGATTGCCAACTAAGCAATGGAATCTGGTTTACTTAATCAAGTTTTTGAAAAATCAAAGTGGCATTTGTTCCGCCAAAGCCAAAACTATTAGACATAACTGTCTTTAAGTCTATATTTTCAATTTTTTCGGCAACAATTGGCGTGTCTTTATCAATATTTTCATCTAGCGTTGTTAAGTTGGCTGATGCTGCAATGAAGTTGTTTTCCATCATTAAGGTGCTGTAAATCGCCTCGTGAACTCCGGCAGCACCAAGTGAATGACCTGAAAGTGATTTTGTGGAGGTGATTTTGGGCATTTCTTTATCAAAAACTTGTTTGATTCCCTTTAATTCAGTTAAATCGCCAACTGGCGTACTTGTACCGTGTGCATTGAGGTAATCAATTTTATCATCGACAGTGCTTAATGCCATATTCATGCAGCGTACAGCTCCTTCACCCGATGGTGCAACCATGTTATAGCCATCAGAAGTTGCTCCATAGCCAATAATTTCACAAATAATATTGGCACCGCGTGCTTGGGCATGTTCCAGAGACTCAACCACCAT
>CAMZLQ010000124.1 GCA_947311585.1 uncultured Alcanivoracaceae bacterium | reverse complement strand
TTGGTATTATGGAACTGCCAATCACCCGCTGATTTAAGTTATTGGCAAGGCATGAATCGAGTGCAGAGGGTTTTTAACTAATCCTTGGCAACTGACTGCTTCCTCAACCAATAAACAAAAATCACAATCAAAACTAAAGTCATGGCAAACCATTGCACCGCATAAGCTATGTGTTTTGAGGGTTGCATGACAATGGGTTTCCAGTCGCGTTTAAAACCTTGTGGCTGGGATTTAGCCATCATCAAGATTTTAGAACTCACCACACAGTCCAAGCTTTTACAAAGTCGTTCTTGCACAAATCTCTTTATTTTATCTTCTTCGTAATAGGTGATGACTTGAATGGCGCGTTCTTGAATTAATTCAATTTCACCTAACTGAATACCGACTTTGGGTGGTGTATTGAGTTTACCCATTAAGGTTATTTGATTGCTCTCAATACCTAATTGTTCATCAGAAAATTTATTTTTAACCAACCAACCTCGGTTAACCATGATGATAAGGTTTAAATCATCGACAACAAAAGGCGTAAAGGCGTGGTAACCTTGTTGTCCTTCATCGACTTGGTTATCCAACAATAACTGAGGCGAGTCAACAAAGTGTCCCTTTAGTTTCACATTAGCGTATTTAGGCAGGTCTTGAATTTGGCTTTTTTGCGTTATTTTAGTGACATTTTCATCAGCAAGTAATTCAATTAACTGCTCTTTTTGCGCGGCTCGTCTAATTTGCCAAAAACCCATGTTAACCATAAGAATGACAAAAAATAACACCATTAATGTTGGAATCAAAGGTAGGTTTTTCATTTTGGCAAGTGTGTTTTATCAAAGGAGTGAGGCAATAAATCATTCATGTTAAATTGTGTGACTTCATTATTGTGGTCTATGAGTATTTGTGTGTTTTCATCACTAAATTCCTTTATTTTTTGACGGCAACCTCCACAAGGAGTCACCATAAGATCACCCGATGAAACAATTAAGATTTTTTTAATGGATTTTCCACCCGACAAAATCATGTTTGAAATAGCCCCAGCCTCAGCACAAAGCCCTTCGGGATAAGCCGAATTTTCAACATTACAACCCAAATGAATGCTATTGTTTTCATCAATTAATGCCGCACCAACGTAAAATTTTGAATAAGGTGCGTAGGCTTTTTTCATGGCAATTTGAGCCTGATTTTTGAGTCTCTCTAGTGTTGTCATAAACAAATATTGGAATACGGGTGAGAACAATATCGAATAAGTGCGATAAATTCAAGTATTTCATTGCTAAACTAGGGGGGAATCACTTAAAATACGCGCGCTTGCAGGTCAATCCTGTCAGTTTATCTCGTCGATGCGAATGTTCAACGCTCGATTGGTCATATAAAACAGGCATTCGTGCCAAAAATTAGGAGAAGTCATTATGTTGACTGTAGAACAAACACAAGAAATTATCAATGATTACAAAACAAGCGACAACGACACGGGTTCTGCCAATGTTCAAATCGCTTTATTAACAGCACGTATCACATACCTTACTGAGCATTTTAAATCGCACAAAAAAGACCTACACTCACGTAGAGGTCTTATCAAGTTGGTTAACCAACGTCGTAAGTTGCAAAAATACTTAAAAGGAAAAGATGCTGAAGGTTATCAAGCATTAATCAAACGCTTAGGATTGCGTAGATAAACTCTTAAAAGTTTTAAAAAAGGTACATTGTGTACCTTTTTTTATATCGGAAATGAAAATTAATAATAGGTGAAAATAGCAGTGGCTAAATATATAAAAGAGTTTCAGTATGGTAATCATACTGTAAAATTGGAGACTGGTGAAATTGCACGTCAAGCAAGCGCAACAGTTATGGTAACAATGGGAGATACAGTTGTCATGGTGGCAGTTGTCGCTAAAAAGGAAGCAAATCCAGGACAAGGGTTTTTTCCATTAACGGTTAATTACCAAGAAAAAGCTTATTCGGCTGGTAAAATACCTGGAGGATTCTTCAAACGTGAAGGGCGTCCTACCGAAAAAGAAATTCTAATCTGTCGTTTAATCGATAGACCCATTAGGCCTTTATTTCCTAAAGGTTTTAAAAATGAAATACAAGTGGTTGCAACGGTTATGTCATACTCAGAAGACATCGATGCTGATATTCCCGCATTAATTGGTGCCTCTGCTGCCATGAGTTTATCAGGTGCTCCTTTCCGCGGCCCAATTGCGGCGGCTAAGGTGGGTTATAAAGATGGCGAATACCTCTTAAACCCAACTAACGAACAATTAAAAGACTCTCAGCTTGAATTAGTGGTTGCAGGAACAGAATCAGCCGTATTGATGGTTGAATCAGAAGCGGATTTACTTTCTGAAGATGTTATGCTTGGCGCAGTAAGCTTTGGTCATAAAGAGCAACAAGTTGTTATTAATGCTATCAATGAAATGGTTGCAGATTTAGGTGTAACTCAATGGAAATGGGATGCGCCAAAACTTGACCAAGAACTGGTTAATAAAGTTAAAGAAGTTATCGCTGCTCGTTTGGTAGCTGCCTATAACACCCACGACAAAGCTGAACGTTACGAAGCATTAAATGTTATGCGCACAAATGCCGTTGAGACTTTGGTCTCTGATGAAGAGGATTCTCCAAGTGCTGATGAAGTTAAAGAAATTGTTGCTTTAATCGAAAAAGCTCACGTTCGCAAAAAAGTCATCTCAGGTAAGCCTCGTATAGATGGTCGTGGACTTGCTGATGTACGTGACATTGCTGTTCGTACTGGCGTTTTACCACGCACACATGGCTCAGCTTTATTCACAAGAGGTGAAACCCAAGCTATCGTTGTGACAACATTAGGTACTGGACGTGATGCACAATTAATTGATTCGCTTGATGGCGAAGACAAAGATAAGTTTATGTTGCATTATAACTTCCCTCCCTACTGTGTTGGCGAGACTGGTTTTATGAGTGGTCCTAAACGCCGCGAAATTGGACATGGGAAACTAGCCAAACGTGGTTTGATGGCTGTTATGCCAACGGACGAAGAATTTCCTTATGTTATACGTGTTGTTTCAGAAATCACCGAATCCAATGGCTCAAGCTCAATGGCATCGGTTTGTGGTTCATCGTTATCCATGATGGATGCTGGCGTTCCTTTAAAAGCACCTGTTGCTGGTATTGCTATGGGCTTAATCAAAGAAGGCGATGATTTTGCTGTTTTATCTGATATTTTGGGCGATGAAGATCACTTAGGCGACATGGACTTTAAAGTAGCCGGTACTGCTGATGGCATCACCGCACTGCAAATGGACATTAAAATTGAAGGCATCACTGAAGAAATCATGCAAAAAGCCTTATCACAAGCCAAAGGCGGACGTGATTATATCTTGGGCGAAATGAACAAAGTCTTAGACGCAACACGCGAAGAAATGTCTGATTACGCACCTAAGCTCATCACTATTACTGTACATCCTGACAAAATTCGCGATGTCATCGGTAAAGGTGGCGCAACAATACGTGCCTTAACTGAAGAAACCAACACCGTTATCGAAATCAATGACGATGGTGTCGTCACTATTGCTGCAGTTAATGGCGATGATGCACGCAATGCAGTTAAACGCATTGAAGAAATCACTGCTGATGTAGAGGTTGGTGCTGTTTACGAAGGTAAGATTGTTAAGATAATGGACTTCGGTGCATTTGTTAACTTACTACCTGGCAAAGACGGTATGGTTCACATTTCACAAATCTCACACGATCGCGTTGCTAACGTAACTGACGTGTTAAAAGAAGGTGAAATGGTTAAGGTAAAAGTATTGGAAATTGACAAGCAAAACCGTGTAAGGTTATCAATCAAAGCTTTACTTGATAAACCAGAAAAGAAAGAAGATTAATTAACTCTGTTGTCATCCTCGCGAAGGCACACTAGTGTCTGGTTAAATATTTTCATGTGAACTCCAGACTAAACTGGAGTTCGTCTATTAACTTCTGTTTTGCCTTCGCCTTCGATAATAATTGGTATTTATGCTGTCTTTTGTAAATAATCCATGTTGCAACCATGTTTGTAAATCAATTAATTTTGACCAAGTTTTTGAGGCTTGTTGCATTAATTTCATCAGCAAATAACTAATTAAGGCAGTGTATATTTGAATTTTAACTGCGTTTTGCGATTACCCAAAATAGGTTTTTAGTTTCTGTTTTTGTTTAATCGAATTGAAAAATAATTCTATTTGCCAATGTTGTTTTATCTTATCTGAATATTGTGACTAGACGAATATCTTTGTTGGCATATTTGTATTTCTTGCCTGCTCATGAACTAACATTTGTTAGGTGAATAACTTTATAGGATTTAATTGTTGCTTGATTTTCAAGTGAAACTTCTAGTTCCTTTACCACTTTTTTAGCTGTGTTTGTTTTAGTTCTTGTTACAAAAATATCTTCTTCGTTGATTTTATGCCACCAGTCATAGTCCACATAGCCTTTTTCTATGACGTATGTGTAGCCTTTTTGTATTTTGATGTGGTTTTTTTACATTAGTAATATTATTGATGTTTGGTGGCGTGATATTCACAGAGGTCGGGCTGTTGGTATCACTTCTTAATTCCAAATGTATTTTTAGTCCAGTAGTTCGGTTGGTTTTGTTTTCTAATACCCATTCGAATCCTCTGCCTTTAAGACTGATTGGCGTGGAATCAATTATTGATATAATTTCTTCATAATACCGTAATTTAGGACTACAAGAAATTCTCATACCAAAGAAAATTATTGTAGGGTTAGTCGTCTATCTCAAAAATTCATATGGAATGAATTTTCACGTAAGCCCTCATGGATAAGGTTAAGTATCAGGGGTGATACGAATAAATAGCGGGCTATTTGACTCATTTTTTGCCTTGATTGGAGCTTTTTTCATTCTTTTTTCCATCATCCCAGAGTTATGCAAAGGTCTCTATTAGTTCAAATATTAAAAGTTACTAGGTGAATTGCTATGAGTCAACCCAACTTGCCATTCTCCATTTCTTTATGGAAATCTCTGCCATTCCATGTTAGTTAATCCTTAAAGTGGCTTTCTTTATACTCAATTAATAGCGTTTTAATTGCGTTGCAAATAACTAAAGCTGTTATTTATCTCTATATTTCTAGAAATATACTGATTAAATATGTTTTGCGGGTATAATGGTGTAGTGAATCATGCAATAAAAATTATGAATAGCGAAAAAGCAGCGGCACAATTGTCGGAGTTGGGCTATATTACACGGCTTGAAATTTACCGTTTATTGGTGAAATCGGGTAAGACTGGTTTGCCTGTTTCAGCGATTCAGGATGTATTGGATGTGCCGGGTTCTACTTTGTCGCATCATATTACCCGTTTAATGCGTGTGGGTTTGATAAAGCAAAAGCGAGAAGGGCGTGTTTTGCGTTGTCAGCCGCAGTATCACGAATTAGATAAGTTAATTGATTTTTTAAAAAACGAATGTTGCGTGCAATCTGATTGTTGCGACAGAGTGTAGGAAAGAAGAAGACAATGTTAGATTATAAATTACCCCATCACACCACACAAAATGTCCAAGCTCATTACCGTGAGGACAAACACAAACCCCGCGCACCCAAAATCTTGGTACTTTATGGATCGCTTCGTGAAGAGTCCTACAGTCGTAAATTAGCCACCGAAGGAGCTAAAATTTTAGAGTCCTTTGGAGCGGAGGTAAAAATATTCAATCCAGAGGGTTTACCGTTGTTTAACCGAGAATCAGAACCTTGTGAAAAAGTTAAAGAATTGCGCGAATTTGCTGAGTGGTCAGAAGGCATGGTGTGGGTTTCGCCTGAACAACACGGCAATATGACAGGCGTTATTAAAAATCAGATTGATTGGATTCCGTTAAGCATCGGGTCGGTTCGCCCAACCCAGGGTCGCACATTGGCAGTGATGCAAGTCAGTGGTGGTTCGCAATCCTTTAATGCAGTCAACAGTTTGCGCATTTTAGGTCGATGGATGCGCATGTTCACCATTCCGAATCAATCATCGGTTGCT
>CAMZLQ010000123.1 GCA_947311585.1 uncultured Alcanivoracaceae bacterium | reverse complement strand
GAGGAATTAATTGCCAATGGCAATTTAAAGGATTTAGGTGATAAGGTTGAATTGGTGAATATTGAACATATGGTTAAAAATAATGAAGCTGATTTTTCTAATTTAACAGCCAAACAAATTGATAGAACTGTCGGTACGCTTATTTATAATTCTACTCAGAAGAATATAGAAGAAAGGTATATTCAAAGGACAATATTCACAACTCAAGTTAACCCAAAAAAATACAATCAATTACATAATGAACTTACTAAGGTAATTGATTCATGTTTTTTAGAAGTAAAAAACAAAATCATACATTTTGAAGAAGATGTAGAGGTAGATACCTACCCACAATATGGTATATCATTTTTAGAATATAAAACAGAGGAATAAACTCATGAAAAAAAAAATTTAATTAAACTAACTCTTATTTTAACAATTTCAGTTTTTGCATGGACAAACGCTAATGCACAAACTACAACATTTTGTATTAGTGTTGGTTCAGATGGCTCAAGTGTCAATAGTGTTGGTTCAGATGGTTCAAGTGTCAATAGTGTTGGTTCAGACGGTTCAAGTGTATCCGTGGTTGGTGACGGTTCAAATGTATCCGTAGTTGGCGATGGTTCAAACATCAACCACTACTGTTTCCCAACAAAAAACAACTAAACATCCCACCCCCGAGAGAATAGCTACTCATTTTGTAAAAAAGAATGAGTAGTTGTTTTTTAAAACCTAACCATCACGTTATTCTCGTGATGTCGCATCGGTGTGCGTACAATTGTAGGGTGGCCCATGCCCACCATTACTGATTATCGATGCCAATATATAAGACTAAAGCATCCTTAACGCTTAACAAGCAAAGTATGTATTATTTCATTTGGGTTTATTCGCAATGCCATGCGGTACATGTCCTGATGTTAGCTGGCTGTTGCTGGCGGATTTTATGTGGATGAGTTGGTCATCAAAAAAGATGTCGGCTTTAAAGGCTTTAAGAAATTCGGCTTTGTCCAGCCCACCAAGAAATAATGCTTCATCTATGCGAATGCCCCATTTTCGCAGGGTTAATATCACGCGCTTGTGTGAAGGCGCGCCTCTGGCAGTGACTAGAGCGGTGCGAATCGGTGTTTGGTCGACAGTGAATAAGCTTTGCAGTTTATGCAGTGCGATTAAAAAAGGTTTAAAAGGACCATCTGGCAATGGTTCTTGTGCTTTATTGCGTTCGTTTTCTCGAAAAGCTTCTAAACCTTTTTGTTTATATATTTTTTCAGAATCATCCGAAAACAACACGGCATCACCATCAAAGGCTATACGCACTTGCGATGGGTTGTTTTTAGGTTTGTCACTTTCGTGTTTCGGTGTCAGTAAATGCGCTGAGGCAAACCCCGCTTGTAAGGCGAGCTCCACATCTTTGTTGTGCGCAGATAAAAACAAATGCGCCCCAAAAGCTTTGAGGTAAGCAAAGGGGGATTTGCCATTGGAAAAAGCCGCGCGTTCAATGGCTAAGTTATGGTGCGCTATCGAGTTAAAAATCCGCAAGCCCGTATCGCCGTTGTTGCGTGAAACCAATACCACTTCGACCAAAGGCTGTTGTGTTTTCGGGTGTTTAATATTCAGCAGTTTTTGCACTAAATCAAAAGCAACGCCAGGTTTGAGTATTTCATTTTCATGCGCGAGTTGGTAGTCGCGGTATTTATCGACACCTTCACGCAAAAATATATCATGTTCTTGGCTCAAGTCAAATAATGTGCGAGAGGAAACGGCGATAACCAACACGGGATTGTTGTCGTAAATTGGAGGTTTTGCTGTTTTTGATTGCTTAGATGATGAACTGTTCATTGATAATTCTGTCTTCTAAACGGTGTTCTGGATCATAAAGCAAGTTTAATGAAATGGTTCGATCTTCAAAGACTTCAACACAATCAACATCGCGCACTTCAAAATTGTCCGCAGTGGCACTTACTGGGCGTTTTTCGCAATCTTGCACGCAAAATTTGACGTAGCTGTCGGCAGGTAATATGGCTCCTTTCCAGCGTCTGGGTCGAAATGGACTGATTGGTGTTAATGCCAAAATTTCTGCTCCCAATGGTAGCACAGGACCATGAGCAGATAAATTGTAAGCAGATGAGCCAGCGGGAGTTGCCAATATAATGCCATCGCCAATGAGTTGTTTTATTTTGTTTTGTCCGTTGATGCTAATACCTATTCGAGAGGATTGGCGTGTTTGTCTTAGCAATGACACTTCGTTAATTGCCAGTGCTTGGTAATGTTCACCATTGGTGGTTGTAGCAAGCATTTTTAAGGGATGTAAAATGGTCACTTGTGATTTCTTTAGGCGTTCCAACAAACCTTCCGCACTGTAACGATTCATCAAAAATCCTACCGTTCCACGCCGCATACCATAAACGGGCTTATCATCATCTATAAATTGATGCAAAGTGTGCAACATAAACCCATCGCCACCAAGAGCAACAATAACATCAGCGTCCTTTTCAGGCACGACAAAACTCTCATACCGTTGTGTTAGTTCTTTTAACGCGGTTTGAGAATTGGGGGCTTGGCTGGCTACAATGGCTATTTTCATCGCGTTAATAATACATGAGCCAAGCAAAATATACCATAAGAGATTTTCACTAAGTTGTTTAAAATTGTAATAATCCCAAATTAAATGGCTGGAACTTCCCTATTAAAAAACGGTTAATGGTGAAATTGATTGATTTCATGTAAAATTTGCGGTTAATTGAATTGAGTTTGAGTGTGATGACAAATAAAAATTATTTATGGAGTGGTGACGACAATCAAAGTATTGATGCCGAATTGATGGACTTTATGGCAGGCAATGATATTAAGTTAGACAGGTATTTATTTATTTATGACATTGTTGCTTCGCAAGCGCATATTGGTGGCTTGAAAACCATAGGGATATTAACTTCGGATGAATACAAAAAACTCCATGATTGCATGGCTGTGCTTAAAGATTTATACCAAAAAGGTGAATTTGTTCTGGATAATTCCTATGAAGACGGGCATTCTGCCATTGAGTTTTACTTGACTGAAAAATTGGGTGATTTAGGTAAAAAAGCGCACACTGGACGCTCTCGTAATGACCAAGTATTGACTTGTTCGCGTTTGTTTCAAAAAGATAATTTACAGCACATTCAAAAATTATGTAAAACATTAGCCCAATCGGTTTTAAATTTAGCACAACAACACACGCAAACAGCCATGCCAGGTTATACGCATTTGCAGCGTGCCATGCCCAATACGGTGGCATCGTGGTTGGCAGGTTTTGCCGAAAGTTTAATTGACGATGCATATATATTAAGTTCTACAATTGATTATATCGACTGTTCTCCATTGGGCACGGCTGCTGGTTTTGGCGTGCCTTTGGATTTGCCTCGAGAACAAGTCGCTAAAGAATTGGGTTTTGCTCGGGTGCAAATTAACCCCGTTTATGCACAAAATTCACGTGGAAAATTTGATTTAGTGGTGTTGCAAAGTCTCTATCAAGTGATGTTAAATATCAGAAGATTTTCTTGGGATTTGAGCCTTTACATGACAGCGGAGTTTGGATTTGTTTCATTAAATAAAAGCCACACGACAGGATCCTCCATTATGCCGAACAAATCTAATCCCGATGTGGTCGAACTTATGCGTGCCAGTTTGTCCGTATTGGAAGGAGCAATGGCGCAAATTCAGGCGTTGATTTCCTTGCCATCGGGCTACCAACGCGATTTGCAAATGAGTAAAGAACCGATGATAAAAGGAGTGTTATTGACCAAACAAGTGCTCAAGTTAATGCCTGGATTAATCAAAGCCTTAAATTTTAATAAAGAAAAAATGCAACAAGCCATCAGCCCCGATATGATGGCAACCGATCAAGCACTAGCCCATGTCAAAGCTGGAACAAGTTTTCGAGATGCCTATGGTCAAGCTAAAACTGAAGTCAGTCAAATTACGGCTCAAGAGTCACTAAATAACCGAATTTCGCTCGGTGGTGCCGCAAATTTGGGTTTGGATGTATTGCAAAAGCGGTTGCGAAAACTGGATAAACGTCTCTTGCCGTACTAAACCCAATTTTCTAATTTCAAAAGTGAAACTCGTTTAAATTCTTTTGTATTATTTGTGACTAGTACACAGTTATGTGCTATGGCATTACCTGCTATAGCAATATCATTGTTGCTAATTAATATGCCATTATCACTTAAATATTTCTTTATTTTGGTAGATTCATCCACGGATTTTTGATCCCATGGAATTACTGCGTCAATTCTTTGCATGAAATTATTAACTATTTCCACAAGATTTGGAGAGGCTTTTTTACCTATCGTTCCATATTTTAATTCAGAATAAGTTATGGCAGAGACAACAATAGGTTGTCTGTTGTTAACTGTTTCTTGCAGTTTTTTAATAACTTCTTGGGGGTGATTACGGATTATGTAAGAACAGATATTGGTATCGAGCATGTAAATTGATTTCACAGTTTAACTCTACCATCTTCGATAAATTCTTCTCTTTTTTCCAAAAAATTCTTATTCGCTTTTTCAGTTTCTAAAAAAGAATCCCAAGATTTTAATTTGGGCGTTAAAACCAATGAGTTTCCTTCTTTGGTAATTATCACTTCAGAAACACCTTTAAACTCAAATTCTTTTGGTAATCTGATGGCTTGATTCTTACCATTTTTGAAAATTGACGCGGTTTTTGACATATTCATACCTGCTTTTGTGGTGTAAGCATAATTATAAGGCATATACAAGACATATGCAATAATATTTAGTTCTTCAAATGCTTTATAAAATACTCACTGATGGTTTTCCAGACGTGTTTTTGTGGTTTTTCGCCGCTTATTCCGTGTTTGGCTCCTGGGTAAATCACTGAATCGTACAATACTCCTGCATCTTGCATGGCTTTGAAGAGTTTGGTGGAGTTGGTGAATAAGACATTATCATCTGCCATGCCATGCATGACCAGTAATTTTGCTTTGATGTTGCCGACATCATCAAATACAGCGGTAGTTTTGTAGCCTTGTGCGTTGAGTTGTGGCGTTGACATGTAGCGTTCGGTATAAAAAGTGTCGTACAATTTAAAATCAGCAACAGGTGCTCCTGATACTCCGATAGCGAAAGCATCGGTTTTGGTTACGGCTTTGAGGGTCATAAAACCACCATAAGACCAACCGAATATGCCGATTTTAGCGTTATCAACATAAGACAAAGATTTGAGGTAATCAACACCTACCAGCTGGTCAGCGATTTCTGGTGTCCCCATTTGCTTGTAAATAGGAGATTCAAATTTAACCCCACGTCTGGCACTGCCTCGATTGTCTAAAGCAAAGACCACAAAACCTTTTTGTGCCATGTACTGATCAATGCTGCGTCCCCAAGAATTAGTGACCACTTGTGCATGTGGTCCGCCATAAGTATAGAAAAAAACGGGGTACTTTTTGTTGGCATCAAAATTTTTGGGTTTGATGATACGGTAATGTAGTTTTTGACCGTCTTGACTGGTTAAAGTACCAAATTCGGTTTTTTGGTGCGAAGAAAGGTAAGGATAATAAGGATGACTTTTATTGATAGTGTTGTCATTTAAAACAGTTAATTCTTTACCCGAAACCTTATGCAATGTGGTGTGTGGCGGTTGGTCACGCGTGGACCAATCATCAATATAAAATTGGGCAGTGTTATCCATTGCAATGCTGTGCCAACCAGATTTTTGCGTGATTTTGTTGATTTCAGCGGTGTTTAAATTCAAAACATACAAATGCTCTTCGGTGGCTGATTCTTTACTCGCGGTAAAATAAACCAGTCCTTTATCTTCATCAATGCCTTTGATGCCATCGACAATCCAATCACCATTGGTGAGTTGTTTAAGCAATTCGCCTTGATTGGAATAATGGTATAAATGTTTAAAACCATCACGTTCAGAGGCCCAAATAAAGCTTTTGTCTTTTAAAAAATGCAAATCATCATGCAGATTAAGCCATGTGTCGCTTGTTTCCGTGATGAGGGTTTTGGATTTTCCTTTTAAATTAGTCACATTTAAGTCAAGGCGTTGTTGGTTGCGACTCATGATTTGATAAGACAGTTTTTTACCGCTTGGCAACCATTGCACGCGCGTTAAATAGATGTCTTGGTTTTCGCCCAAGTCAATCCACTTGGTTTTCTTTTTCTTTAAGTTAAGAATACCCAATTTGACTTTAACATTAGGCTCGCCCGTATAAGGGTAACGTTGATTAACGATTTCGATATTTTCGGCATTGATTTCATAGCGTTGAGTAATGGCAACAGGTGATTCATCGACTTGCACATAAGCTATTTTTTTATCATCGGCTGACCACCAATAACCTGTATCCCTATCCATTTCCTCTTGCGCGACAAACTCTGCCATGCCATTTTTAATTACACCTTTGCCATCAAAGGTCAGTTGTTTGACTTTGTTTTTGGCTAAATTAACCACATAGATATTTTGTTGGCGAATAAAAGAAACGTATTTGCCTTTGGGTGAAAACCGTGCATCGGTATCAAAGTCTTTGGAGTCAGTAAGTTGAATAACTTTGGCTGTCTCTAAATAATAAACAAATAAATTGCCACTAAGAGGAAACAATATTTGTGTGCCATCTTTCGCCCAAGAATACTCAACAATGCCTGAAAAACTGGCTGTTCGTTGGCGTTCACGTCGGGCTTTTTCTTCAGCAGAGAGTTCTTCACCATTAGGTAGCAATACTTTGGAATCGACCAATAATTGTTTTTTACCCGAGCCGATGTGGTATTCCCACAAATCAAATTGGTCTTTGTTTTCAGCTTTGCCTTGCAAAAAGGTCACGCGCTCACCAGTGGGTGAAAATTTAACGCTGCGCATCACTGTTCCTGCCAAACTTGGCGAGGAAAAGATGCGGTCGATGGTTAAGTCTTTTGCAAAGCTTGAATTCATAATAAATAGAGTTGTTAGTATTAGAGTTTTCATAAGGGATATTTTAACAGAAGAATTTTAAAATAATATAAGAGACCTTTGCATAACTGGTAGAACGTGTAAAAAAGTTGCAAATAGCTTTACTATGCGTTTAAAAGTACGCAAAAACTAGGATTAAATAAAATATCTAGCTCGGTTTTACAATTATATAAAGTTATGTAATAGTACTTATTTGTTCTATTAATTATAAATCCTTTGTTAATAGCACATGTTTGCACTATAGTATAATCATGAGTTTAAAAGTAAAAAATCAGATAAAAGAGT
>CAMZLQ010000122.1 GCA_947311585.1 uncultured Alcanivoracaceae bacterium | reverse complement strand
GTATTCGCCAAAAAGTTATTCGGTATAGTTACAGAACTTGCATGTGACATTCCACTAAAAAATGTAAATGCAAAACAAAGTTTTATCAATTTATTCATACTTATCTCAAAATTATTATTAAGCTTTAATGTAACAAAAAACACAACAAACATCTTGAATGAAGTTTGAACAATATTGAATACCAGTAAAAGTGTTAAACAGTTGGCTAAAAAACACAAATAAATGAGAATAATAAAGATTTGTTATAAACTGTGCTAGATTCTTTACTCGTTACTAGGCTCTGCATGGCAATGCTTATATTTGTGGATACTTGGGTTTTCGATACGTTACCATGCAAAACGTAATAGTGAACAAAATTAAATCTATAAAAAAGCTAAAAATGTCTCCGATAAAACTTGACCATTACAACCATTTATATAGAACAGCCAGTTTTTAGCTGTAGAGTTGAAACCCAACTTAAAGTCTATTTTTTAACGCCTGGCACAACTTCTAAAACTACTATTTTGTCTTGACGTTGTACTTTTGCTGTTATCTTTTCACCAATAACAAGGGTTTGTAGAACGTCGGTAAAGTCATAAACATCATCAATCTTCATGCCTTTCATTTCGATTAGTATATCACCTTTTTGGAAACCTGCTTTTTGTGCAGGTGAGTTTTTGACGGTTCCACCAATTAATACGCCCACTCCATCTGCTTGTGCATAATCAGGAATTGTTCCAAGATAGGCTTTGAGATTTTTTCGACTGGCTTTTTTTAATGATGTTTGTTGATAGTCTAAAGCTTCTTCTTTCAGTGCCAGACCGCGAGTGATTAATGCCATTAATTTGGCTATTTTTGCTATGCCTTGATAATTTAATAAATCAGTGCTATCACGCGGTGAATGGTACTGTTCGTGGTTGCCCGTAAATGCCGACAATATCGGCACGTGATGTTGGTAAAAACTGCTAGTGTCCGTCGGTAATTGACTGTCATCTTGAGTGACGATATTTAATCGCACGGGTGCATTGCGTTGTTCAATAATCTGTTTCCAACTTTTACTCGAACCTGTTCCTTGTAAAATTAAGGCATTATCCAAACGACCAATCATGTCCATATTGAGGTATGCCATAAATATATGCGACAAATCATCTTGCCCGAACATTTTGACAAAACTTTTTGAACCAAGCAAGCCTTCTTCTTCTCCAGTCCAAAAAGCAAAAACAATATCGCGTTTGGGTGAGAATTTGCCTTTATTTTTTAAGGCGACTAAATATTCAGCTATGGACAATAAAGCAGACACACCTGAGGCATTATCATCAGCCCCTGGATGAACTTGCCCTTTTTCATCCTCTCTTGCTAAAGATTTGTCGGTTTGTCCATGACCAAGGTGATCATAATGAGCACCTATAATAACACCTGGTAATTTTGTAGTGCCTTTAATAACAGCAATTAGATTTGTTCCGCTTTGTTTTGATTTATCAATGGTCGATATGAACTTAAAGGGCCATTTATAACTTTGAGAATGCCAAGGTTGCAGACCGATTCTTTTTAATTCTGCATCAATATACTCTGCTGCTTTTTTTGCACTTTGACTGCCGATTAAACGACCACCTGTTTGCGTGATTGCAGTGACATGCTTTTCTGTATTTTTTGCACTTAATACGCTTTGACGTTTAGCCTGTGCATTAAAAACGATTAAACACAGTGATATTAGGACTATTTTCTTCATGTTATTTTAAATCCAATGCCTTTAATGCGGCTTGGTGGTCCCAATTGGCACGGTAAACTTGTGAGACATCGTTGTTGTCTTTTTTACGGGTCCAATAGACTTCGTCACCATCAGGCGTAAAGACTGGCAAACCATCAAAACCATCTAAAAAACTGACTCTTACGGGTTCATGCTTGCCTTGTGCATCGACAATATAGAGTTCGAAATTAGCAAAACCTTGGGTGTTGGTTGTGTAGATTATATATTTTTGCGAAGGGTGGTAGTAAGGTGCCCAGTTCATGGTGTTTGAGTGCGTTAATTGTTTTTTATCGCTGCCATCTAAATTCATTGTGTATATCTCTGCGGTCATACCATCAACGGCAAAGCGTCGCCATATAACTTTTTTTGAATCAGGAGAAATAAAAGGTCCTCCGTCATAGCCTTTATAGGTTGTTAGTTGTTTTAAGTCACTTCCATCAGCTTTCATGATGTAAATATCCATCATGAATGAAGGGTCTTTACTGAAAGTGTTGCGCTGTTCTTGAGTTAATTCCTTAGCTTTTTTGTTGTAACCATTGCGATTTGATGAAAAGACAATCCATTTGCCATCGGGCGAATAACTGCCTTCTGCATCATAACCAACGGCTGTTGTCATACGCTTTAATTGACCCTTTTCTTTAACAAACAAGTCATAGTTTTCATCGTAATCCCACGAATAACGGCGGGTTTTTCCTGATGCACGAAAAGCAATTTCATCTTTCTGTTTTTGTTTTGCCTGTGGGTCTAAATGAGTTGATGCGTAGATTATTTTGTCTCCATCTGGATGTATCCACGAACACGTGGTTTTCCCCACTCCATTTGAAACACGTTCCACATCACCAGTTTCTAAATCCATTTTAAATATTTGGTAAAAAGGATTATCATCATCACGTTCACTTTGGAAAATTAACTCACTGCCATCAGCAGAAAAATAGGCTTCTCCAGAGCGTTTGCCCGCAAAGGTCAGCTGATTTATATCGGTTAATAAGTCCACTTTTTCAGGTTTTAACACCGACTTCATCGCAGGTGGCTTCGGTGCTTCTTGCGTAGTTACCACTTTAGGGTTTTGAGAACACGATGCTAAGGCAATCGTGCTGAGTATAATGAGTTTTTTCATAAATTTTCTACAGTTTCTTTTAATTCGTTTGCGTATTGTTCTGCCAAGTTCTTATCTTGAGCTTCGACCATTACTCGAAGCATAGGTTGTGTACCTGATGCGCGTATTAATGTTCTTCCCTTGTCGCCTAGTTTTTCATCCACTGCTCGAGCGTGTTTAACTAATTCAGGATGCTTTGCTACTTGTTTAGCATTCTCAATGGTAATATTAATCAAAATTTGGGGATACAACGGTATCTCTTTGGCTAATTCTTTGAGTTTTTTTCCTTCATTTTTCATCACCACCAATACCATTAAGGCACTGATAATGCCATCACCTGTGGTTGCCAATTCTAAATTAAGGATATGCCCTGATGATTCACCACCTAAATTCCAATTATTTTTCTTTAACAGTTGGTGTACATAACGGTCTCCGACATTAGCCCGTAAAAAAGGGATGCCTAAATTTGCAAGTTGAACTTCCATGGCTTGATTGGACATCAGTGTACCAACCACACCACCAGTTAATTTTTTGTTCTTATGCAGGTGTTTTGCCACGATAAAAATTAATTGGTCGCCGTCAATCACTTCTCCGTAATGGTCAACCATTAACACCCGATCACCATCACCATCCAAAGCAATACCCAAATCGGCTCCTGTTTCTAAGACAATTTCCTGTAAGATTTGTGGTTCGGTTGAACCACAGTCTTGATTAATGTTCAAGCCATCGGGTTTATTGCCAATAACCGTAACATCAGCGCCCAACTCGGCAAACACTTTTGGCGCAATGTGGTAGGTTGCACCATTGGCACAATCCACCACGATTTTTAAGCCTGCTAATGATTGTTGACGCGGAAATACCCCTTTACAAAACTCAATATAACGCCCCGCTGCATCATCAATTCGTTTTGCCTTGCCCAGCTTTTCACTGGCAACAGTGGTAAATTGTTTGTCCAACTCCGCTTCAATGGCGAGTTCTTGTTCATCAGATAATTTTTCACCAAACTGATTAAAAAATTTTATACCATTATCGTAATAAGGATTATGTGAAGCTGAAATCACGATACCGCTACTGGCATGCATGGAACTGGTCATCCAAGCAATGGCTGGTGTTGGCATCGGCCCAAGCATCAATGAATTAACGCCCGCAGAGGAAAGCCCCGCTTCCAATGCTGCTTCAAACATATAACCCGAGATACGCGTATCTTTACCAATAACAATGGTATTGGATGGGGATAATTTCCCTAAGACTTTACCCGCTGCACGACCAAGTTTGAGAGCAAATTCTGCCGTCATTATTTTACCGCCTACTTCTCCACGTATACCATCTGTTCCAAAATATTTTTTTTCTTTCATGTCTTTAATAACTTCTTTTTTGTTTTTTTCATTCCCATGAAAATGGGAACCCAGCTTCTTTTGAATCTCAGGATCCCCGCGTTCGCGAGGATGATAGGTTATATTGGTGGGCAAGCCCACCTTACGGTATCAATAATTCCTGTGTTACTTTAAGTACATCATTGGTTGCTTTCACGTCATGCACTCTGAAAATTTCTGCTCCTTGGGTGTAAGCAAACTGGGCTATTGCCAATGACCCATACAATCTGTCCTCCACTTCTGCATTAAGAATCTCTCCAATCATGCTCTTTCGTGAAACGCCTATCAAGACTGGATAACCTAGTGATTTTATTTTTTTAATATTTCGCAACAAGGTTAAATTATGTTCTAAGGTTTTTCCAAATCCAATACCTGGATCAAGGATGATGTTTTTTGCCTTAATTCCCGCAAGCAAGCAATTATCCACTTTTTGCTGAAAGAAATCCATGACTTCGGTCAAAACATCACGGTATTCTGGTTTGTTTTGCATAGTTTTTGGTTGGCCTTGCTTATGCATTAAACATACAGGTAAGTTGGCTAGTGCCGCAACACTTAAAGCTCCATTTTCCTGCAAAGCATTGACGTCGTTTATAAAGTTAGCACCAGCTTTAATTGCTGCAGACATGACTTCTGGCTTGCTGCTATCAATTGAAATGGTTATAGACGAATTTTCTTTACGAAGTGCTTCAATAACAGGAACCACACGTTTAATTTCTTCATCAACCGAAACAACCTCTGCTCCTGGACGTGTCGATTCCCCCCCTATATCAATAATATTGGCTCCTTGTTTAATAAGCTGCACAGCTTGGATCACTGCTTTGTCGGTACGAAGAAATTTTCCTCCATCTGAAAACGAATCAGGGGTCACGTTAATGACCCCCATTATTTTAAAACTGTATTTCATCAAAAATAACGACTAGACTGACGGTGCTTCATCACCAATATTGCCTTTCTTCTTAGTATTATTATTTTCAGCACCTTTGTCTTCGGATTTGGGTGCAGTAGGCTTACTGGTTGTATCATTGTCATCTTCTTCCCAACCCTCAGGTGGAGTAACTTCCTTACGTTCCATTAATTCTTTAACCTGATTTGCATCAATTGTTTCATACTTTAATAGTGCCATCGACATCGAATGAAGTATATCCATATTTTCATTTAATAATTTGAAGGCTTTTTCATGATTTTTATCAATAATCTTCTTTATTGCATCATCAATTAATTTAGCAGTCGCATCTGATAAATTTTTATGTTGAGTTACTTGACGCCCTAAAAACACTTCTCCTTCATCTTCTGAATAAAGTAAAGGCCCAAGCCCTTCTCCGAAACCCCATTTGGTTACCATGTTTCGGGCAATATCTGTAGCTGCTTGAATATCACTTGATGCGCCTGTTGAAATAGCATCTTTCCCACCAAGTAGTTCTTCAGCTATCCTACCACCGTAAGCAGTTGCAATTCGTGATTCAAGTTTTCTTTTGCTAATAGATATTGCATCCTTTTCAGGTAAATACATGGTTAATCCTAAAGCTCTACCTCTTGGTATGATTGTAACTTTATAAATTGGATCATGCTCTGGAGAAAGATAACCAACAATAGCATGTCCAGCTTCATGATAAGCTGTAACTTCTCTATCGTGTTCATCCATAACCATAGATTTTCGCTCAGCTCCCATCATTATCTTATCTCTGGCCTTTTCAAAATAGTCCATTGTAACAATTTTAGCATTATTACGTGCGGCAAATAATGCGGCTTCATTGACCAAGTTAGCTAAGTCTGCACCAGAAAAACCTGGTGTACCTCTAGCTATAACTCTTGGAACAACATTATCGGAAAGTGGTACTTTCTTCATATGAACCTTTAAGATTGCCTCTCGCCCAAGAATATCTGGTAAAGGCACAACCACTTGCCTATCAAATCGCCCTGGACGCAATAAAGCAGAATCCAATACATCAGGTCTATTGGTTGCCGCTATGACAATAACGCCTTCGTTGCCTTCAAAACCATCCATCTCAACCAATAATTGATTTAATGTTTGTTCTCGTTCGTCGTGACCGCCACCCATGCCAGCGCCACGTTGGCGACCAACTGCATCAATTTCATCAATAAAGATGATACACGGCGCATTCTTTTTGGCTTGCTCAAACATGTCACGAACACGTGAGGCACCAACACCAACGAACATTTCCACAAAGTCTGAACCAGATATAGTAAAAAATGGCACTTTGGCTTCACCAGCAATGGCTTTGGCTAATAATGTTTTACCTGTACCTGGTGAACCAACCATCAAAACACCCCGAGGTATATGTCCACCAAGTTTCTGATATTTACTGGGATCTCGCAAGAAATCAACAATTTCACCGACTTCTTCTTTGGCTTCTTCAACACCTGCGACATCGGCAAAGGTGACCTTGATCTGGTCTTCGGTGAGTAGTTTCGCTTTAGATTTGCCAAAACTCATGGCTCCGCCTTTACCGCCGCCGCCTTGCATTTGACGCATGATAAAAAACCATAAACCAACTAATAAAATAATAGGGAAGATGGTTTCAAAGATTCTAAAAACCATGCTATCTTCTTGCACTGGCTCAAATTTAGCATCAATTTTTTGGGCAATTATTTCATCAATGAGCTTTGGGTCATTAGGCGCGTTAACAATAATTTGCTGACCCGACTTTGTTTCTGCCTTTATGATTTTATGCACACTGGTCGTGCTATTGACATCTAAAGATTTAATTTCACCGTTTTGCAACATTTGGTAGAAGTTAGTGTAAGAGACTTCCGATGATTGCGTTGTTTGTTGCATCATTGTATTGAATACCGTTAATACAAACAGTAAAACAATGACCCATAATATTAAATTTTTTGTGGTACTATTATTCAAAACACATTCCTATAATATAAATTTGTTATTAACCTTTAAATCCAATGCCCACGGCATAGACTTCTCGGCTTCTTGGTCGTGATGACTTTGGCTTTCTCATCACTACTTTTTTAAAGTTTCTTTTCATTTCTGCCAAATACTCATCAAAGCCCTCGCCTTGAAATATTTTGACCGCGTAGTTGCCATTTTGTTTTAAACAATGCAAACAAAAATCCAATGCCAACTCCGCAAGATACATGATTCGAGGTTGATCAACGGCAAATACACCACTAAGGTTTGGGGCAATATCCGATAAAACAAGGTCTATTTTTTCATCGCCAATCAATTCCAACAGTTCATTTAACACGGACTCTTCACGAAAATCACCCTGAATAAACTCCACTCCTTGGATGGCTTCCATGGGCAATATATCCATACCAATAATTCGCACATTACTTGGAGCAATTCGGCGTGCCACTTGGCACCATCCACCAGGAGCACAACCCAAATCCACCACATTCGTGACATTTTTCAATAGACCATCTTTTTCGTGTAATTCTTCCAACTTAAAAGCCGAACGTGCACGATAACCCTTTTCTTGTGCCAGTTTCACCCAATGATCATCAAAATGTTCACGTAACCAACTATTTGAACTCTTACTTCTTGCCATTATGACCTTAGAACAATAAAATGCAACGTTACCACAAACATATCAACTATTAAACGTTCAATGAATAAAAAAGTTATAAAGTACTTACGCGGCATCAGCCACCACATCAATCCAGTTGTCATGATTGCCGACAAAGGACTCACCGAAAACATCTTAAATGACATTGACATTGCACTGGACAGGCATGAATTGATTAAAATCAAAATACGCTTAGACAAAGAACAACGCGCTTCAATTTCCGAGGATATTATCCAACAATGCAAAGCCCATAAAGTTCATTCCATTGGTCAAACTTTAACTATTTTTCGTGCCAATCCTGATGACCCTCAATTTGATTTAACACTCTAACTTATGGATTTGCATCAAAACAAGACCGCTCAAGCCAACCTTATAACCACTATTACTGACCACCAAATAGTGGTTAACCAACAAAGCTACACTAACTCCTTAGCTATCAACAAAGAAACCATTAGTGAACTCTCAATCAATAATATCAACGAATTAACACCTCAACACATCGAACAATTATTGGCCAGCAATCCTGAAATTGTTATACTGGGTTCCGGAATTAAGCATGAATTTCCCGCCGTTGAATTACTTAACCCGATTGCACTAAAAAACATTGGCTTTGAAGTCATGAATAATCAATCCGCAGCTCGAACCTACAATGTTTTGATAGCCGAAGAACGCAAAGCGGCATGTTTACTTATTCTTTAAAATGAAGAAGTGTATTCTTCTTATCCTTTTTTCAACCTCATCAATGAGTTTTGCCATGAAAGATTTTTTGCCCTACCTCTCCAGTTATTCAGCAGAAACACAAAAAGCGATGCAAATACGCATTGCCTCACTTGGCACAGACTACAAACCTCGTACCGAACACTTAAACAAGGAGGGTTCTGCGGTTTTTTTTAATGACTTAATCTTTGAAGAATCCCCTTATTTGTTACAACATGCACATAACCCTGTTAATTGGATGGCATGGTCACCACAAGCTTTTGCTCTGGCAAAAAAACAAAACAAACCGATTTTTTTATCCATTGGTTATGCAACCTGCCATTGGTGTCATGTGATGGAGCATGAAAGTTTTGAAAACAAAGAAATTGCCCAGTTTATCAACCAACATTTTATTGCCATTAAAGTGGACAGAGAACGGCGAACTGCCATCGATGCCTATTACATGACAGGCGTGCAAATGATGACGGGACATGGCGGTTGGCCGATGTCTAATTTTATCACACCTGAGGGCAAACCATTTTTTGGCGGGACTTATTATAATCCAAGCCAATTTACCACCCTACTCAAGCGAGTTGATGAAGTTTGGAAAAGCCAAGAAGCTGATTTGCGCAAGCAAGCAGTACAAATGGATTCTGCCATTACAAAATATTTATCTAAATCTGAAAAAACACGCGAAATTAATGACGAAATATACACTAAAGTCAACACGCAACTGACCTCCATGCACGATGAATTGCAAGGCGGCTTTTCGAGTGCTCCTAAATTTCCACAAGAACCCTGGTTACTGTATTTATTGGCACAAGATAAAACTGAAACAAACCCCGCCTTAACTTTTACCTTAGATGAAATGCAACAAGGTGGAATTTATGACCAAATAGGTGGCGGCTTTCACCGTTACAGTGTGGATAACCAATGGTTGGTGCCGCATTTTGAAAAAATGCTTTACAACCAATCCCAGCTGGGAGAGGTTTACACCCGTGCTGCTTTACAGTTTAACAATCCGTCCTATCAACGCACAGCACAAGCAACCTTCGACTACGTATTAAACGAAATGGTCAGCAAAGACGGTGTCTTTTACAGTGCTGGCGATGCCGATTCGCAAGGGCAAGAAGGCTTATTTTTTACCTGGACTATTGACGAACTCCATCAAAATTTAACGACTAATGAGTTTGATTGGTTGCAAAAAATTTACCATTTCAACAAAAATGGCAACTTTGAACACCGCAATATATTTGAACTCGAAGAGCCGTTGCAACAAATAGCAATCAAACAAAAGACCAGTTATACTGCATTGGTTGAAAGACTTGATGCCATTAACGCCAAACTTTATGCAGTCAGGAAAAAACGCATTCACCCATTAATTGATAACAAAGCCATCACCAGTTGGAATGCACAAATGATTTATTCTTTAGTGTTGTCCTCGCATTTATTAAAACAACCTCACTACTTAAGGGCGGCAATTAAGTCAATGGATTTCATTCTGGCAAACCACCGCAATGATAAAGGGCATTTGGTGAGAAATTCGCTCAACGGCAAAGCTTCAAACATAAACGCAGAGCTGGAAGATTACGCTTGGATGATAACGGCAGCAATAGAATTGTACGATGTAACCAGTAATGATAAATGGTTAAAATACGCCAAGGAATTAACGCAACAGACGGCTGAGCTTTTTGAAGATAAAGACAAAGGCGGTTTTTTTGATAACATACCTGAAAAGGGCATTCCAAATACCACTCGCATAAAAAAATCCGAAGATGGTGCTACGGTTTCATCCAATGGTCAAATGCTTATTGCCTTAGCCCGTCTTGTTCGCCGCACTGGTAATTTAACCATTGATGAACTATTTACTAATGCCTTAGCGGCTTTTTCACATAAAATAATGACTCAACCCGTTTCCCATACCAGCATGCTCCGCGCTAAAGATATTTATGATAATGGTGAGAAAGGCGATACTGTTTACACCGCAAATGGCAAGGTCAAAATCAATAGTTCAAAGCAAGGTGATTCCTTGATTGTGAATTTTACTATCGCAAAAGGGTGGCACATAAACTCCAATCAAGCGACGATTAAATCACTTATTCCATTAAGAATTTTTTCAACAACAAATCTTAATTTCGACTACCCACAAGCAAAAACAACACGTCTTGATTTCAGCCAAGAAGACTTAAGCACTTTTGAAGATACGGTTAAAGTTAAAGCTCCAATCCCTGATGGCATGAAATTTCCACAAAAATTAAACATAAAACTGCAAGCGTGCAGTGATAAGATTTGTTTAGCACCGAGTAATATTACCCTCTGTATATATTAAGCTTGCTCGCCTGATTCCCGACATAAAAATGCAAATTAAAGTGCAATCAATTATTCGCACCATCCACGAGAACTTACATAGAAAGACTTCTCTCTTTTATTATTGAAAACCTTTGCACAGCCTTAGAACAACGGTTAAAGAATGAAAGAAATTCTCCTAAGAAATTAATAGACTTGTCTTAATAATCGAATACAACTCCTGCTAACTAACACGCTAACCTGGAGGCCATTTCATTTGTCGTCCGGCAAGGAAGTGTAAGTGAAGGTGGTAAACGTCTTGGCCACCATTTTGGTTGCAATTCATCACCACTCGGAAACCGTTTTCGTCTTCGTCAATTTGTTTGGCGTAATCCCTGGCTGCTAAAAACAATTGACCCATAAGCTCTGCTTGGCTGTCTTTTATGTCATTAATCGTTGCTATGCGAGTTTTGGGTATAAATAAGACATGAATGGGTGCTTGCGGATTAATGTCTTTAAATCCTAAAACTGTTTCGGTTTCATAGACGACTTCGGCTGGAATTTCTTTATTAATGATTTTATCAAATATTGTTTCTTGTTGTTTCATTGTATTTCCTCTCGGCTACCAAAAGCATGGGCGATTGTGCCAGCATCGACGTATTCCAACTCGCCGCCTAATGGAACTCCGCGGGCTAAGGTTGTGGCTTTTATATCAACTTTAGAGCACAGTTGTGCGATGTATTGGGCTGTGGTTTGCCCTTCTAATGTTGAGTTTGTGGCAATGATGACTTCTTTGATGGGTTCGTTTGTAAATATATCTATCATCTTTGGAAAACCCAATTCACTTGGACCTAAACCATCTAATGGACTTAAGTTGCCATGCAGGACAAAATAAGTGCCTGAAAAGTCGGTGGATTGTTCTATTTGCATTAAATCAGCAGGTGTTTCGACGATGCATAATTGTTCGGCATTACGCTTATCGCTAAGGCAAATTCGGCATAATTTGTGCTCTGTCAATGTTCTGCAGCGTTGGCATTCACCAATTTTTTCGCACGCTTGTTTTAAGATTTCTGCCAATTTAATGGCTTCATCTTTATTTTTTTGCAATAGGTTAAAACAAATTCTTTGTGCCGATTTTGGTCCAACGCCAGGCAGAATTTGAAATGAATGCATGAGTTGTGCAAGTAATGACATCTTAAAAAGGCAGTTTGAATCCTTCTGGTAATTGCATTCCACCCATCATGTCAGCCATTGATCCTTGAGTTTCGGCAACTATTTTATTTTGGGCGTCATTAAATGCAGCAATAATCAAGTCTTCCATCATTTCCCTATCACCATCAAGCATATCGTAGTCGATATCGAGTTTTTTAAGCATGCCTTTGCCTGTCATCAAAACCTTGACTATTCCTGCACCCGCTTGACCTTCGATTATTTTATTGGCGAGTTCGGCTTGTTGCTTTTGCATTTGCTCTTGCATTTTTTGAGCTTGTTGCATCATGTTTCCTAATTGTCCTTTCATTTTTCTATACCTCTAAAAAGTTTTGACCGTCTTTGATTTGAATCACTTGTGCATCAAAGTTTTCTTGCATGTTTTGCACAAATGGGTTTTGCGAAACTTTTTGTTTAGTTTCTTGTACATTTGTATCTTGAATTAGTTGTTCTGTTCGAGCGATTGTTTGGGAGTGGTCGCCGCCTTCGCAAATTTCTACTGCAATGGTTTCTCGAACACAATCCTGCAAGGCTTTCTTTAAATTTTTACACGCTCTATCCGTCATAAAAGCATGGGTTTGCTTATCAACCGATAACACCAGCTTACCCTTATCATTACTCATAACCAGTGAATTTCTTGCCAATTCTCTTGCTGTTCCGCGTATCGGCAAGGCATTAAAAATGGTTGCCCAATTTGTTTGGGTTATTTCATTTAGATTGAACTGTTGTTGAACTGGTGGTGTTTCTTGCACTGTCGGAGTTTGTTCTTGATATATCGGTTCCACCCTTGAGTTTTGTGCGGAATTAGTATGATTAGTTTGATTGGGTTGATTAATAGTGGATTGAGTTGTGTTTTGCTGCTGATTTAGTTGACCTGGAGTCGATTCAGGTGTTTTTTTTTCTGCTGTTGGAAATTGTCCAATTTTAAAAGCGAACAATCGCAATATTGTCATTTCAAAGCCTGTTTTGCTATCGGGTGCTAAATTTATTTCTTCTTGTCCTTTAATCACGATTTGGTAATACAGTTGAACTTGTTCATGAGAAATGCCTTGAGCAAATTTAACAAGGGTTTGTTTATCGAACCGTGAACTTTCGACATATTTGTTTAAAATTTGCAGCAATGAGATTTCATGTAACAACAATGCCATATCATTTAAGAACAAGGCATAATCTGGCGACATTTCAAATATTTGTTGCAGTTGCGATGATAAATTTTCAGCATCCTTTGCAGCAATATAAGTCAACAAGTCCACAACACTGTTTTTATCAATGGTGCCAAGCATGAGCTTAACGCCTTCTTCTTTGACATTTCCAGCACCAAAGGCTATGGATTGATCTAGCAAACTCAATCCATCGCGCATAGAGCCTTCAGCTGCACGTGCAATAAGTTCTATGGCACTGGCATCGTAGGCAATATTTTGCAACTCCAATAGCTTTATTAAGTGATTATTGATTTGCGTTAGGCTTAATCGTTTAAGGTTAAACTGTAAACAACGAGAGAGTACCGTTACGGGTAATTTCTTGGGTTCTGTTGTTGCCAATAAAAATTTAACATGAGGAGGTGGTTCTTCGAGCGTTTTTAACAAGGCATTAAAACTACTTTTAGAAAACATGTGGACTTCATCAATGAGGTAGATTTTGTAACGTCCGCTGGTTGGTGCGTATTGAACATTTTCGAGCAACTCTCGGGTGTCATCCACTCCTGTTCGTGAAGCGGCATCGACTTCAACCAAATCCACAAAACGTCCTTCTGATATTTGCGTGCAAGCCGAACAAACTCCACAAGGAGAGCCTGTTACGCCTTTTTCACAGTTTAATGCTTTGGCAAGGATTCGTGCCACGGTGGTTTTGCCCACACCTCGTGTTCCAGTAAATAAAAAGGCATGGTGGATTCTGTCGTTTTCTAAACCATTTATCAGTGCTTGAGACACGTGTTCTTGCCCGACAAGTTCCGTAAAGTTTTGTGGTCTAAATTGGCGTGCAAGGGCTTGGTAGCTCATAAATGATTTGGTTCGATTTGAAAGATTTAGTATGAAGTTTTTTGCTTAAATAATCAATGTTTTAACTGCATTTTTTAAAAAACTAAGTTGATTAATCCGACTGCCCTAATTTTTTAAACCCTGATATGCTTAAATTCAACCAACCCAGAATCAATAAACTGCCACCTATGGGTATCAACCAAGTCAATGAAGATTGACCAAATAAAACCAAAACATATAAACCACCGCAAAACAGCAAAACACCTAACAGCATGCTGATTATTGTGGAACGAATCCAAAAATCAGATGATTTTATCGAAGCTAACCACAACAGTAAAACGGCATGCAACAACTGAAAAACAATGGCGTTATTGAACAACAAATACATCTCAGAACTTCTATCGAGTTTAAAAAAATGACTTCCTGCTGCAGCTAAAATTACTGCCGTCATTCCATAGACGGCAGCAATGATGAAGGTTATTTTATTGGTATTAATTAGCTTTCTCTTTTGCTTTTTTTGGAATGTCTTCTATTATATCACTTAAGTTTTTATTCAGTGCATCAATTTTAAACTGGGGCACCAAATAAAACCACTGACCCACTTGTTTCTCTATAGCTGGCAAAGAATCTGCTTGCTCAACTGTGAATTTTACGTAGTTTTTGTCTTTGTACTTATACAGATTCATATGGTAAACAACCCCTGAAAACAGTTCATAAGTTACGGTATTGATTAATTGTGATTCCGCCAATTCAATTTCCTTAACGACATCATCAACAGTAAATTTAGACAAACCATTGGCTAAAACCTTAAACATAATGGCTTTTTTAACCTGTTTATTTTTAGGGATATTCTCAAGCGTAAAAGATTCATCTTGTGGTGATTCCTTTGCAATTTTGAAGGCTTCTTTGTCGCTTGACTTATAAGAAACGGATTTAACTGCAGAACTGTCCACATCAACAATGGTTTTTATCATCCAATATTTCTTATCCATATTAATTTGCAATCGACCTTCTGCCAACCACGACAATTTATCTGCATTCTTTCGGACGTAAGTTCCCTGCCCTTTTGTGGAATTTTTACCCATAAAAACATCAGCTAAAACCTCTCCAGATGCCAGCAACTTAACATGAACCGCACCAGCTTCGTCCAATCCGAGTCGAATGTAATTTTGAGGGTTACTGGTTTTGGCTTGTTTTAGTTTAAATTTTCTTAAGCTCAATAGCATGTCAGCAATTTTATTGGTATCCGCAAAATACGAATCAAGTTCTTGAATACGCCATGTGCTATCCTTTTTGGAAAGGTGCAGTCTTTCTTGACCTTGACTTAATGTGATTGCATCAATGTCATTGATTTTATTCTGTAACGCAGGAATGAGCAGCGAACTTTCAACACTTGTGGTTTTTTTATTTTGCAATACAAAATAGCTAATCACCGCCAACAACAAAACAAGAACAATAAGGTATTTACTATTTTTCATATTTCCCTCCATTCTTTCTGGGTTTGAACCACAAGACAAACACCCCAATTAAACTTATTAATAATGGCAAAAGTCCTATATTGATAATTTTTAATCGCGTTCCTAAATCTTTTATGTCTTTATCCAATGAACGGCGAACTTCTCGGAGCTTTTTACGCACCTCTAGCTTTTCTTCTTGAAACTTTTTCAATTCTTGCTCTTGTTCGGGACTCATTATCATGCGATCTTGTTGACCTTTTTCACGCTGAATTTGATTAAGCTTTTGCTCGGTTTCACGCAGTCTTTGTTTCAGGACATTTTCTTGTTCTCTGAATTTTTTATCCGAGGCTTTTTGCAGCTCAAGCACTTTAGTAAATGGGCGGGCTGAATTTTTACGTCCGCGAATATTTATCAAATCTGGGCTACCTGACATATTATCCAATAAATTTATCACGAGATTGCCATTATCAGCAAAAGCAGAAAAAACACTTCGACCAAAAAAGTTCTGGCTTTTTACCCACATTTGGTTAAATAAAATATCCACATCAGCAAACAAAACAACTTTGGGCTCATTATTCTCCATCACTACAGCAGATTCATCTTGCCCCTCTATGCCTTTGGGAAAAGCTGTTTTTATCGCACCTGTTAAACGCCCTGCTATGGAATAATTTTTTCCATCTGCTTTGTAGTTTTTTGCCAAAGTGTTGGGATCAATCAAAAACTTCATGACATCACTGGACTTTGTTGTTGCTGATTTGGAGCTAGTTAAAATATTCTGCATATTATCGGATTCAAAATACCCTGCTGCCGCAACATTGATTGTTGTTAAATCACGAGTAATGATATCCTCTTTATTAAATGCATCATCGGTAAGAGCCAAAATAGCAAGATGCCGTTGTGGTCGAGCACCTTGTCGTGTTTGCACATTCAGGGCATATTTTTCATCAAGCAATAACTTTTTTGCATCGTAGTTGACATTCCAAGCCTTAAACAAAGGCGCTAAATCAGAATTTCTTTCGGCTTGATAAGCATTCATTGGGTTGTTTGGGTCTGGAATAATAACCTCTGCTTGTGCAAATGGATCAACAAAAACCACTAATCGTCCGCCTCTCATAACAAATTGATCAATGGCAAAAAGGGTTTTTTCTGGTAAGTTTTTGGGATGAATCAACAACAACACATCGGTATCAATAGTTTGCGCATCTGACGCAATCTTTATAACCTCATAATCTTTTTGTAATTGACTAACAAAAACTTGCGCAGGAATAGATTGCCCCGTGCTCTGGTCATAATGAGCCATAACATCAATTGAACTTAATACGCCAATAGATTTCTTTTCAGGTTTATTCAAACTATTGATTAATTGAGCGATATCGTATTCTAAAAAAGACTCTCTATCGGGCTGTAAAAAGGGAATGATTTCAACACTATCTAGTGTATTTTCACCGACCAAACCAAAAAATATATTTTCACCCCCATCTCCAACTGGCAATGCTTGCAAGCCATATTGAGAGGCTTCATCTTCTTCTGGTGAAAATGTTTTTGGGTCAATCAAACTAACCTTAAGCTTTGACCCAGAATAGCGTTTCATCTCGTTGAGCAAATCCATAACGGTGTTTTTATAGGTGCGCAACATGGGAATATTGTGTGTGGCTTCGTCAGAAAAATACACTTTTAATTGTATGTTTTCATCTATCGATTTAAGGATGTTTTTTGTTCCATCATTTAAAGTAAAGAGCTTGTTTTCGGTCAAATCCATTCGAGCCTGAGAAAAAACACCCGATTGACTGATAATAATCGAACCCAAAAGGAATATTGCAATTAATAATAAAATTTTAGTTGTATTTGATTTCATTGTTTTCTCCTTAATCTGCCTTTTTCATGTCTAAAACAAGTGACGTTGCATAAAGCCATACAGAAATGACCATAAGGAAATACAACATATCTCCCAAATCAAGCACACCCTTGTTTATGCTGATATAATGCGTCAAAAAACTCATTGATGCAATGGTGTCCACTAAAAACTGAGGCAGCCACGCATTAAAGAAATCTAAAACCATGGGCAAACCAGCCAACAAAAATAAAAAACAAATAACGGCTGTTAAGATAAAGGCAATCACTTGATTTTTGCTAGCGACAGAAATGCATGAACCAATAGCTAAAAAAGCCCCTGCCAACAATAAACTGCCAAGATAACTGGCAAAAATCAAGCCATTATCAGGTTCTCCTAAATAGTTAATCGAAATCCAGATTGGAAAAGTCAGAAATAGAGCTATGGCAACAAATATCCAAGCCGATAAAAACTTACCTAAGACTAAATCACTTTGTTTGACGGGCAAAGTCATCAACAATTCAATATTACCACTGCGCCTTTCCTCTGACCACATGCGCATTGACACCGCTGGCACTAAAAACAGGTATAACCACGGATGGAAATTAAAAAATGGAGACAAATCTGCCTGACCTCGTTCGTATAAGCCACCAAGATAGAAAGCAAAAACACCGCTTAACATTAAGAAAATCACAATAAAAACATAGGCAATCGGTGTTGAAAAATAACCTTGTAATTCACGTTTAATAATTGCCATTTTAGCACTCATTACGCCACCTCCTTAACATCATCTAGGGTGACATTTCTAAACACTTCATCTAAACGCCCGGCTTCCATGGATAATCGTGTAACCGAAATTTTGTGTTTCTTTAAAAAACCACTGATTTCATCAAATATATAAATGCTTTGTGCTGGAAATACGGTTGTCTTTTTTCGCTTTGCATCGTATTCAACATCGCGCACGCAACCCATCGCTTTAATTTCTTCTAATAATGAAAAATCTATTGTGGCATCAAAAGTGACTGCATTGTGGTATTTAGACATGTTTTCTAATTCTGCAGGTGTATTATCTGCTACAATTTTACCATTGGCTATAATAATCGCACGATCACAAACCGCATGGACCTCTTCTAAGATATGGGTTGAAATAATAATCGTTTTCTCTTTTGCCATGGATGTAATGAGTTCTCTAACATCGTGCTTTTGATTTGGGTCTAAACCATCAGTTGGCTCATCCATGACCAATACTTCAGGGTTGTGAATTATCGCTTGAGCAAGTCCTACTCGACGTTTGTATCCCTTTGATAAGGTCTCTATGCGTTGGTAATAGACTTTGTTTAAATTAATTCTTTCAATGACTTCATCCACTTTAGTTGCAATCATCTCTTTAGGAATACCTCGCATCTGAGCAATGAAAATTAAAAAATCACAAACTTTCATTTCATCGTAACTCGGAGCACCTTCAGGCAAATAACCAATTTTGTTTTTTACCGCAATTGGGTCACTGAACAAATCAATACCACAAACTTTAATCTCACCAGATGTGGGCTGTAAAAAACCAGTAATCATTTTCATTGTGGTTGACTTACCTGCACCATTTGGCCCAAGAAACCCAAGCACTTCACCTTTATTGGCAACAAATGATAAATCATCAACTGCTGTGAATTGGTTAAAAACCTTCGATAAGTTTTTACATTCAATCATAATTTCCCTCGAATAAATATTATTATATTATCTGAATTCTGTGTTAGAATTGTCGGCATTATTTTTACCATTTTTTTGAAAAAAATCAAGTGTAAAATCAACACGGTAAAAACAACTTCTTTTAGAGAGACTTTCTTATTAAAAAGTTCAATTAAAATTTAAAAAATATGATAACACAACTCAATAAATTACCAGAAGGTATTTTAGACTTAAGCGCAGACCAACTTTACACCAAAATTGATAACCACACGCTCATCCATTTGACAGGGAAAATTCAACGCCCTGTGTTTATTTCTATCCTGCAACATGGAAATGAATACACTGGCTGGGATGCTCTTAAAGATTACTTGAACAACCACCAACATATTTTACCCCGTTCTTTGAGCATCTTATTTGGCAATATTCAAGCCGCTAAATACAACATCAGACAAATTGAAGGGGAAGCTGACTTTAACCGCAGATGGCCAAGTCACCTCAACCTTGATGGGCCAATTGCACGAACCATGCGTGAAATAACTGACATCATGATTCAAAGAAAACCTTTTGCCAGTGTTGATATACATAACAATTCGGGAAGAAACCCCCATTATTCAGGAATTAATTCCTTAGAGCCAGAATTTATCAATTTAGCCTCTTTGTTTTCAGATACGATGATTTATTTTACCAGCCCTGCCGGAATCCAATCAAGAGCTTTTGCCAAGTTTTGTCCGTCTGTTACCGTTGAATGTGGATTATCCGGAACAGCAGATGGTAAGGAACAAACCCATACTTTTCTTGAACTATTGCTTTCTCAATCTAATTTACTCAAAATTCCTGGCATACTTGAACACCAAAAAGTCTATGAGATTCAATATTCAATAAGAATAAAAGAAGGCATAGAATTTGGCTTTGACCAAGATAACGACTTAATCTTAGCCAAAGATTTGGATTATTTGAACTTTCATCAAGTGACAGTTGGAGAAAATTTTGGCAAGATAAATGGCAAATTAGCGGAAAAACAAATTATGCCCTTTGCCATTATTGATGAAAATAATTGTGAAGTTGCTAATAATTATTTCACAATCAAAAACAACCACATTATTTGCAGCAAAAGCTTTGTTCCTGCAATGATTACTCAAAACATAAAAGCAATTAAGAATGATTGCCTTTGTTATATTATGCAACCAATAAATAAGATCTAAGGTAAATAAACATGAAACTAAAAAATGTAAAAGCCATTATTACTGGCGGAATTTCAGGCTTAGGTTTAGCCTGTGCTCGAAAAATCATCTCCGATGGTGGTCAAGTTGCTCTTTTTGACATTAACCAAGAGGCAGCACAAACGGTACTGGATGAACTCGGCTCACGTGCCAGTTTTTACAAAACCGATGTCAGTAACGAAAATAATGTAATACAGTCATGCGCACAAGCCAATGACGACATGAATGGTCTAAATGTTGCCATTAACTGCGCAGGTGTTTTATCAGCAGGCAGAGTATTGGGTAGAGAAGCCCCAATGGCAACGGATTACTTTTCTAAAGCAATTACGATTAACTTGATTGGCAGTTTTAATATTGCTAAAACTGCTGCCAATATCATGCAAAACAATGAAAGCGATAACGATGGTCAACGTGGTGTTATCATTAATACTGCCTCAATTGCCGCCTATGAAGGGCAAATTGGGCAAGCCGCTTATTCGGCATCAAAAGCAGGTATTATTGGCATGGCTTTGCCCATGGCTCGTGAGTTTACGCGCATTGGTGTGCGAGTTATGACTATCGCTCCGGGGGTATTTATGACACCGATGGTTTCGGGCATGCCAGATAACGTCAAAGAGGCATTAGGTGCAGCCGTGCCTTTTCCTTCCCGCCTGGGCAATCCTGCAGAGTTTGCTGATACCATGGCGCATATTGTTGAAAACACCTACCTTAATGGTTCCGTTATTCGCCTTGATGGAGCCATTCGCTTACAAGCTAAATAACGTTATTTTCGCAACACCAAGAATAAGGAGTTATTATTCTTGGTGTTTTGTTTATGGGGATTGCGGTTATTGTCTAAAATTAAGTAGATTGTATTGCCTTTGACAACCAAACCTTCGGCATGACCGTATTGCATGTCTTGGTATTGTAAATTTGGCTTTTCAATAATGTTTTGATAACTCCACCCTCTTGATTCGTAATACTGACCATGTTTAAACTTTAACTCGGAAACAACATGTGCATTTCTTTCCAAAACATAATTTTTATAACCACAACTTAAGCCCGTAAAATCAGTCGAA
The DNA here is from genome assembly GCA_947311585.1 of uncultured Alcanivoracaceae bacterium. Classification (GTDB taxonomy): domain Bacteria; phylum Pseudomonadota; class Gammaproteobacteria; order Xanthomonadales; family Marinicellaceae; genus NORP309. The sequence goes on along the minus strand of CAMZLQ010000122.1, from coordinate 13,490 downwards.
CGGTGTTGTGCTGATGGGTAAATTGAGTCATTTCTCACATAGGCATTTACCAACTCATTACTCGAATCGTAGTGAACAAATCCTCGTGGGTCACGTTCGGCTGCGAGTAAAAATTGTTTATCCCCTAAATAACAAATTCCTTCAAAATAAGCGTTATGCCGTTGAAACAGTCCAACTTTTTCACCGCTGTGCTTTAACAATTCATTTTTTGGTAGCCATTGCTGTATTTTTCCATCTTTAGAAACCTTAAGAATTTGAAAATACATCTCACTCATCAAATAAAAGTAATTTTCATCGTGGGTAATACCTTCAAAATCCAGTTTTGTATTTCTATCGTTTCGTATTGAAATAATGGGAACAAGTTCAACCGTATTTTCATTGAATTTCAATTGATAGATATTATCCTGCTTATCAGAAACCGTATAAAACTCCCCATCCCACCAAGTCAATCCTGATGGTTCAAGAAAACCCTGAGTCTCGACTTCATAAGCTTTAATTAAATGCAGTTGTTGTGCTTTTTTTGAATGCACTGCACATGAACTCAACCCAACGCAAACTAAAGTCAAGATTATCAAACGCATTTATTCAAAGCCATTAAGGAATAATACATCAGGGTTTACTGTATTACAGGCATTTGGGTCTAATACTTGGATGTCATCGATTATCCATGGTGCTGTCCCACCAACTGTGGAGTCAGCTACCATTCTCCATCTGATTTTGGCTGTTGTGCCAGCAAAAGAGGACAAAGCCACTTCAACCTTTTGGAAAGTTGACTGACTTCCTCCCCAAGCAGCAACTGCACCTAAAGGGTTACCGCTATTGAGCGTCACATTGTACCCACCAACAGAAGATAAATTGCCTAAATCCACCCAATTACTAAAGGATGCATTGGTTGCAATTTCTAGCACACCGCCATCATAATAAGGCGAATTTCCTTCAAAACCAAATTTATGCCAAAATTCCAAAACACTGTCAGCCGTTAAATCCATCGCTGGACTGATTAACCATTTATCTGTTGTCACATCTGGATCTAGTGTAGAAAAAGCATGAGGAGCCAAATTTCCACCAGTCAAAGTAACAGTCCAATCATCTGTGCCCGAGGCAAAACCATGTGACCAACCCGCACTTTGGGCATCGACTATGACATTATAAGTCTCAACATTTTCATCCAACAAAGCACATATCGGTTGCAGTTGAATACTTTGAGTTGTTGTCTGGCTGGCGACAATTGAAACGTTATTTATTGTTTGTGGTGCATAGCCTTGTTTAGAAACCATCAAATCTGCTGTGCTGGCTAAAGAACTAAAACTGTAATGACCCGATGCATCACTGCTAGCTTGTAAGCCGTTATAACTCAACATAACCGCATCAATGGGCAGGTTTGTAACAGCATCCGTAATGATGCCTGACAAAGTTCCTAAATCAGCTGCATTAACTACGTCAAAATAACGCGCATAAGGCACACCTGTTACGCCCGCTGAATCGATGGCTTGAACATAAAGAACATGCTGCCCCAATGCAAATCCCGTAGTATCAATAGAACCACTAAACGCCTCTGTTGTCGCATCAAAACCACCGTCTGTCGCACTTAAATTTATCGGAGTCGAACCAACATCTTCTGGAAATTCATCCACAAATAGCTCTATTGCTGAAATATTTTGCGACACTTCTGCTGGATGTGCTGCGGATGTGTTGACATTATTAAAGTGTAAATCACTGGCTGTACCATTAAGCTGTACCAAGGTTCCTGCCACTACATAGTCACTTGATAAACCCATTGTTTCCACATCTGGGCCTGATGCTGTTATGTACGGAGTTTTTGCTACCTTAGCAGCATAAATCAAGGCTTTTATATTGTCTGGCACCAGTGTATTATCGACATAATCACAGGTTGGTCTAAATGTGGCTGCATCTCCTCCTAATTCAAAGGTATAAGCTGCTACGCCTAATTGCCCATAAGCATTATCATCAGCTGCTCCATCTGCACCATAAAGTTCATTTGATTTTTCAGGAAAATAACCATTATACCAACCAAATTTACGTCCCAAAGTTTGTAATTGGTCGTGATTAGGAGCCTCGGGAATCACATTTGGGTTGTCAAAACCATAAGGCCATAAAATCAATGAAGCTTCACTGTGTATGTCAATGTAAACGCCCGTAGTCGTATCAGGAGCTGCATCGGCAAGATTATTGCCTCGTGCGTCAATAAAAAGTGATTTTAAATGGGTATCTATTGCTTGATTTTCAGATTCAGACTGCGCACTGGGTCCTCGGTAAGTCTGATTACACGCAATGCCACTTGAACCCGAACCTTGATTCCACATCCAAATAAAATTCCGATTCATGTCTATACCACGCGTATTCGAACCTGAACAATGGTTATTGTTTTGGTTTTTACGTTTATTGGTATCAGCATTTTCTGCTCGTTTTCGTCCATCGGGATTGGCTTGCAACATAAGATGCACTTCGCGATGATCTACAATCCAAGTCGCATCAGCATCGGTTCCATAGTTATTTAGAAGGTATTCAGCAAATCGCGTATTTAACTCTGCAGGAGCCAATTCTCGCGCATGCATAGAACTGGTGACAAATAACTTTGGTTTAGGTCCAGCAATCGCAGAGTTTGTGATTTTTATTACCCTCAAATCATAACCATTAGATTGACCTCCAACATGGGTCTTTTCCCACGTATCGCCAACATCTATATTGGTTGCAAGTGTAGGATAAGTTGCCACCAAACTATCAATCGTTGCAAAAGTTTCTTCGACTGTTCTTTCACAGACAAAGCCAGGAATGGACTTAATTCCTGTTGATGATGACTTATCAAGTATACGCCTTAAATCGTCTTCTCGTTTATATTCCATTTGTTTTTGATTGACTTCAACGGTAAAACCATAAGAAAATAATTGTTGGTATTCGTGCAGGTTTGCAACAGAGGTGATAAAGTATTTTGCTTTACGCTCTACTTTCCAAACATCGCTTTGGTTCGCATAATTTTGTAATTGCTTTAAATCCTTATAATAGACATTAACAATCCAAGGTCCTGTGCCTTTTGCAGGGAGTTGTTGAGTTGGTTCAGAAGAAACAAGTGCGGTGAAAAACACAAGCACGCTAAAAAGGATAACTTTTGTATTCATATTTTTTTTACTATTTGGGGAATTATTTTGCGGACATACTAACTTATTTTGCAAGTAATTTAAATTATTCGTCGAATTTAAATTCAATAATATTATCAGGGGCTTGAGCTACATGTTTGAATCCGATAAGAAATAATAGAAAGTGCTGTGACTAAGTCGTTAGTTGGCCATTACATCCAACTCAATTAACTTGCCAAAGGATTGATTATTGCAAGCTTTCAAATCAGTATGCCCTAATCATGACGGGCAAACTCTTTTAGTTGTATATCATCAAAAGGCCAGCCGAGTTCTTGTTTTTGAGCATTAACTAAAAGAGGAATACGAACGTGGTATTTTTGCACTAACTTTTCATCGGTATCAATATCGATAAAAGTATAGGCTATATTTAATCTTAACAAAGTATCCTCCACATCTTCACATAGTGGGCAATCATTGCGGCTATAAAGTATCATATTTGACTTCCTTTAAGAGTTAACCCGAATATTTCATATCTGCGGCATAAAACGGGTATATTTATCCTATATTTCAATGGCTTAGTTTAACTAAGTTACGGTTACAGTTTGTGCCTGAATGGTTTTATGAAATATGCGGGTTAATTATTTTTTAATTGTATGGCAAAATACGTCACAATAGCAATAAAACAAATAGATGAAAGAGCATATACCCACCATTTATCCGTTAGAATTTAAACTATTTTCATTAATTATGTTTCAAGTTTATAAAAAATATATTATTATTAATAGGTTATAAAATATTTTAGGAAAAATAAATGGCTCGTATATTAGTTGTAGATGATTCTCCATCACAGTTATTTGGCATGCAAAAAATCATTGAAAAAATGGGGCACGAGGTTCTGTCCGCAACCAATGGTGAGGAAGGTGTTAGGACTGCAAAAGAGCAAATTCCAGACATGATTTTAATGGATGTGGTTATGCCAGAACTCAATGGTTTTCAGGCGACACGTAAAATTTCTCGTGACGAAAGAACTTCGCATATTCCTATCATTATGGTTACCACCAAAAACTTACAAACTGACAAAGTATGGGGAATGAGACAGGGTGCAAAAGACTATTTAGTTAAACCAGTTGCTGAAAAAGCATTAACCGCAGCGATTAAAGAATACTTGCCAACTTAAATAATACTAACTTCCTATAGACAATAAAAAAACCTCCCTAGTTGGGAGATTTTTTATTGAACAACTCAATTGATTCTAACTGACTAAAGTATCCATTAAATCAATCATAAACTCCGCTTCTTCATGGTCTTGATTCTCCCACCTCTCAAAGCCCAAAGACTTTAAAGTTGAAGCTCCTTTTTCTGACTCATGCATACTATTAATTAATTGACGGAAATCTTCTTCACAGATTCCTGAATTATTAACAAAATCAGGTCCAATCAAAAAGGTATGACGTATAACTGATATTTGACTGGTTACAATCGGTTTAATTTGGCTCTTAATAAACTTGGACATGTCATCAAATGCTTCTTTTAAAAAGAACCCTGCATCGGCTTTATTGCCAATAAGACTTTTTGCCACCATAACATAGTTTTTCAACTCTTCAATGGTGACATTCTCTTTAGATAAATCAGCAGGTTCCAACATAATCATCCCAATGGTACTGACTTCTGGGTCATCTGCTGTGGCGATGGTGCAACCTGATTTTAAATCCTCAACACAAGTGTATTCGGACTCACTATTAACACAGATTACGGCTTCATCAGTCTTGCGATAGGGTGAAGCAATAGCAACAAAACCTTTATCGCGAATCAACATGGATGCGTCGTAAGGGTTTGCATAAATTAAATCGATTTTATCTGCTTTTATGTCTTCACGCTGCTTATCAAACGAATTGTATAATTCCAAATGAATGGCTTGCTTGGTTTGGTTTTGCAACCACGTGTTGAATATATACCAACCAGCAATATAGTCTGGTGAAAAATCAGGACTTACTGTCATGGTGAATTTCATGATTGCTCCTCCGCTAACATGGTTTTATAAAGAGCTATACACTCATTAATTTTTGTTCGTGAGGGCTTTCTTCGCACTGAAGCATATCCCACCACCTTGCCATTTCTTACATTCGGCACCACAACAGCATAAACCCAATAAAACTTACCATCTTTACGCAAATTTTTTACATAACCTTTCCATTTATTGCCCGCTTTTATGGTATCCCATAAATCCTTAAATGCTGCTGCAGGCATATCAGGGTGACGCAAAATATAATGGGGTTGACCAATTAATTCATTTTCCTCAAATCCCGACATATCGACAAAAGATTGATTGCAATGGGTAATTTTTCCCCTGGTATCGGTACGTGACACAATGAGTTTGCCCTCTGGATAAGGCACTTCTTCATCAGATACTTCTCGAGAACTGGTTGATTGATCATGGTGTTTTAATTCTATTGTACTCATGTTATCCTCCAATTCTTAAATAAGTTCTGCCGTCTTTTTCGCTGCCCTTTTTACATCCAGAAAAATTAATCCAAGTTTTGCATTGGCTTTTGCCATAACAGTTAACACCGCATCTTCACCGGCTTTTACCATTAAAACATAACCGTTTGATCCTTTGATAAGCACTTGATCAAGACCACCACGCTCCAACTCTTGAGCGGTTCGATCACCCAATGATAACATCGCCGCACTCATCGCACCCATGCGATCTTCATCGATACTCGCAGGCAATTGCGATGCCATGATAAGACCATCTGTTGAAATGATTGCCGATGCTTCAACATCTGCTGATGAACTATTAAGCTCATTTAATATATTATTTAGCATATCTATACGCATAGTATTCTCCTATAATTTTTGCAGGATTATATTCTCTTTATGCATTGAAGAGAGTATTAATTGCTTCAGTTTGCAATTGTTTACGCTTACCTAAGAGGTAATAATACTCACAAAGCCAAGTTAAATAATTGACTTAGAACAATTATATGAAGAAAGTTTTTTAGCCAAAGGACGTTTAAGAGTTTTGGTTTTAAACCGATCCGACATCCAATAACGCATATCATCAAACCAACAGTACAAACTAGGCAACACCAACAAACTGATAAAGGTAGAAAAAGTCAAACCACCAATTATAGCACGAGCCATCGGAAAGTAACCAGGCATATTGCTGTCACCAGCAATGGATGAAGCACTCACGGCTAGAGGAATCAAACCGACAACAGTCGTGGCAACCGTCATCAGTATCGGACGCAGTCTATCATGTCCAGCTTGCATGATTGCTTCTCTGCGTTTCATGCCTTTTATGCGCAGTTGATTAATGTGATCAATTAAAACGATGCCATTATTGACCACAACACCCATCAATATCAACATGCCAATGCCTGCCATAATATCAAACTTTGTGCCCGTTAAGGCAAAAAAGGCAAACACACCCACCCAAGAGAAAAGAATAGATGTAATAACAATAAAAGGAAATACCAGTGATTCAAACAAAGCAGCCATAACAATAAAAATAAGTACAAAGCCAATTTTTAGCACTTCCACCAATGTGTCCATATTCATGCTCATGCCTCGAGTTTGCCCTTCAAAAGTCCACTGGTAACCACTGGGAAAATTTGTTCTGTCCATTAGCAGCGTGATTTCTTCTTTAATGTCTTTTTTATTGGCATTTTCATCCAGTTCAATATCAATTTTTATCGCACCCAATCGATTATGACGAGAAATGGATTGTTGCGAATTACTGTGAATAATATCGGCCACGCTCGCCAGACTGACTTGCATTCCGGAAGCGGTTTTTATGGGCAAATCGGTGAGTTGCTCAACCTTGAACTCCCCTTCTTTATAAAACCTCAAAACCACCGGCAATTCGCCATTTGCTGTGACCATTTCTTTTAAATTGGTTCCTCGCATTGCCACACCAATGCTTTGTGCAATAAAAGTAGGATTTAAGCCTAGGCGTATGGCTCGTTCTCGGTTAACCACTATTTTTAACTCTTCTCTTTTATTCTTTTTTTCAACCGAAGCGACAATGACATCATCCATGTGATTAATATCAAGCAACACAGATGGCAATAACTCTTTAAGAACTTGTTGCGAATCCCCTTGTAAATAGAGACTTAATTTATTGTTGTTTCCACCGCCACCTCTTCTCCATCGGAAACTGGGCTTGCCTATGGCTATCTTTGGCAAATCTTTGATGATGGCTTTTTTAACTTCACTGATGGTCTTTGTTGCCACCTCCTCATCGACTAAATAAATTTTAGAAAGCACAAATCCATTGTCTTGGTAATAAGTGTAAACCGATTTTATATCAAATTCGTCTTGGTGGTCATACAGGTAATTTTCTATTTTATCCACGTCTTTCTTAATACGTTCTAAACTGTAAGAACCATCCACATGATACGGCAACCAAAAATCACGCCCAACACTTTGAGAAAAACCGTCATCATCATCGGTCAAAGTGTAAGAATAAACACCCAAACTTAAGACTGCAGTAACCAATAATGCGGTATACCAACGATGATTTAAGGTAAAATTTAATGCCCAAAGGTATTTTATCTTTAACCAATCAAACCAATCCTTTTTATGCACAATGGGTTTGGGCTTTAACTTGGAAATAATTAATGGCACAACGGTAATCGCCAAAAACAAGGAAATAACCATCGCTGCAATTATGGAAACTGCCACGTGACTTAAAAAAGTAATCAGCATGTCACCAGAACCAAATATAATCGGTAAAAAGATGCATATGGATGTCACTGTTCCTGCAATAACAGGCACCATCACCTCAGAAACACCTTCTTGAATGGCATCAACTACAGTGAAATCAGGGTTATCTCTTTTGGTCAAAATACTTTCACTAATGACCACCGAATTATCAACCAGCATCCCAACTGCCAACATTAAACCCATCAAGGATAAAACATTTAAAGTGAAGCCAAAGAAATACAAAGCACCGAGTGTTATCACAATCGAGATAGGAATGGATAAAGACACCAACAAAGTCGTTGCTAAATCACGGGTGAAAAAATACAGCACCAATAGGCTCAAAAATGCCCCAATCACTCCTGCACTAATTACATCACGCAATGAAGTCTTAACATTAAGCGCCGAGTTTTCTAAAAAAACCAGTTTAATGCCTTTAAGTTGTGGTGATTGTCCAATTTCCTCAATACGCTCCAAAACCCGTTCTGCGACATCGACCATGTTGGCAGTGGATTCTTTAAATATTTCCAATCCAACCGAATATTTCCTATCTAAATGGCGTGCATAATTTCGATGCCCATTGACTATTTTAACCGAAGCAACATCCGATAAGCGGATGCCCATTTGATTGATCACCACGTTTTTAATTTTTTCAATATCGGTTATTTGCCCTTTGGGGACAATTCTGATTTGTTGAGCATTTTTATCCGAACCCGTTTTAAAAGTTCCTGAGGCAATGGTGAAATTAACATCACGTAACTTTTGGGTTAATTCTGCAAAACCAATGCCGTATTTTTTCAAGGCATCGTTATCAATAATAATCTGCAATTCTTTGGGTTCAATTCCTTGAAAATCCACTCGTGCCACTCCAGGTACCCGCTCAACAGGTCGCACCAAATAACGATTGAGCAAATCATAGGCATTTTCTAAATCCAATTTACCCGTAATCCGAATTTGCATAATGGCATCATTACCCATTTCGGCTTTTTGAACGACAATTCGCCTGACATCATCAGGCAATTGCGACTTGACCAAATCAACCTGTTCCTTAACCAACATGGTTTTTTCATTAACATCGACATCCGATTTAAATTGAATGCCAATATTGGCTCCATTTGTTGTTGACTGAGAATTAATGGCTTCAATATCACCAATGGTGGCAAAGGCTTCTTCCAGTGGACGGGTAATGCTTTGCTCAACTTCATAAGGTGTGGAAGATGGATAGGCAACATTAACATTGACGTAGGCAAATTTTATTTCAGGCCACTTTTCCAATAACAGTAAACGCGATGAAATCACGCCCACAACAACCAAACTTAAAAAAATCATGATAATTGTAATTGGACGCTTTAATGAAAAAACGGCTATGGCACTAAAGCCACTGGCTTTGTTTTTCTTTTTACTCATTGGATTCACGCAATTTAAGCGGCACTTTATCTTTGGTTACTAAAGAGTAGATAATCGGCACAACCACCAAGGTTAAAAAGGTTGAAACAATTAAACCGCCCATAACCGTTATTGCCATGGGAGCCCGAATTTCAGCGCCCGCACTTTGGTCACCAAACAATGTTACAACCATAGGCAATAAGCCCAATACCGTTGTCATGGTCGTCATAATAATCGGTCGCAATCGGGCATTACCTGCTCGAATAATGGCATCCGTTAAGGCAATGCCTTGGGCTTGGAGTTGTTTTATTCTGTCTATCAAAACGATGGCATTATTCACCACAATACCTGCCAACATGATTAAACCAATAAACACTACCACCGATATTTGTGTGCCTGTTAAATACAATGCCCACACCGCGCCAATCATGGCAAGTGGAATCGAAAACAGAATAACAAAAGGGTGAATAAAGGATTCAAACTGCGATGCCAACACCATGTAAACCAAAAATATCGCCAAAACCAAAGCAAAAATCATGGAGTTATTGGACTCTTGTAAATCCTTGTTTTGACCCGTGACTTGATAATGCACCAACGGGCTTAATTGACTGTTTGCAACAATGTCTTGCACGATTGTAACCGCAGATGACAAATCAATACCGGCAATATCGGCAGTTATTACCACCACCCTATCTTGATCACGACGCAGTATTTGACCTGGGCCTTGGGCTATCTTTATTTCTGCCACATCACCTAAGGTAACGGGATTGGCTGATTGGGGATTGACGAGTAAATTAGCGACGCTTTGGATTGAATTGCGTTGTTGCAGAGGGTTACGAATCAATATACCAATCTTTTGATCTTGCCAATGCACAGTGGTCTCCGATTTACCCAAAACCTTGTTGACCACCACATCTGCCACTTGGCGATTAGTTAAACCGAGTTGAGCAATGCGTTCTTGGTCAAAATAGATTTGCACTTCAGGATTACCTGCGGACAAACCGTCATCGACATTGACCAAATAGGGGCTAGCACTAACAGCATCGCGAATTTTTCGGGCTTCTTTTTTGAGCACATCAATATCAAACCCCGATAATTCAATTTCTATAGGGTTACTTAATTCAAAATATTCACCCGCTTGCAATTCGCTACTCAAACCCGGTTGTTTATCCAAAACCGACAAAACATCGGACTCAACTTGTGATTTTTCAAAACCTTTAGCCGTTCGTATTAATAATTGACCCGCATTTTCTCCTGCCGATAATGCCGACACATCTAATTTTGCGCCTTGTCCACCAATGCCATAAACAAACTCAATGCTATCCAGAGCCGTTAATTCCTTGCTGATTTTTTGGATAACGCTGTCGGTTTTTTCAATGACTTCACCTTCAGCCAATTTAAAATTAACCCGCACAGTACTGGCATCTAAATCTGGAATCAAATTCATGCCCAATTTTGGAATAATTCCTAAAGTGATAACAAAAACAGCAATCGTTGCTGCCAGCACTAACAATCGAAAGCGTAACGCCCAAGGCAAAAGTTTTTGGTAAGCTTTTGCAATCGTTGCAAACATCAACTGAACTGCTTTTGATGGCAACCAAAAAACTTTGTGGAAAAACCAGCCAATGCCTTTGAATATCTTCTTAAAAAACAAAAAAACATAATCCAAAAGCCTATTGAAAACAAATTTTCGTCCACGTCTCAATTTTGTACCAATCTTGGTTTTCGATTGATACTCTTGCTCGTTGCTTTTTTCCATGTGTGTGCGACGTTTTGTTCCCAAACTCATCAACATAGGCATTAAGGTTAAGGCTATAAAAAGTGAAACCAACAAGGTAAAAGTCACGGTTAAGGCTTGGTCTTTAAATAACTGCCCTGCAATGCCTTTAACAAACACCAAAGGCAGAAATACCGCTACAGTGGTCATGGTTGAAGCAACAATGGCTCCGCCCACTTCGATGGTGCCTTGTTTAACTGACTCGAGTTTATCCAAACCTTTTTTTCGCTTAGAGGCAATATTTTCCAGTACGACAATACCGTTATCCACCAATAAGCCAATGGCTAAAGCAATACCACCCAATGACATGATATTAAATGAAATGCCAGCTTTGTACATCAAGAAAAACCCTGCCACCACTGAAATAGGTATTAAGGTAGCAATCACCATAGTGGCAAGAACATCTTGTAAAAATAAGTAAATAACAAAAACTGCCAAAATCCCACCAATAATGGCAGCACTGGTGACATTACCAATGGCATCTTTAATAAAAATAGACTGGTCATTGATGATTTTTAATGAAGTATTATTTGGTAAATTCTTTTTTAATTCATCCAGCTTATTCTTAACATTTTGAGCTACTTCCACGGTATTGGCATCGCCTTCTTTGTAAATCGCTATTTCAATCGCTTCTTTGCCATCCAAACGGTTTATTGAGGTGCGGTCTTTGTGTGACAAACTCACTCTAGCAACGTCACGAATGCGAATGGGCGTGCCATCTTTAAGGCTAATAATAATGTCTCGAATGGCGTCTAAGGATTGAAATTGGTTAACCGTTCGCACTAAAAATAACTGCGTGCCTTGTTTAATCGCACCACCTGAAAGATTAATGTTTTCTTGGCGTAAACGGGCAGATATTTGACTGATACTGATGCCTAATTGGGCTAATTTATATTGGTCAGGTTCAACTTGGATTTCTTGCTCCAAGCCACCACTAATCTTGACAGCCGCAACACCTGCAACGGGTTCGAGTTTTTTCTTAAACAACTGCTCGCTTAGTGTTCGAATAGTTTTAAGTTGATTAAGGTTGTCGGTTTTTTTATCAATCATCAACACCACTTGCATAATTGGCGCAGTTGATGGATTAAAACGCAACAAAACAGGCGAATCCGCATCCAATGGCAAACGCACCGAATCAATTCTATCGCGAATTTCATAAGCCGCTTGCTTTATATCCGCATCCCAATTGAGCTCCAACTTCACATCCGAGCGTCCGGTACTTGAAACCGAATAAATACGAGACAAACCTTTAACCACACCAACCGATTCTTCCACGGGTTTGGTAATCAACAATTCTATCTCCTCGGGACCTGCATTTTCGTATTCGGTACGCACAGTAAATGTTGGGTATTGCAAATCAGGCAAAAGCGTTTGTGACATTTCCTTTAAGGCAATACCACCAAACAACATCATGGTTAGTGCCAGCATGGAAATAGTCACACGGCGATTGGTAGCGAAATTTATTAATGATTTAATCATTTAGCTAGTCCTTGTACTCAATAACTTCAACTTTAGATTCTTCTGAAAGGTTGTTTTTACCCGTTGTCACCACACGTTTATCAACTTCAATTCCTGAAATGATTTCCAAAGCATCATCCATTTCATAACCCAAAACCAGGTTGCGTTTAGTGACGGTATTGTCCTGATTAATTTCATAAACGTAAGCCTTGTCATCTTCACGAATGACGGCATTTTTAGAAACCAACAACGTATTGGCGTGTTTATTAAGGATAATTTGAGTCTTACCAAACAAACCAGGACGAAGTTTATATTGACTGCTTGCGCCTTCATCCAGTGCTATTACTACCTTAAATGTTCCTGTAGTACTATCAACAATTGGATCAATCCGTAGGATATGCCCTTTGACTTTTTGACTCATACTGGTGAATAAAAAATCAACTTCCAGTCCTTTTTTAAAAACATTCCATTTATCTTCAGGCACATTAATCACCGCTTGCAATGAGTCAAAATTAACAATTTCATACACTTGGGTATTGCTTTGGATTAGGTTGCCTTTTTTAATATTGCGTTTAGTCACAACACCTGAAATCGGAGCCGTTATTTTTGTAAAATCTAAATCTAACTTAGTTTGTTGCAGTCTCGTTTTTAAGGCTTGTGATTCAAATTTAAGGTTGTCAACCGACTCTTTATTTGCCAGTCCTTTTTTTAATAAAGATTTAGCACGCTCGAAATTATTCAACACTTTTTGGTAGTTCGCTTTGGCACTTTGGTAATTTAATTGCTGTACATCAGACTCCAAAACAGCCAAGACATCACCCGCTTTAACCTTATCACCAACCTCAACATTAACCTTCAATATAATACCACTGGCTTTTGATGTGACCGCTGACTCCAAATCAGCCTCTAATATAGTTGTGGTCTTAAACAACAAAACCGCATCTCCAGTCGTGACTTTGCTTGCCTCTACATTGATAACAACCTCTTCTTCTTTGCTTTTTCCTTTTTTATCTTTTTTCGATGTTTTTTCAGTAGATTGGTTTTTTGAAGTGTCTTTCGTATCAACATTT
>CAMZLQ010000121.1 GCA_947311585.1 uncultured Alcanivoracaceae bacterium | reverse complement strand
CATCCTGCCATGCACTGAATTAAATCCGTGGGCTTTGCCTAAAAAATAGGTCGGTGTTTTGGATGAACACCCTATTCCGGATATTTTGGCAATTTTATGAGGCTCAACATTCATCTCAAAATAAGATTGAATAATGGCAGCACTAATGGAATCGTGTCCGCAACCTGCACACAGCGTCGATAACGCCCCTTCATAAGCTGTTTTTGCAAAACCCAATCCATTGACTTTAGCACTTGGGTGTCTAAATGTTGATTTTATATAACTCATGAGACTACCTCTAACTTCTGACTAGGATTAATATGACTATTGATTTCGTCGGCGATGTATTGTGCCGTGATTGGCATTCCGTCAATATTAAGCACAGGAATTAGACGTTTGGGATCAAGTTGAAACTCAGTAACCAATAATGTCTTCATTTGTGCATCACGGTTTTGTTCAATCACATAAATGGTTTCATGCGATTGCATAAATTCTTCCACTTCTTTTCCAAACGGGAAGGCTTTGATGCGCATTTCATCTAAATGTATGCCTTGTTCTTGCAATAAATCATCGGCTTCGTGTCCTGCGTAAGTACTGGTTCCGTAGTAAATTATGCCCAGTTTATTGTTTTCTTTAACACGATGAATCTCGGCCTGTGGAACTAAAGTCTTTGCTGTGTCGAACTTTTTAAGTAAACGCTGCATGCCTTTTGCATAAATTTTACCATCTTCGGTATAACCAGCGTACTCATCATGAGATGAGCCTCGGGTAAAAAATGCGCCTTTTTCTGGGTGAGTGCCTGGTATGGTTCGGTAAGCAATACCATCACCATCAACATCTAAATACCTTCCCCATCTCTCTTGTTTAGCCTCAAGTGCTTCATAATCCAACACTTTACCGCGATCATAGACACGATGGTCATCGTATTCTATCTTTTCGCATAAATGCGTATTCATGCCTAAATCAAGATCACTCATCATCATAACGGGAGTTTGCAGTCTTTCAGCCAAATCCAGACCAATCAGCGTCATATCAAAGCACTCTTTTGGAGTCGCAGGAAACAACAACACATGCTTGGTATCGCCATGAGAGGCATAAGCGGCAGCCAATACATCAGATTGCTGTGTGCGTGTTGGCATGCCTGTTGAAGGACCAGAACGTTGAATATCCACCAAAAATACAGGAATTTCAGCAAAATAAGCCAACCCTAAAAATTCTCCCATTAATGAAACACCAGGACCTGAGGTTGCGGTGAAAGAGCGTGCGCCATTCCATGCCGCTCCTATAACAATACCAATGGCTGCTAATTCATCTTCAGCTTGAACAATAGCAAATTTGTTTTTTCCTGTTGTCTCATCAACACGGTATTGACGGCAATATTTTTCATACGCTTCAATAACCGAAGTCGAAGGCGTAATGGGATACCACCCCGCCACAGTAACACCTGCAAAAACTGCACCAAGTCCTGTTGCTGTATTGCCTTCTATCATGATTTTATCGCCATTTAAGTCGCGGCGGTGTATGTTAAGGTCACAGGCATCGGCAAAATGCTCTTTGGCATAGTCAAACCCTAAACGCAACGCGTTGATATTGGGTTCAATCAATTTTGCTTTTTTGGCAAATTGTGTTTTGATGGATTCTTCAAAAACGCTAAAGTCCATCTCAAAAAGATAAGCTAACGCTCCCACATAAATAATATTTTTAAAAATCTGGCGTAACCGTGGGTCAGAATAATTTTCATTGCAAATATTGGTTAATGGAATGCCAATGACCGTAATGTCATCGCGTTGTAAATGATCGGGTAAACGCCTTGATGAATCATAAAAGAAATAGCCACCTGTTGCCAGCTCATTGTAATCTTTAACAATGGTTTGACCGTTTGTTGCCACAACAAAATCATAACCTTCACGGCGACCAAGGTAACCTTTTTCACTGACTCTTACTTCAAACCAAGTCGGTAAACCTTGAATATTGGATGGAAATATATTTTTAGCCGAGACGGGTATACCCAAACGAAATACCGCTTTGGCAAATAAGTTGTTGGCACTGGCAGAACCCGAACCATTGATGTTAGCAAACAGGATAACAAAGTCATTGATAGCTTTGATTTTATTCATATTTTATCGCCCCGCTTTGGCTTCATTTAGTAAAAATTTACGCATATCCCAGGCTCCTGTTGGGCACCGCTCGGCACACAATCCGCAATGCAAGCAGACGTTTTCATCTTTCACCATGACCCGTTTGGTTTTGAGTTCGCCTGAAACGTATAAATCTTGTTCTAAATTATCTGCTGGCATTTTTAAATGTTGGCGCAGCAAGTCTTCTTCTTCATTTTCGACAAAATTAATGCAATTGGTTGGACAAATATCTTCACAAGCATCGCATTCGATACAACGGCCTTTTTCAAATACGGTTTGTACATCGCAATTTAAACAACGTAAGGTTTCGTTTAAACCCTGCTCCAGTGAAAAGCCTTTTTCCACCTCAATTTTCATGCTGCTTAATGCCAAGTTGGCGTCCACATGTTCGACCACATGGCGTTTATCACTGGATACTGGTGCATTGTATAACCAATCATGAAAACCCATTTTCTGGCTGATAAGTGTTGTTCCTGGATTTGGTCGCTCTGTGGTATCCTCTCCTTGGCAATATTTATCAATAGAAATAGCAGCTTGGTGACCATGCGCCACTGCGGTTATAACATTTTCAGGACCCCAAGCCGCATCACCACCAACAAAAATATTGGCTTTAGATGTTTGGAAAGTGATTTTATCCACTTCAGGCATGTCCCAGTCGTTAAACTCAATACCTAAATCACGTTCTATCCATGGAAAAGCATTCATTTGACCCAATGCCATCAATACATCATCGCATTCCATAAAGACATCGGGTTCTCCTGTTGGCACAAGCGTTCTTCGATCATTCTCATCGTAATTAGCTTTGACTAACTCAAATAACATACCAACCAGTTTGCCCTTTTCACAAACAAATGCTTTTGGCGTATGATTTTCATGCATCGGTATGCCTTCACCTTGCGCATCTTCTATTTCCCAAGGCGATGCTTTCATATCTGCTTTTGGGCTACGCACAACAATGCGAACATCTTTGCCACCTATTCGTCGTGCCGTTCGGCAACAGTCCATAGCGGTATTGCCACCACCTAAAACTAAAACTTTCTCACCAATTTCTTTGGTGTGCTCAAAGGCAACGTTAGCAAGCCAATCAATGCCTAAATGCACATTTTCATCCGCTTCTTGGCGTCCATCCAATTGCGGCAAGTCTCTAGCACGCGGAGCTCCTGTTCCAATAAAAATAGCATCGTAGTCTTTTGCCATCATTTCTTTTAGGCTTTCTATCTTGTGTTTAAAATGAGTGCTTACACCCATGTCAAGGATGTAATTAACTTCTTCATCCAAGACTTCTTCAGGCAAACGAAAAGATGGGATTTGACTTCGCATAAAGCCACCGCCCTTATATTGCTCGTCATATAAGTCCACTTGATAACCCAATGGCATTAAATCACGCGCAACCGTTAATGAGGCTGGCCCTGCTCCAATTAGGGCGATTTTCTTGCCATTTTTTTGTTTTGGTATATCAGGTAAACGGTTCCTAATGTCACTCTTATGATCAGCAGCCACACGCTTTAACCGACAAATGGCAACGGGTTGATCCTCAACTCTTCCTCTTCGACAAGCCGGTTCACACGGTCGGTCACAGGTTCGTCCAAGCACGCCTGGAAAAACATTGGATTCCCAATTAATCATATAAGCATCATCAAATCGACCAGCACTTATCATGCGAATGTATTCGGGAACAGGGGTATGCGCAGGGCAGGCATATTGGCAATCAACCACTTTGTGAAAATAGTTAATATCTTTAATATCTGTTTCTTTCATGAGTTAAATTTTACCTAAAGATTGTGTGTTTGTATAATGTTAATAATTATTAGCTAAAAAAAAACCTTAGAATTTTTTCTAAGGTTTAAAATTTTAATAACTCATGTTTCATTGTTAATTAGTTAGATGACTTGTTTAATTTCTGAAAGTAAATTTTCTAAATTTTCGGCTAATGCACGTTGCGAGTCACCATGCTGCAACTCCATTATTTTTTGTATGCCTTGCCTCTCTAAATGTGATATATCTGGGTGCCAAACCTCAAGAATAAATACTTTCCTTTCTTCTTCAGAATGATTCCACGCCTCGTGTTCAAATGAGTCATCGAAAACCAATACTTTTCCTTCTTGCCACTGACGAGTTTCATTACCAACACGAATAGCACAATCTTTCGGAATTTCCAAACCAAGATGTACAGTCAATTTTATATTCGATAAGCCATAATGTGGTTTAATTTCAGCACCTGGCTGTAAAACGGATAAAAAGGCTTCAGGGCCATTGCCAGATAACACAGATAAAGGCAATTTTTCTAATGCCGCCTTAGTATTTGGGCATTTACCTAGCAATTTTTCGTTGTATTCACCTGATTTTATCAAATGGATTGAAGACCAATCCAATGAATCAGCCAAAGTATCCAGCTCTTGGTTTCCTGTAGTTGCGTTTTCAATATAAGGCTTAATTTCCGTTTTATTATCGTATAAAGAGTTCAGTTCTTTTCTAATTGCGAGCCAGTTTTCTTCTAAGGCTTCAACCCAATTAAAGCTTTTATTGTCGTAAAATGGCAACGGCTCTAAATCTGGAAACACATGATAAGTTGGCTTTTGCATAGGGTCTGCATATTTAGGTGCTTGAATTCCATGAAAAGAATCCAAAAAATCATATAAGCGTTTCTTTTTACTTTCATCAAAACCTAATGAAATTTCATCAATTGCCTGCTTTTGTTTATTATATCTGGCATCTCGCACAATATGGTTGCCAATTGTTGAGGCTTCAGATATTAGTGGTAACTCTTGTGGATTCATGTACGCATTTTTTAGGTTATCAGCACGATGAAACACATATTCTATAGTACGAGTTCCTAACTCATGGGAAATTTTGTGTAGTGAAATACCAAGTAATAACACATCCAATAATATTTCAGGGTGATCCAGATTGTTTTCAATGGCATTAATAAATGCTTTTGAAGATTGACTAAACTTCCCTAGTTTGTTTTTAACAATTCCTAAGTTTCGATTTAAGTTAATTTCAGTGGGTTCAACAACAAGAGCTTTTCCTAAAGTCAATGCTGACATTTCTAAATCGCCAGCATTAAACTCTGATTGAGCAATGACTGATAAACAAAAAACATCTTCAGGGTTTTCTTTTAATACTTCTTTTGCCACTCCTACTGCTTGATTAAATTGACCACTTTGTAGATGCTCTTGGACTTCATTTACTGTTTTTGATTGATTATTCATATATATTATTGTTTTTAAGTGTTTTAGAGAATTTAACTAACCAAAACAAATCAAACGTTTATTAAATCCGTGACGTACACAATTAAACCAAAGAACAACTATGGAGTGACTAATATTGTGTACAAGACAGGATAAAAATTTTTGTTAACCTTGCTTTTAGCTGGTTAAATAAATAGCCTTTTAAAGAAAGACGGAAACTTTAATATTTTGACTACTTAATAAATGTATCTAACAAACCAAGATACCATGCACCTCCTGCTGCCAGTAATAAAATAAGTGCTGTCACCATCCACTTCATAGCAGAACCCGATGAGTCGGGAGATGAGTTATTGGCACTTGAGTTAACTGAACCTTGTGCCCTTTTTGGGTCACCTGATTGATTATGTTTCGCTGAAGTTCCAGGAGATTGAATAAGAAACCGAATATTATCTAATTTGATTTCATCGCCAATTTTTATTGGCTGTTTTGTGATTTTTTCTCCATTGACAAAGGTTCCATTAGATGAATCTAAATCTTCGATTTCCAAACCATCTGCAACAACAGAAATAACGGCATGTTTTCTTGAAATTCCATCCACATTGATGAAAATATCATTCTCGGAATGCCGACCCAAGCTGGTTTTTCCTCTTAGTGGAAAAGTTTTACCAAAATAAACCCCTGAGACACCGCGTAAAACAAATTTAGGCAAAGCCATACGAATACGAGTTCTGTTATCATCAGGGACATCTACTATTTCGGAAACTATTTTACAATGCACTTGCGATATAATAATTAAATCTCCTTCTCTGACCTCTCGAGATTCTTTAACCAGTCTTCCATTTACAGAAACCATAGCTGCTGGATTATCAACTCTAATAGAAAAATCATCCTCATCTTTAGTAATGGTTGCGTGGTTCTCGCACATACCAACAGCTTCTATTTGTATAGTGGCATCACTCGAACTACCAATCGAAAAGTTATCGCCAATAAGTTCAAAATCTTTATGTTCTTTGTGTGGAAAAACCAACTTCATTGCAAATTCCTATGTCATTTATTATTTTGCAAAATTATAACAAAAATATCACTTAAACTTAAAGCTTATTTCGCATAATTAGTGGCTTTAACACACTCAAATGATATAATTGCGTAAATTCCAATCTATTCGCCATTATTCTGTAGCTTTCCTACACTATCGAGGCAATAGTCATTAATTAACCTCTACTTAATTCGAGAACATTATATGAAAATATTAGTAGCCATTAAACGCGTAGTTGATTTCAATGTCCGCGTTCAAGTCAAACCTGATGGCAGTGGTGTTGCCACCGATGGCGTCAAAATGAGTATTAATCCATTTGATGAAATTGCCATTGAAGAAGCTTTACGCATTAAAGAAGCAGGAAAAGCAGATGAGATTGTTGTGGTAACAATTGGGGTAAATGATGCCCAACAGCAACTAAGAACGGCACTAGCCATGGGAGCTGATCGCGCAATACTGGTTGAATCAGAATCAGAAATTCAATCGCTTAAAGCTGCTCACAGTTTGTTGCACATCGTTGAAAAGGAGCAACCTGGCTTAGTAATTATGGGCAAGCAAGCCATTGATGATGACAACAACCAAACCCCTCAAATGCTAGCGACATTATGGAAACGTCCGCAGGCTACCTTTGTTTCAAAACTCGAAATTAACGAAGATAAAGCATTAGCAACTCGTGAAATCGATGCAGGACTTGAAACTATTGAAATAAAATTACCAGCACTCGTATCTACGGATTTACGTTTAAATGAACCTCGCTTTGTTAAACTGCCTGATATCATGAAAGCCAAACGCAAACCCTTGGATGTCATTAACATTGATGAAACGGTTGCAGGTTTTGATGACAAAGAATTAAGCATCGAAAATTATGAGTCACCACAACCTCGCCAAAAAGGCGTCATGGTTGACTCGGTGGATGAATTGGTCGCAGC
Source organism: uncultured Alcanivoracaceae bacterium (assembly GCA_947311585.1). Classification (GTDB taxonomy): domain Bacteria; phylum Pseudomonadota; class Gammaproteobacteria; order Xanthomonadales; family Marinicellaceae; genus NORP309. Next base: position 2,014 of record CAMZLQ010000121.1, on the reverse strand, counting down.
ATTAAAAGAAAAGGGGCTAGTATAATGAGTAAAATATTAATCTTGGCACAACACGATGGTTCAAGCATCAATCAAGGCACTTCAAAAGCCGTTACCGCTGCACAGCAGATACAAGGAGCAAGTATTGATTTGGTTGTTTTTGCAGATGATGTCAGCACAATTGCAACAAAAGCAAGTAAATTAGCAGGTGTAAACACCGTTCACGCAGTTACAACAAGCAATGAAAATTGGAAACTTGCCCAAGGCATTGCTCCGAAAATAGCCGAATTATCGGCCAATTACAGTCATGTATTTGGTCCATCAACAACATTTGGCAAAGACGTTATGCCTTGTGTTGCTGCCCTGCTCGGTCAAAACCAAATCAGCGACATTATGCAAGTGATAGATGCCACAACATTTAAACGCCCCATTTATGCAGGCAATGCTGTGATTTCGGTAAGTTCTAATCACGATAAAATTGTTGCGACTATTCGTACCGCCTCCTTTAAAACAGGTGACATGACTTCAGGTTCAGCTAATATTGAGAACCACAGCATTGAAAATACCCAAACTGATACCAAGTTTATTTCATTGCAAGCTGGCAATTCAGAACGCCCTGACTTGCAAACAGCCCCTAAAGTTATATCAGGTGGTCGCGGTATAGGCAGTGAAGAAAATTTTGAATTGATGTACAAACTTGCCGATAAGATTGGTGCAGCAACAGGTGCATCGCGTGCCGCAGTGGATGCGGGTTATTGTCCGAATGAAATGCAAGTCGGTCAAACGGGTAAAATTATTGCCCCAGACTTGTATATGAGCTTCGGCATTTCTGGTGCAATTCAACACTTGACAGGCATTAAGGATGCAGGAACCATTGTTGCCATCAATAAAGATGCCGATGCTCCGATTTACGAAGTGGCTGATATTGGATTGGTGGGTGATTTGTTTAAAATTGTTCCAGAGTTAATGGAGAAACTTTGAAATTAATTTACATCCAAATAAAAGCAAAAAGGGTTCAAATACGAACCCTTTTTTATTGCCACTTACGATTTATAACAAGCTTGCCTCATAAGTGTTTTGCATTAAAGTCGCTACTGTCATGGGACCCACGCCACCAGGCACTGGTGTTATCCATGCCACTTTTGGTTTAACCGCTTCAAAATCCACATCCCCACACAGCTTACCATTTTCTTTGCGATTGATTGCCACATCAACTACGATGCAATCATTTGGAATCCATTCAGATTTTACTATGCCTGGTTTTCCAATAGCAACACACAATATCTCAGCACTGTTTACGTGTTTTTCTAAATCTTTGGTAAAACGATGGCAAACCGTTACAGTCGCTCCTGCATAAAGCATTTCAAGCATTAATGGGCGTCCAACAATATTAGATGCACCAACGATAACCACGTGTTTTGATTTTGGAATAATGTCATAAGCATGCAACAATGTCATTACTCCACGTGGCGTGCAGGGTCTTAGCCCTGGTTGTCTTAATGCCAATCGACCAACATTTTCAGCATGGAAACCATCAACATCTTTATTGGGATGAATTCTATTGGTTACTTCAACTTCATGAATATGCTGCGGCAATGGCAGTTGTACAAGTATGCCGTGAATCATTTCATCTTCATTAAGCTCATCAATCAATTGAAACAACTCTTTTTCTGATACCGTTCGCGGAAACTTAAATGATACTGAATTTATTCCTGCTTTTTCACAAGCCTTGACCTTATTTCTGACATAAACTTCAGAAGCGGGATTATCTCCAACTAAAACAACGGCTAAACCCGGTGGCGGATGTCCTTTTTCAGTACGTTTGGCTATTTTCTTCCCAATGGTGGTGATCAATTGTTGAGATATTAATTTACCGTCTAGTATTTGTGCTGTCATATTGTCAAAGTTAATGATAAAATCTAATTTTAACACGCAAAGAGACCTTTGCATAACTATATGGCGAAAGAAAAATAGAAAAAATTTGCCAGATTGAGTTAAAAATTGAAGGTAATAACCAGTTATTGGCGAGATTTTT
>CAMZLQ010000120.1 GCA_947311585.1 uncultured Alcanivoracaceae bacterium | reverse complement strand
GACTTTGCTTGCAGGGGGTGAATCGGTCATTGTTAAGACCACGCAAGATCAAGACTTTAAAATTACGCCTGAACAATTGGAAAATGCCATTACCGATAAATCACGTCTTATTATTTTAAACACGCCGAGTAATCCGACAGGCAAAGCTTACCGTAAAGCCGAGTTGCAAGCATTGGGTGAGGTATTGTTGAAATATCCTCAGTTGATGATTGTTACCGATGATATTTATGAGCATATTTATTGGGGTGATGAAGAAATTACTAATTTAGGCGTGTTATTTCCACAAATGATGGATAGAATGGTGTTTATTAATGGTGTTTCTAAGGCTTATGCGATGACGGGTTGGCGTATTGGTTATGCAGCTGGCCCTGTGGATGTCATTACTGCCATGCGTAAGATTCAATCCCAAGCCACATCCAATCCTTGTTCCATTTCTCAAGCGGCATCTGTAGCGGCACTCAATGGGCCTCAAGATTGTTTGATTCCCATGAAAAAAGCCTTTAAAGAACGCCACGATTGGCTGGTTAAAGCCTTAAATGACTTGCCGGGTTTTTCATGCCTTGAAGGAGAAGGTGCTTTTTATGCTTTCCCTAATATAGAAGAAGTCATTGCAAAAATTGATGGGGTTAACAACGATGTTGAATTATCCACATGGCTGTTGGAAAATGCCGAGGTTGCTGTTGTCCCGGGCACGCCTTTCGGCGCACCTGGTCATGTGCGTTTATCCTTTGCCACATCGATGGAAAATTTGCAAAAAGCCATTTCAAGAATTAAAAATAGCCTGATTAAGTTGTAAACAATTGTTAAGTGAAACAAAATTTCATTGAAAGATGAGGTTTTTTTTGTTATCTTTCACCCTGTGTATATGGGATGGGGGTAATTCCTAATCAATACGATTCATGCAAGTCTGTTACTAATTGAATTGGGTTAGGTTTTAAAAAATACTCGGTATGGGAGCTGAGTATATTCTCTGATTATCAAAAGTTGTCAAGATTATTGGTGGCTTTTGTGTGTGGCCGTGAGTGCCACCTTCTTTAAAAGTAAAGTGCTTCTTTAGCATTCTTTTTATTTCTCATGTACGTGCATTTGACTAAATTGCCAGTCGTTTCTGGCGTGTGTGAATTTTGAATCGAATTTGAGAAAAGTTATGCCTTTTACTAAGCGTGTCGTTGCTAATATTAAGAATGTCTTGGCCTTGTTGTTGATAACAGCACTATGTACCACAAATGTTGTTGCTGCTACCTTTACCTATACACCTTCTTCTATTGTACCTGCTTCTGGTGCTATACCTGATAATGCCTGTAATAATAATGGAGTGACTGTAACTTTTGATGTGACAGATGATTTTAATATAAACGATGTAAATATGGGGATAAATATAACCCATACTTGGCGTGGTGATTTGGTTGCTAAACTTTCATCTCCTTTAGTAACGAATATAGAGTTGGTTTCAGATATTGGTGGTGATGTTGATAATTTAAATGTTACTTTTGATAGTGATTCTGCCAATGTGCTTGCAAGTGGTGTGCAAGGAACGGCTCCTGATTTTGCTTTTGTGGTTCAGCCTGAAATTGCAACGGTTTTGAATTCTTTTGATAATACGGATGCTTTAGGTACTTGGACATTTTTTGTTTGTGATAATAAGGCAAATGATCTTGGGACGGTCACCGCAGCACAACTCACTTTTGATGGAACATCAAATATTATAAATACCCAAATAAATGGAAATGTTTATAAAGAATTAAATAATGATGGCAATAAAGATGCAAATGAAATTGGAGTTCAAGGCGTTACTGTTACCGCTTATGATTTAAATGGAGTAGCTGCTGGATCAACTTTAACTGATGCTAATGGGGATTATACCATTGCTGGATTGCCAAATGCTCAGGAATATAGGCTTGAGTTTACATCCATACCTTTTGGTTATCAGTCTTCTATTCAGGGGGCAAGTTCATCCACATCGGTTGTTTTTGTAACAACTCCCGCAAACAATGTTAATTATGGAGTGGGTGATTCGACCCAATATTGTCAAATTAATCCTGATTTAATCACAAGTTTATTTAGGCCTCAAAGTCAAACTACTAACAGTGCTTTAATTTCTTTTCCTTTATCCAATACCGGTGATGTGGCATCAGACGAAGAGGCTGACTATAATGCTGTCGGTTCAACATGGGGTTTGGCTTATCAACGAGAGTCCGATATTCTATTTGCATCGGCTTATTTGAAACGTCATGTGAAATTTGGTCCAGGAGGTGCAGGAGCTGGTGATGAGACGGGTTCCATTTATCGTATAGACAACCCTAGTGATGGTTTAAACTCTGCGGTTACCGAGTTTTTAAATTTGAATGATCTCATTGGTTCAAATGTAACTGGTGTCAACCCTCATGCGACTGATGCAAGCTTAACTGTTGATAATGCATCTTTTGTGAATGCCAGTAAAATCTCATTTGGGGATATGGATATATCAGATGATGCTATGGATTTATGGGTGGTTAATCTCGCTAATCGTAATTTGTACCGTTTGCCTTTAGGCTCTGATCCGCGAAACCCTGTGGCACCTACATTAGCACAAATTACCGCAATTGATATGTTATCTGCGGCAAATTATAGCAGTGGTGCGCCTAATTGTGCGGGTGGAAATGCTGATAATTTCCGTCCTTTTGCCGTCAAATACCATAAACACCAAGTCTTTGTGGGAGCGGTGTGTTCCGCTGAGACAGGAGGCGCTGGTTTAGATGCTCATGTCTATGCTCTTGATGTTTCCACCTCTCAATTTACCGAAGTTTTAACCTTTGCACTAAATTATAATCGAGGCTGTGGTCTCGCATTTAATGGGACCTGTCTCGGTGGAGTTGGTGTGAACTCAGCTAATTGGAATCCATGGTCATCGACTTATACTGCCAATGCACCCACGGTAAACCCATTAGGTGAAGAATTTGCATACCCACAACCTATTTTAAGTGATATAGAGTTTACAAATGATGAGCAAATGATAATTGGTTTTAGAGATCGATGGGGTGACCAAATTGGACATAATCAACAAACACCTGATAATTCTAGTTTGATAAAAGGTGAAGGTTATGGTGATATAGTTCGTGCGACAGTTAATGCAGGTGGTGCTTCTTGGAGCTTTAATGCAACTGAAGCAACTGAGGGTACTGAGTTTTATAGTGGAGATAGTTGGACAGACGGGTCTTATACCCATTTTGAAACAGGGTATGGTGGTTTAATTTCAATGCCCTCAACTGGTACTGTGAGCATGACAAATATGGATCCTATAACTCCAGGAGGTCAAACAAACGATTTTGCAGGGGGAGTAAGGTCGTATTTAGTGGCATCAGGAAATGTCGATCATTCTTACCAAGTTTATTCGGATGCATCTGTTGGAAGTAATGTTGGCACTACATTTTTTGGTAAATCTAATGGAATTGGAGATTTAGAGGCGTTATGTGATACACCAACTCAAGAATTGGGTAGCCGTGTTTGGAATGATATCAATACAAATGGTATACAAGACGCTGGTGAATCTGGTTTGGCTGGTGTTGTAGTGCAAATGATAGACACTGATGGTGTTACTGTTTTAGGTACGGTGACAACTGATGCAGATGGGCAGTTTTATTTTAACAATGCTGCAGGTGTTGATGTTTTAGGAAAGGATTATAATGTTAATTTTCTCTCTAATGTCTCAAATTATTTGTTTAGAATTGATACAACTCAAGCTGTATTGGCGGGATTTAATGTAACAGGGCTTGGTGGTACAGGTGCATCCTTAGCAACCAATGATTTGCATGATTCTGATGCTGTTGTTTCAGGAAATAATGCAGAAATTACAGTGGCTTCAGGGTATTCTGGTCAAAGTAATCACAGTTATGATTTTGGTTTTAGATTAGGAAATGTGGCTGATTTATCCTTGGTTAAAAATGTGAGTGATTCTTTTCCAATTATCGGTACTCAAGTAACATTTACTTTAAGTGTTGCTAATAATGGACCTGATAATGCCACCAACTTTACTGTGGTGGATTCTGTTCCAAATGGTTTTAGTAACATAACAAACATCAGTGGTGGTGGAGTCTTGGCAGGCAGCACAATTACATGGTCAGGCTTAAGTCTAGCAAATGGAGCAACTATGGACTTAACCTTTGATGTGACAGTTAACGCTTTCGGTATATACAATAACTTAGCCCAAATTACAGCTTCTGCCGAAAGTGATCCTGACTCTACACCTAATAATGGTGTTGATACAGATAATGATGGCAACACAGATGATGATTCTGGAGATGAAGATGATGGAGATGGTGAGCCGGTTTCTCCTGTAGAAGCAGGAACCTGTGTTATTGGAAATAATGATATTGGTGGAATTGTCTTTAGAGACTTTAACCAGAATGGCACACAAGACGTATTGGAGCCAGGTTTTGGTGTCGCTGGAATGATTGTGACAGCTTATAATTCAGCAAATATTGCCGTAGCAACAACACCAGTAAATGCCAATGGTTTATACGTTTTTAATGGCTTGGTATTAACTGATTATCGCCTAGAGCTTTCTGGCATACCTGATTATTTACAGTATGGTGTCGCAGGTGCACAGATGCAGTCAGGAGTTCGGTTTATAAATGCTGCAAGTTGTTCTGCTGATTTTAGCGTAAACAATCCTGCAGACTATTGTCAAGCAGATCCTAATTTTATAATATCTCGATTCACCAAAGATGAAAGAACAGGTGCCAACAGTGGACTAAATACTATCTTGCAATACAATTATTTAGATAATGGAACAGATGCACCAACAAATTTAAAAACCTATCAAGACCTAGGCTCTATCTACGGTTTAGCTCATTTAAGAAAGTCTAATAGGACTTATGCTTCAACATACTTTAAGCGACATACAGATATTGGCCCTAATGGTATCGGTGCAATTTATGCGATTGACCATTCAGCAGGAAATACAGTATCAGTCTTTGCAAACCTCCCTGGAACTTACCCTGCGGCAAGAACAGGAGCAGCTTATGATTGGAATCATGACACTTTGGGTTATAGCGATGTTGCAAAAACTGGTGTCGGTGATATAGATATTTCAGATGATGAGAGTCAGTTTTTTGCAGTGAATTTATCCGATAGACGACTTTATGTAATTGATATTAATGCAGATGGAACTGCAGGGGTCTCAACTGATTATGCAATACCAAACCCTTGTCCTACGATTCAGGACTTCCGCCCTATGGGTCTTGGGTTTAATGATGATTTATTATATGTTGGTGTAACGTGTACTGCAGAATCTACGGTGGATGCTAATAATGCAGACGACAGCACAAATGGTCCAAGAAAAGGGGATAAAACAGCGCTGTCTGCACACGTATATAGTTTTTCTCCTGCTACAAACGCATTTAGTGCGGCTGCTGTCGTTGATATTGATTTAACTTACGATAGAGGTTGCATATACAGTAGTAATATAAGTAACCAAACACCGGCGACTTGTTCTTATGTTGATCAAGATGGTTTGAATCAACCATATAGAGCCAATTGGAATCCATGGCAGATGGATTATGATATAGTTTTCAATGATAAAAAACCAGGTAATATTGGCAATCAAAATGATTACTTAGAATACATGCAGCCACTTTTGTCGGATATTGAGTTTGATAGTGATGGCTCAATGGTTATTCAGATTAGAGATGTAAATGGTGATAGAGGAGGTTTTCAAAATTCTTCTCCAAACCCTGCAGATAATACCCTAAGAAATATGAATGGAGAAGGGGATATTATTAGAGCTTGTGGCAATGCACAAACAGGATGGACACTTGAAAACAATGGAGCATGTGGTGGAGTAACTACAAATGGAGCCAATAATAATGAAGGAATAGGTGGTGGAGAATTTTATTGGAATGATAATGGTCCTGGTGGAACTAATCACAGTAACATTGGGTATACTGGAATAGCAGGACACGGCGACACTTTTATGGGTGGGTTATTATTAATCCCAGGTAAGCAAGAGTTAATTACAGGTGCAATGGATACCCAGGATTTTGTTGATTCAGGTTTGATTTGGGTAAGAAATGACACGGGAGAAATAGCTAAAGATGGTTTAAATGAACCTAAAAGATTACTTGTTACAGATGATGCCAATACTAGTGTTTCATACGGTAAAGCGAATGGAATTGGCGATATTGAAGCCTTATGTGATCCAGCACCAATAGAAATTGGTAATCGTATTTGGAATGATACTGATGGTGATGGCATACAAGATGCCGATGAACCAGGAATCGATGGCATTACTGTTACCTTGACTTGTGGTGTGGATAGTGCAACTGCTATTACCGCTAATGGTGGTCAATATTATTTCACTAATGGTGCTCCAGTAAATGCAGGAACAACTCAGGCATTATTTATGGACAGTGGCGAAAATTGTCAGTTATCTGTAAATAATAACCAACCAGGCTTAGCCTCATTTGCTTTGACAACACAAAATGCCGATGCAGATGTCAGTAACGATAGCACAACGGATGTAAGAGACTCTGATGCCAGTATTAGTGGTATTGATTCTGTTATAGCTGTGACAATTGAAGCATCTGGACATAACAATCATTCTTATGATTTTGGATTTGAGCCTCAAGTTGTTTTAATTGATTATGGTGATGCCCCAGATACTGCTGTGGGTACTGGTTCGGGCAATTACCAGACAACTAATGCTGATAATGGCCCATCTCATATAATTAGTAATGGATTATATATGGGAGGAGGTGTGCCAGATAGTGAGGCTGATGGTCAACCTAACGCACTTGCATCAGGAGATGATGTAGTCGGGTCATCTGATGAAGATGGACCGCAAAATATCTTGAATTTTTTATCAGGAGATACTCCGAGTATTGATATAAAAGTAACAAATCAAACAGGAAGTTCTGCTGTAGTAAGTGGTTGGATAGATTACAACAGTGACGGAGTTTTTGATAATTCAGAAGCTGCATTTGTCGTTGTGCCTACAGGTACAATGTCTAGCCTAGTAACACTTACTTTTCCAGTGGTTCCAGCAGGAGTTGCAAACGATACAATCATGCGCATCAGGTTTGGAACTTCAATTGACTTAGTTTCTCAGAACCCTGTTGGAGCAGCAGGTATTGGTGAAATTGAAGACCATCGAGTTACTTTTAATCAAGATTTGTCAGGAAATTCACAACTTTGCTATGTTGCCGCTGATGGTGGAGATAGGTTGGTAACAACTAACCCATTAAATGGTTCGATGGATGATACGGCTGCAGGCTTAGGGAATATTCCCTATACAAGTATTGAAACAATGGCTTGGGATTTAGGAAATCCACTAATTTCAGGAGATGAAGTTTTATACGGAGCAGATGTTAATGATTTAGTGCAGTTGCTTCCAACGCCGCGAAGTGTTATTGGAACATTTAATAATGGTGTAGTAGATTCTGATGGCTTTGCAATTGACTGGCAATCTATACCTCCAGTGTATTATGCTTCAGGAAGTACGGGTGGGGGACATATTAAGATATTTAATTTCAATCCAGCTAATGCAAATGTTTTAAATATTTCAGATAACATTGCTTTACCTTTAGCCAATACACAAATTGATGATATTGCTTGGGATCCAATTAACCGGAGATTACTTGGGGTTACAAATAATGGAACAACTTTATCTCATATTGTGCAGTTTGATTTAACAAATTTATCAACAACTGGAGTTGTGGATGCTTTTGACTGTGGAGCAATAATGTTTAATGGTTCAATACTGCAAGATACAGAAGGTTTAACTTTCTCGCATCCTGGCGAACTATTTATTTCTACAGGTGAGTTAGGTCCTGCGGATACTAATGGTGGATTGTATAGGGTTTCAGTTAACGGATTAGCATCTGATTGTTCGGCAATTGTCGGTGCGGCTCCAGATATTCTAACCTTAAGAGTAGGACCAGTTAATACGTTAAACGCAGTAGCAGGAACTGATCATGAGTCAATTGATTGTTCATTAACATTTACAGAATCTCGCGCAAGTATTGGTAACCGTGTATGGTTAGATGAAGACAGTGATGGCGAACAAGATGCCGGTGAAGATGGTATAGGTGATGTAAATGTTTATTTATGTCGCGATAATGGTCAAACATGTAATGCAGCTAACGCGATACAAGTAAGTACAACAGATGCGAATGGCGGATATTTATTCAGGAATCTTCCGATTTTAGACTATGTGGTAGCAGTAGAGACAAATACCGTTCCTGCAAATTTGGTAACCAACCCAACTTATGACGAAGATAGTGGAACAATTACACCAAATCACCAAACATTTGTGAGCTTATCGCAAATTAATCAGGAGTATTTAACTGCAGATTTTGGTTATAATTGGAATAACTCACCAGAAACGGGTACTCCAGTAGCAGGAGCTGTTGGTTCAATTGGCGATAGAGTTTGGAATGATGCCAATGCTGACGGTGTACAAAATGCCAATGAAGCGGGGATGAATTCAGTTACGGTTAACCTTTATACCGATCCAGATGGGGACAGTATTTATAACACTTTGGTAGCAACCACAACTACCGATGAGAATGGTAATTATATCTTTGATGGACTTGCATCAGGTGCCTATGTTGTTGAAGTTAATCCGTTGACTTTACCAGCAGGTGTCGTATGGACTCAAACGGGTGATCCTGATGAGTATTCTCAAGTTGCAACAGCAGTAGATCATAGAACCACTTCGCCAGTTATTTTGGCGCCAGGTGATGTCTTTGTAAATGCTGATTTTGGTTACCAGGGTGATGTGGCTCATACCCATTCAATTGGCGATACAATCTATTTGGATTCCAACGCTAATGGAGTTATTAATGTAGGTGAAAAAGGTATTGCCAATATAACCATTGCACTGATAGATGCAAATGGTAACACCTTAGCTCAAACAGCTACAGATACTAATGGGAACTATATATTCTCAGGACTGCCTGATGCGGTATATTCTATAGTTGTAACAGATACCAATAATGTGTTGGCAGGATTAGTACAGTCCGCAGATCCAGATGCAACCTTAGACAATAAATCGGTTGTTACATTATCTGGAGCTGACAACTTCGCACAAGATTTTGGGTATAAGCCACTTAGGCATACTGCAGGTACAGGTTTGATAGGTGATACCCTATTCTTAGACATTGATGGAAATGGGATTCAATCTGCAAGTGAAACTGGTATTGAAGGTGTAACTGTTGAACTAATAGATACAACTGTAGGCTCACCAACAGAAGGGTATCCAATTGCTAGAACAGTAACTGATGAAAATGGCAATTACTACTTTGGTAATCTGCCAGATGGTAATTTCAGTGTAGTTGTTGATACAACTACTTTACCAAATTCAGGAATTGGTCTTAGTAACACAGCGGATCCTGATGGAGGTACAGCAAATCAATCTGAAAATATTTCAATTGCTGGTGGAAACACAAACCTAAATCAAGACTTTGGTTATCAAGTTAACACACCAAATCAAATTGGTGGAAATATATGGAATGACAATAATGCCGACGGGAATCAAGATAATACAGAAACAACTGATTTTGCAGGAGTTACAATCAGTTTATTAGATTTACAAGGTAATGTGGTAGGAACAACAGTAACAGATATAAATGGTAATTATCAGTTTACTGGATTGCCAGATGGTACTTATACTATTGTTGTAACTGATGATAATAATGTTTTAGCAGGACACTGGTTAACAGATGGTATAAATGACGGGTCTGACAATAACTCACAAGTTGTCGGTTATACCGTTACTGTAACAGGTGGTCAAAACAATCAAACAGGTGATTTTGGTTATTATGTAAACCTAGCAAGTATTGGTAATATCGTATACAGAGACGATAATAATGATGGTGTGAGAAACCCAGCTACAGAACCTGGTATTCCATTAGTGCCAGTTACCTTAACAATTACCTACCCAAATAACGATACGGTAACCTTAACAACATTGACTGATGGAGCAGGTTTCTATTCATTTGAAAACTTATTAGCTGATGATAGCTATCAAAAAGCAGGAGTGCCAGGAAATGGATTAGAACCCTCTTATAGCATAAGTGTAGGAGCCGTGGCGACAGGATTTACCTCGACTTATGATGGTGTACCTGATGCCGCTGGGTTTAATAATGGTACAAATAACAACTCAGATAACACAAACGGTGAAATTGCCTACCCTGTTAAGGGAGCAGCAGAACTAACCAATGATTTTGGATTTGTACCTGGTGCTACTATAGGTAACCGTGTTTGGTTAGATTTAGATGGAGATGGGATACAAGATGCCAATGAAGACGGAATTGCAAATAGAATAGTCCAATTAACACCACCTGCAGGTGTTGATGTTGGAGCAGGTGTTGGTAACCCCATTACAACGGTAACTGATACAAATGGTAATTATATATTTACTGAATTACCACTAGTTAATGGTTATACTCTAACGGTAACAAATCCACCTGCAGGCTTAACAGAAACATTTGATGAAGATGGTGCCGCAACACCACATACATCACAAGTGGATTTAACCGTAGCCAATGAAGAGCATTTAACCGCAGATTTTGGTTACATAACACCTGATGGCACAATTGGTGATTATATATGGGCTGATGCAAATGGCGATGGTCAACAAGACCCATTTGAAGTTGGACTTGCCAATATTGATGTGTACTTGTGTGATACAAGTGCAAATCCTTGTGATTCAACAACACCAGCAATAAATGTAATTGCCATGACGACCACAGATGCAGCAGGTCACTATTCATTTACTGGCGTTAGCCTAACAGCTGTTCATAATATTGGGGTTGATACAACCACATTACCAGCAGGTTATGTACAAACAGGTGACCCTGACGGCGTAGGTGCCCCAGATAGCCAAACCACAGTTTTGGCATTAAATAGCACAAACAATATTAATTTAGATGCAGATTTTGGTTACCAACCACCAGTAGCTAATCATTCTGATATTGGTGATATAATTTACCAAGACTTAGATGGAAATGGAATGCAGTCAGCAGGAGAGTCAGGTATTCCAGGAATAACGGTTCAGTTATTTGTTGATTCAACAGCTGACGGAATACCTGATACTCCGATTGCATCAGAGGTTACTGACACTAATGGTAACTATCTATTTCCAAGCTTACCAAATAGTGTGGCATATTCTGTTGTTGTAACAGATACCAATAACATATTGAATAACTTCAACCAAACAGCAGATCCTGATGGAGTTTTGGATAATCAATCTATAATACCTATTTTGATAGCAGATAAACTGGATCAAGATTTTGGTTACCGTCCAATCAGGAAAGGCAATGGAATTATAGGAGATAGAATATTCCATGATGTGAATTCGAATGGAGTTCAAGATGCAGGAGATCAAGGTTTAGAAGGCGTCATTGTCAGGGTTTTTGATAGTAACGGAAATTTAGTCGACTCAGTTGTTACGGATGAAAATGGCCAATATTTATTTACGGGTTTAGATCCTAGTGGTACTTACACAGTGGTTGTTGAAACATCTTCACTACCTAATAACGGCGTAGGTTGGAATACAAATATTGACCCTGATGGAATCATGGATGCACAAACAGTTGTTAATTTGGCATTGGTACCATCTGGGATTGTTTTAGATCAAGATTTTGGTTTTGTAGGAACTCAAAGTAACACAATTCAAGGAACTGTTTGGTCAGATAATGATGGCAATGGCCTCTTAACAGACGGAACTGGTGCAGACCCAGATGAAACACAAAATGGTTTAGAAAACGTAACCGTTGAATTAAAAGACGTTGATGGCAATATTGTTGCAACGACGACAACTGATGCTAACGGAGATTATTCATTCACAGGGTTACCTGATGGAACCTATAGTGTTTCTGTTACAGATAAGCACAATGAATTAGCAAACCTCTCGCATACAGATGGTCCAAATGCAGGGGATAATACTGTTGATAATAATTCTCAAGATGATACAGGTTATAACGTATCAGTTGCTGGTGGTAATACAAACTCAACGGCTGATTTTGGTTATCAACCTGTTGTAACGACTCCAATAACATTAGCAAGCTTTAGTGCTAAATATAACCAAAATACAGGAGAGACAACAATCACTTGGTCAACTGAGACAGAGACAGGAAACATTGGTTTTGATGTTTATTTGAAGATAGATGGTATTTGGAAACAAGCGAATAAGAATATGATTGCATCGAAAGCTATGTACAGTACTGAACTGAAGAAATACCAATTTGTTTATAATGCAGAATATTCTACTGAATGGGCATTAGTTGATATTGATATAAAAGGCAAACGTCAATCGCACGGTACATTTAAATTGGATAAGAGCTATGGGCAAGAAAGAAGCTCTGAATCGGTTAGTAAGACAAAGTGGCAACAATTCAACCAATTGCATAACGAAAAAAATAGCCAAAGAGATGCTGTTAAATCAAATGCAATCAATGATTATATTAAGGCAAAAATAGAAAATGAAGCACAATCAACAGGAGAAGGTTCATGATTGTTAATACACGTTTACTAAAATCCTATACCAGTATTTTAGCTTTATTTATTTCATGTTTAGTCACAGCTTCTAACCAGTCAGTTCTGAACATGCATGTAAAGAAAGAAGGAATATATCGGGTAACTTATGCAGACATAATAGCTCTTGGAGTAGATTTGCAAGGAGTTTCTGTTAATGATATTGCGATAATCAAGAACGGTCAAAAGGTTGCAGCGAATATAGTTAGTGATAACCAAACCACTTTGGGACTGAATAGTTATATTGAATTTGTTGGCGTTCCAGATAAAAGTTTGTATCAAGAGGGAAGTATATATTCACTCATTTTATCAAGTGCTAAGAAAGTTGAAGTGTCAACAATTTCCGCTCAAGTTGGTCTTGATGTCGAACAGTATTATAGGCATCAAACCACATACAATGAAGATATAGGGTACAGTTTTGGATCACCAACAGCAGACCCATGGTATTACAAGAGAATTTTAGCGATTGGAACTGAAGCAAGTGAAAGTGTTAATATAAATTTTGATCATATTATCAATAATGGAACCGTAGAATTGTCAGTGAATATATGGGGAGGGACAGATTACCCTCAATCACCTGATCACCATGTAATCTATGAATTAAATGGCGACAATCTTGATGATTTTAGGTTTGATGGAGTTGTTCAAGAGGATAGAAGTTATCAATTAAACGCTAATCAGTTTTCATCAGGGAGTCAACAATTGTCTGTTCGAGTTCCAAATGATACTAATACGTCAGCAGATGTTATTCACATAGAGTCTATAACGGTGAGTTATCCACGTGGATTTATATTAATTAATAATTCGTTGAATTTTGCACACGATGGTTCAAGTAGCAGTCAGTCTGTTAATATAGATCCTGAAATTATTTTTTCCAATAGCTTTGAAAATTCACAAACAGTAGTAAATGCAATCAATAACTACAGTTTGTCATCTGCAACCAGTGAGAATTACAGTGTTTACCAAGTGCTGGACAATGGTATGACGACCAAGGTTGACACTATCACTTCTGGCAATTGTGGAACCAGTATCTCTGCTTCTTGTTATGTGAATTTTTCACTAAAAAATAAAGTTGCTCATATATATATTGCAGCACAATCTAAGTTGTTGACTCCAGAACTAAGTCTGCCAGTTATGCAAGAAGACATTAATTCGGGTCATGCAGAATATTTAATAATTTCTCATCCTGACTTTATCGGAAACAATCTAAATAATTTTATTCAGGATAAACAAAATGAATTTACTGTAAAGCTAGTTGATGTAGAGCAAATTTATGCACAATATTCAGACAATAATGTTACAGCTTATGCGTTAGCGGATTACATCAAATATGCACAGCATAATCTTGGAGTAACAAATGTTTTACTTATTGGAGGAGATACTTATGACTATAAAAATGTTTTAGGAATTGACTCGGTAAGTTTTATCCCAACGTTGTATGCTAGAACTGATGACTTGATTCACTACGCACCAGTAGATGCAAAATTTGCAGATATCGATAATGATAATATTCCAGATATAAATATTGGGCGATTCCCTGTTAGAAGTGAGTCTGAGTTGCAAAATTTGTTGCAAAAAATACAAGCTTATAAACAAAAGAACTACAGCAAAACAGCAATTTTTGCTGCAGATAAATTTGATATATCATCTAATTATTCATTCAAGAGTGATGCAGAATCATTAATCAAACAATTGCCAGCACAATGGAAAGCAAATATAACTGCTGCTAATAAGGCTTATGTTGATGACGATGGTGTCGATTTAGCAAAATCTAAAATAATTGACAACATAAATCAAGGTGTTGCTTTGACAAGCTTTATAGGTCATTCAGGTTTAAGAGATTGGAGTTTTTCACGTATGTTTAGTGCACCCGATGCTTTGTTGTTAACCAATAGTGATAACCCAACATTAGTTACCCAGTGGGGATGTTGGAACACCTATTTTGTTTCACCAACCGAAGACACCCTTGCTCATGCCTTTATGCTAAACCAAAACGGCGGAGCTGCATCAGTGTTAGGTGCTAGTACCTTAACAGTAGCAGACCACGAAAAAGCTTTGGCAGATATGGTGTTGGTCTATCTTACAAAAGACGAAATGACGCTTGGTGATGCAGTTACTCTTGCTAAGAAAAATTATGCTCAAAAAAACCCCGCAGCACTGGATGTAATCTTAGGCTGGAATATCTTAGGAGATCCAAGCTTAAAGCTTTAACTTACTTAAGCAGTAAAACAAATAAAAGGCAGCTTAATAACATTAAGCTGCCTTTTATTTTTTATTAAAGCCTGTTAATTACTTCGTCAGTGAACTTGGTTGTACCAACTTTTATATCACCCTGCTGATGAATGTCTCTTGTTCTAAAACCTGCTTCTAAGGTTTTAATCACGGCCTGTTCAATTTTTACAGCCTGTTGCTCCATATTAAAAGAATAACGCAGCATTAAAGCAAGGCTTAGTATTTGAGCAATCGGATTGGCAATGTCTTGGTTGGCAATATCAGGTGCTGAACCCCCTGAGGGTTCATACAGTCCAAATCCTTCAGCAGAAAAGCTTGCCGAAGGCATCAAGCCCAAAGAGCCAGGCAAGGCACTGGCGGCATCTGAAATTATATCACCAAAAAGATTAGCGGTAACAATAGTGTCAAATTGGGCGGGGTTGAGAATTATTTGCATGGCACAATTATCGACCAACATGTGTTCTAAGGTCACCTCAGGGTATTCGGGAGCAATTTCATTGGCAATAGTGCGCCATAGTTTTGATGTATCGAGCACATTGGCCTTATCAACAGAGACGAGTTTTTTATTGCGAGCCATAGCGGTTTTAAAACCTTGATGAATGGCAATTTTTATCTGTTGTTCATCGTAACGAGCCACATCGGTTGCAACACGTAAATCCTTTTCGATAAATTGTTTGTGTTCGCCAAAATAAATATCACCAAGCAACTCTCTAATAATCATAATGTCAACGCCTTGCGTGATTAACTCTGGTTTAAGAGGGGATATCGAGATTAAGGATTTAAATAAAGTCGCAGGTCGAAGATTGACATTTAATTTAAGCGTCTTTCTTAAAGCGAGAATTGAATTGGCTTCACAACGGTGCCATTTGGGCAAATGCGCATCAACAATTGCCCCCCCCACTGAACCGAAAAGCACTGCATCTGAAGATAAACATAAATCCCGAGTCGAATCTGGAAAATGAGATTTGTATTGGTCGTATGCGGCACCTCCAATTAAACCCTGTTCAGTATCAAAGTTTAACTCTAATGACTCAAGTACACGCAAGGTTTGAGACATGACTTCAGGACCAATTCCATCGCCAGCAAGAACTGCAATTTTATTCATAAGTTTACCCAATAAGATTTAATAAACCATTTTATGAGATTAGTTAAAACTATCAAGCATTGTAAAAAAGAGTTTTAAAATAGTTGTTGTTTTGGACTCTATGACTAATGGCACTGGTAATAAGTTTAAAAGTAAATATAATGTACGTAATTGTTAGTTTAGTTGATTGATGATTCTTAATTCCACTACGTGGCCTTAATGTTAATGATTTTTTCTCTCTCTCTTTATCATTAAGGTCACACTCATCTAATTAATAAACAATGTTTCTCGTTTTTGCTTTGTTTTAAAAGACTTAATTTCTTCTACATGAGAAATCAAATAATCTAATTCATCTAAGCCATTGATTAAACAGTGTTTAAAAAACTCATTTAAAGTAAATTCTAAGGTTGTATTACCTGAAACAATGATTTGCTCTTCGATATTGATTTCAATCTCGTTTGTGGAATCTGAGGCTTTTTGCATTAATTTATCGATGACTTCTTGCGGTTGTTCTATTAAGAGTAAGCCATTTTTCTTAGCGTTGTTGGTAAAAATGTCAGCAAAACTTGGAGCGATGATGGCATCAATTCCCAATTCTTTTATTGCCCAAACAGCGTGTTCCCGAGAAGAACCACAACCAAAATTCGAACCCGTTAACAAAATGGGGGCGCCTTTGTATTGTTCTTGGTTAAGAACAAAATCTTTATCGGCTCGTAATCGTGCAAAGGCATGTTTACCATAACCTGTTTGTGAGGTACTGGTTAAATATTGAGCAGGGATAATAATATCGGTATCAATATCAGTCATATTCATGGGTATGGCTTTGCCAATAATATGTTTTATGGCTTTCATGCGATTTCTCCATCTGTATTAAAGTACTCAGTAGGTGACGCAATTTTACCAGCAATAGCACTGGCTGAAACGGTTGCAGGAGAAGCTAAATGCGTCATGCTGCCCGTGCCTTGTCGCCCGACAAAATTACGGTTGGTTGATGAAATGCAACGAGAACCTGGTGGAACTTTATCGTCATTCATGCCTAAACACATGGAACAACCGGGCATTCTAAATTCTGCACCTGAGGCATTAATAATATCAATTAATCCTTCTTTTTCAGCTTGAGCCATAACTTGTTCAGAACCAGGAACAACGTAAAAAGTCATGTGACTAGCAATTTTTTTACCTTTTAAGATTGCCGCGGTTACACGCATATCTTCAATGCGTCCATTGGTGCAAGAGCCGACAAATGCCCAATCCAGCTTGGTGTCTTTGATCGGTTGGTTAAGAGAAAGTTTGACATAATCCAACGCTTTAGTGGTCATGTCATCGTTATTATTTGGTATGTTTTGATTTATCTCAATGGCTTGTTGAGGATTTGTTCCCCACGAAACCATCGGATTGAGTTTATTGACATCAATTGCAATGAGTTTATCATAATCACAACCCTCATCACTTTTTAAACTGTTCCAATAGTTGAGTGCATCGTTCCATTTATCGGTTGGAGCGTATTTTTTGCCTTTAAGGTAAGCATAAGTCGTCTCATCTGGAGCTATCAAACCCGCAACCGCGCCACATTCGATACTCATGTTGCACAAAGTCATGCGCGCTTCCATACTCATTGAGTCAATGGCAGAACCCGTGTATTCAATAATGTGTCCATTAGCTCCGCCAATACCAATGGTGGCAATGAGTTTCATCACCGCATCTTTTGCCGAAACCCCAGCTTGAAATTGTCCATTAAATTCCACTTTCATGGTTTTGGGTTTATTCATCAACAAACAACCACTGGCAAAAACATGTCCAACCGTGGAAGTGCCAATACCAAAAGCAATCGCTCCAAATGCGCCATGAGTGGCGGTGTGGGAATCACCGCAAACAATGGTCATGCCAGGCTGAGTGATGCCCAGTTCTGGCCCAACAACATGAACAATACCCTGATGTTGCGAATCCATATCATAAAAAGGCACATTGAATTCTTTGGTATTATCCCGCAGTTTTTGCACCTGTGCTTTTGCCATCTCATCAAATATTTCATGGCGATTTTTACGGGTAGGAATACTGTGATCAACCGTTGCCAATAAAGATTTGGTATCAAAAACGGGTAAATTTCTTTCCCGTAAGGTATCAAAAGCTTGAGCAGAAGTGACTTCATGCACAAGGCAAAAATCAATAGCTAAAATGGCAGGATGCCCTGGATTTTGTTTAACGATATGGCTTTGCCATACTTTGTCGATGATATTTTGTTTCATATTAAATGTATTTTCGTTTTAACTGAATTAGCAATAAAGCATTGTTCATGCGCTTGGTGGTGTATCTTATCGATTTGCTCTTTTGTCGGTTGTTTTTCACCTGAAAAAACAATCCGGGGTTTTAATGTCACATCGGTCATGGACATTTTTTTGTCTTCGTTTATTTGCATAATTCCGGTGGCATTATCGGTATAGCTTTCTATCTCATAACGTCTTTTTGCTGCAATTGAGAGAAAAAACAACATGTGACAGCTCGATAATGAAGCGATAAAAGCCTCTTCTGGATCAACATTGGCTTCTATAGAATAGGGCAGTGGTACCACATGTGGTGAGGATGAAGCTTGGACTATTTCTCCTCCATCAAATTCCCAAACATGAGCGCGTGAATATTTGTTGTCAATGAATTTTTCATCACGTTGGCGTTGCCATTTAATTGTTGCGTAGTATTGTGACATTAAACCGCTTTTTTATTGGCAATAACAGCATAATTTAAATGCACTATGGCGCGATTAACAGCATTAACCAAAGCTTTAAGTGCGGAGACTTCAATATCAATGTCCTGCCCAATACCAGTGTACAATTCATTGTTGTAAGAAATGCTTATGGATGAAATACTTAATGCTTCCTCGCCCTTGTCCTTGGATTGAGAACGAAAGGATTCAATGCTAATTGGTGATAAATAATCTTCCAAAGCATGATGTAAAGCCGTTAATGCGGTGCCACCGACTTTGCTTTTTGCATTGATGGTTTTTTCTTCACCTCGGAAAGTTCCATCAATACATATTTCGGTGACTTGCGCTCGTTTGCGGTATTTATACGTATTAATTTTGATAGGCGAACGGTAAGCAAAATAAGCTTGCATGAATTCCGTATCGGTTAAGCCCTTGCGCCGATTGGAAAAGTAATCTTTGATAAACTGCGTGACTTCAATCTTTTCACTGTTTTCACACGTGTATCCGTGTTCTTTGATAATGGATTGGGCATGATTACTGCCGCTTAAAGGGCCAAACACAAAGCTAATTTCTTTGCCCACTTCTTTTGGATCAAAGGGTTGGTAAGCTTGTGGGTTCTTGAGGATGGCATTGGTGTGACCGCCAGAGGTGTGTCGAGCCGCATTTTCTCCACTAATGGGCCAATGCGCCTGTCGCGGTAACATGTGCGTGGCAACAAAATCCGAAATATCTTTGATGTGAGAGGTTTGCGTGTTGGTGTGAAAGTTTTTGTTTTCACTGTTCTCATAACCAAAGGCTTTTAAATACATGATGCATTGTTCCAAGGAGACATTGCCAGCGCGTTCGCCAATGCCATTGAAACAACCCTCAATTTGAGTTACTGGCCCATCAAAAATAGATTGCATGGTGTTAGTCAATGCCAATCCATAATCGTTATGGCAATGCGCAGACCACGTTATGTTTTTATCGGGATAACGTTGTTTCATTATCTCGGCGTGACGTTTCATTTTATTGACAAAAAATTCTTCTCCTTGCAAATAACAGGCTCCACCGATGGTATCAGGGCAGTTAATAATGGTTGCACCGGCTTTGATGGCGGTATCAATAACATCGGTAACAAAATCAAAAGTATCGCCCATGCGTGAATAACCTTCGGGAGAAAATTCCACTTCACAACCTGCATCTATTGCCATGCGAATGAATTTGTCTAAGTCTTTGTGGATTTGTTTATGGTTATTGGCGTAGCTTCCCAATGACGCTTGCATTAACTCAGGGTCTACAGGCAAATAAACATGCATTCGTGCCCTTTGAGTTGGAATTAAGCTTTTGAGAGACTCGATGGTGGTAATAACTTGTTCTTCACGCATTTGGCATAACGCAGCGACCTTTGGAGAGGATTCCATTTGCGCATACATCTGTGCAATGCTTTCGACGATTTTAAAATCCTCGGCACTTGCAGCAGGAAAACCCGCTTCTAAAATATCGATATTAACCCCAGCTGCTAAACGTGCATATTCTAGGTTATTATCAAAACTCATACCAGCACCAGGGCATTGTTGCCCATCGCGTAAAGTGGTATCAAATATATAAACTTGTTGACTAATCATTGTGTAACTCTCTTATTAATAATGTTAATGGTGACTTAAAAGTATAAAAATATCCTAAAAAAACCTTTTCAGGTGTGGTGCAGTCCTATAGATTGACCGCTAGATAAGTCGTAAGAGTAGAAGTGATAAAAATAAGCCGAGTGTTGTTAATTGCCAATTAGATTGTGCAATTTTAAGTTTAGATTGTATGGCCTGAATTTTCATGTTGAGCTTAAAGTAACAATTTTAAATTAATCAATCAAGTAGTTTTTGAAATTTGATGAATAAATTTTAAAAAATACTCTTTTTGTTCTATTTGGGTTTCATTGATAAGGGTTGTGGAGTTATTATTTAATTTGAGTTGATGCACAAATAAACCATCTTTCAATTCAAAAGATTCATCTGAATTAAAATGTGGGGTGGTTTGGTTGCCACAACTTGGGGATTTGCTTTTGAGAATGAAGCCTTTAAACTGTTCAAAGCGTTGTTTGTTTTCTTCAAACCAGTTATTGAGCTGCTCTGTAAAGTCTAATTTATGGTTGTCAACTTGCACTAACCGAGTATCTCCATCAATAATGCGCATTTGGATGGATGGGCGAGGGATGCTCATGCCCATCTCCACTTCTGGGCAGATTGGGATGAGTTGGTAAATTTTTGGGTCAAAGTGTTTTTCTAAGTTGGCAAATTTGTCTTTGCCATCGTAGCGGACTTTTTGACCCAAAAGGCAGGCACTGACACCGATTTTAACCCTTGTCATATTTGCTTTTTTTATCAGGAAATAAAATATTCAAGGGTTTAGACAGGTCATTAGAAAAAACCATTCGTACATGTGAACGCTTGAGTTGTCTGGGTTCTTTGACACCACAAGAGTGGGCGATAACACCCACTTCTTTAATCATGTGTTTGGCAAAGTTTGCTACGCGTTTGGTTTTGTTCTCAACCACTAAGCCTTTGTGTAAATCCGGATCATGTGTTGTTATTCCTGTTGGGCAGGTGTTTTTATTGCATTTTAGGGCTTGTATACAACCCAATGAAAATAAAAAGCCACGGGCATTGTTGATAAAATCAGCACCAGCACATAAAGCCCAAGCAACTTCCGCAGGTGTGATTAATTTACCCGAGGTCATGATGCGGATTCGGCTCTTTAAACCGTATTCGTCGCGTAAATCCACCAACATGGGTAAGGATTCTTTAATGACCATGCCGACATCATCCATTAAGGATTGTGGCGCAGCACCAGTACCGCCGTCACCTGAATCAATAGTAATGAAATCAGGGGCTGATTCAATACCGCGGTTATGAATCTCGGTAAATAGTTCATGCAACCATTCATCATTACCCATGACCATTTTAAAGCCAACGGGTAAACCACTAACATCGCGAATTTTATTTATCATATCTAACAATTCGTGGGCACTCTTGATTTCTGGGTGGCGATTTGGGCTTATGGATGCCTGTCCTGCTGGAATACCTCGAATATTAGCAATTTCTTCTGTCACCTTAGCAGCGGGAAGAATGCCGCCTTTACCAGGTTTTGCCCCTTGAGCCAGTTTTAGTTCAATCATTTTGACCTGCGGAATTTGCCCAATTTCTTTTAGTTTGTCAAAGTCAAAGCCACCGTCTTTGTTGCGTGCACCGTATTTGGCTGTTCCAAATTGATAAACAATATCGCAACCGCCTTCTAAATGGTAAGGAGAGATACCCCCTTCGCCTGTGTTCATCCAAATGCCTGCTTTTTTTGCCCCATGCGATAAGGATTGCACCGCGGGCATGGATAATGCGCCAAAACTCATGGCAGAAATGTTAAAGAAGCTTGGCGTTGCATAGGGTTGTTTGGCATAAGGTCCAATAATTAAGTTGTCCGCTTCAACCGCATCTTTTTTCATCACTGGAAAGGCACAATTCAAGAAAATCATCGCACCCCGTCTATCCAAATTACGGGTTGAACCAAAAGCCACAGTGTTATTATTTCCTTTGGCGGCTTTATAAACCCAGGTTCTTTGTGCGCGATTAAAGGGTAATTCTTCTCTATCCATAGCAAAAAAGTATTGCCTAAAGAATTCGCCTAAATGTTCAAATAACCACCGGAATCGTCCAATAACAGGAAAGTTGCGTCGAATAGTGTGCTTCTTCTGTGTTTTGTCGATAAAATACATGACAATGGCAGCGAGAATTGCCAAACCAATAACAAAAACCAATAATAAAACCAAAAACTTAATGGACGAAATAAACCAAGAATTTAACATTTAATACCTCAATAATTTGAAAATGGATTATACCATTGAATAGAGCTGTTTTTATTAGAAATATTTCAAGAAATTTGTTGAATTTAGTTTATCATGTCCGTATAATCCGCATCCTTATTAAATTAACTAGGTAATGTCATGAAAGTATTATCATCTTTGAAATCAGCAAAAACACGTAGCCGTGACTGCAAAGTAGTACGTCGCCGTGGCAAAGTATTTGTAATATGCAAATCAAACCCAAAATTTAAAGCACGTCAAAGATAAATTCTTTTGTGTCACTAAATTGTAAAGCCCTCAGGATTGAGGGTTTTTTTTTGTATTAAATTAAGAACGGTCATTGCGAGGAGGGACGACGCGGCAATCTTTTTGAGATACTGTTTGCTTTGGGAGATTGCCGTGTCGCTGCGCTTCTCGCAATGATTTGGATTTTTGATTGAATTGTTTTTTGTAGTGGTTTCCCTTGTATGATTAGGTGTGGATAGGTGTCCACAAGGGACTCCACTACTTGAGTAACACAACATCTACAGCCAAAAATTATTCTTTACAATACAATACAGTTCAAATTTGCTAAAATTCATTAATTAACTATTAACCACAAAAAATATTATGACAATAATTACTCGATTTGCACCATCGCCTACAGGCTATTTACACGTTGGCGGTGCGCGCACGGCACTTTTTTCCTATCTTTTTGCCCGTAAAAATAAAGGCAAATTTATATTGCGTATCGAAGATACTGATAGAGAACGATCGACTCAAGAATCTGTAGATGCCATTTTTGAAGGCATGAAATGGTTAGGTCTGGAACACGATGGCGAGGTGCCTTATCAAACCAAAAGATTTCCACAGTATAAAGTAAAGGTGCAACAGTTACTCGATGAAGGCAAAGCTTATTATTGCACTTGCAGCAAAGAACGTTTGGATGAAATGCGTGATGCGCAAATGAAAGCAGGAGGAAAACCACGCTATGATGGTAAATGCCGTGATTTGAATTTACCCAATTCTGATGATGCTGTGGTTCGATTCCGTAATCCTCAAGAAGGTGAGGTGACTTTTGATGATTATGTGCGTGGTGTTATTACCACTTCAAATAAAGAATTAGATGACTTAATTATTGCTCGACCTGATGGCACGCCAACTTATAATTTTACCGTAGTCATTGATGATATTGACATGAATATTTCGCATGTTATTCGTGGTGATGATCACATTAATAACACGCCAAGACAAATTAATATTTACAAAGCCTTGGGTGCAGACTTGCCACGATTTGCTCATTTGCCAATGATTTTGGGTGATGATGGTGCGCGTTTGTCTAAACGTCATGGTGCAGTAGGGGTGATGGAATACGCTAACAATGGTTATTTGCCCGAAGCGGTACTCAATTATCTCGTGCGTTTGGGTTGGTCTTATGAAGACAAAGAGTTGTTCACCAAAGACGAGATGATTGAATTGTTTGATTTGAAAAAAGTCAATAAAGCACCATCGGCTTTCAACACGTCAAAACTCAACTGGATTAACCAACAATACATTCAACAAGCGGACTCACAACGCTTGGCTGGTTTGCTTAAAAAACGCCTTGATGTTTTGAATGTTAATGTGCCAGAATCAATAGACTTGGTTAAGGTGGTGGATATGTTTAAGTCCCGTGCTGTGACCATCAATGAAATGGCGGATTCGGCTTTGTTTTTGTTCAGTGACATTAAAGAGTATGAAGAAAAAGCGGTTAAAAAAGTTTTTAAACAATCCGCAATCAAACCTTTTGAAACCTTAATCAAAAAGATGTCAACCGTCGAAGACTGGGCAAATGCCAACTTACATGACTTGATTGAAGACACGGTTAATGAACTTGAAGTTGGCTTTGGCAAAGTAGGGCAACCACTACGCGTTGCTTTAACAGGCTCTTCATCTGGTCCTGCTAATGATGAGATTATGCAGGTGTTAGGTCAGCAAGAAAGCATTAAACGCACAGAAAATGCATTGGTATTTTTACTTGAAAAGCTTAAAGCTCAAGGGTTGATATAAACCCAAATACAGATAGACAAATGATAGAATTTATACTCAATGACAAAATAATAAAAACTAATGCCAATAAATCCATGACACTTGTGGATTTTATTCGTGAAAATAGAAACCTAAAGGGGACAAAAATAGTCTGCCGTGAAGGCGACTGCGGTGCTTGTACGGTAATGGTTGGTGAATTATCTGCTAATCAATCCAGTGTAAAATACCACACGATAACCTCTTGTATATCACCACTGGCAAACGCTCATGGACAACACATCGTCACCGTTGAAGGGTTGAATTTAGCCAATAAACTCAATCAGGTACAACAAAGTTTAAAAGACAATTACGCCTCCCAATGTGGCTTTTGCACCCCTGGGTTT
>CAMZLQ010000119.1 GCA_947311585.1 uncultured Alcanivoracaceae bacterium | reverse complement strand
TCAAGTCGATCCGCTTCTTCTGCATCAACAGTCACCGCCACATTTAATGAGGTGGCTAAATCCACAATTTTTTTAACATTGGGCACCAGTTCGGTTAAGACGCGCTTAACATGAGCAATTTCATAACGTGGGTGCAAAGCCGATAATTTAATGGAAATACTGGCAGCATCTTCTGCCATTTTTTTACGGTTGCCTTCTGCTATGGATTTAATTGCATTGAGGTACGATTCTAAGTACCTATCGGCATCGGCTTTAGTCAAAGCGGCTTCACCTAACATGTCAAAAGAATAACGGTAGGCTTTGTGTCTTTTGTTGGTTGCCCTTTTTAGGGCTTTTTTAATGGTTTCACCCATAACAAATTGTCGACCCATTACTTTCATCGCTTGATAAACACCTTGTCTGACAACGGGTTCGCCCGTTCTATTGATGAGTTTATCTAAAATTCTTGAAAAGCCTTTTTTAGCTGAATCCACATCAATGATTTTTCCTGTCAACATCAAACCCCAAGTCGATGCATTCACAAACATCGAGTCACTCTTGCCCATGTGCGATTTCCAGTCCGCATCCAGTAATTTGTCTTTAATGAGTTTTTCAGCGGTTTCTTTATCAGGAATCCGCAATAAGGCTTCTGCCATGCACATCAGGACAATGCCTTCTTTTGAAGATAAATCGTACTCCTTCATAAAAGCATCAACACCATCCATTTCATCAATTTTTGAGCGAACATTGTTGACCAATTTAACGGCTAACTTTTTTATCTCTTGACGTTTTTCAAAACCAGGGTTGGCTTGTTCAAGTAATTGATTGATGAGTGTATTCTCGTCAGCGAGGTAGTTTTTAGAGCATTCTAAAGCAATTAGGGTATTTGCATTCATGATTATATATGGTAAATTAAGGGCGCAATGCTATTATATTCTCGTTATGATTGATGTCCAAACAAATAATGATAAAACACACATACTGATTTATCCAAACCAGTCAATGTCATTCCACGCTTATTGGTTGATGTTTTCAGTTTTGGCAAGTATCACCATGATAATAGCAGTGGTGTTGGCATATCAGGGTACATGGGTAATCGTACCCTTTGCCGCATTGCATTTGTTATTCGTCTGGTGGGGGTTTAAAAAAGCCTACCAAAGCAGTGAAAATGTGCAATACATCACCATTGATTCAAAGAACACCTACTTCGGCTCCTCTTTGGAGGGGCAAATTAATAAATTTCAAACCTCTTGGCTTCGTGTCGAAATGATTAGTGACACAAAGAAACATGACGAGCCTAAGCTTTATTTAAAGCTGCACAATAAAAGAACAGTCATTGCAAGTTGTTTAGTGAAAGAGGAAAAATACGAGTTGATGGAAATCTTGCAAGAGAAACTTACAAGATTAAAATAAAAAATATTGATAAAAATCAAAAATCCACAAGACTAATTGTGATAGCTCGTGATAAAATTCCAAAAATTAGCAAAAACAAGTCTTAAAACTGTGCTTGCTATCTTTAAATGCTTATATTGGCACGTATTTAAAATTTGTTAGAAAAGAATAATTGAGGGTAAAAAATAGATGAACAAAGAGAAAAGCTACTCAAGCAGTGGTTTAAAAATATTCCTATGGGTTGCATTAGTCCTGTTAGTCAATGGCTCTGCACTGGCAAAGTCATCACTTAACATGACGCAAGGCGTGACCGAATTTTCAAAAATTGCCTATGATTTACACATGATTGTCTTATGGATTTGTGTCGTCATTGGTGTTTTGGTGTTTGGCGCTATGATTTATTCTATGTTTGCACATAGGAAATCAAAAGGTGTCACCGCTGCGCAGTTTTCACACAGCACCACAGCGGAAATAATATGGACAGTTATTCCCATTGTTATTTTGATTATTATCGCTTTTCCTGCAACAAAAGCATTGATAAAGATGGAAGCTCCAACCGATGCCGAGGGCAAAAATATTGTTATGGACATGACAATTAAGGTCACAGGATTTCAATGGAAATGGAAATACGATTACTTAGATGAAGGCATTTCATTTTTAAGCACATTGAAATCTGACAGCAATATTGCACGCCAAATTGGATCAGGAATAAACCCAGCAACAGTTGAAAATTATTTATTAGATGTTGATCATCCATTGGTGATACCTGTTGATACAAACATACGCATTTTGTTAACGGCTAATGATGTTATTCATTCTTGGTGGGTTCCAGAATTTGGGTGGAAACGTGATGCGGTTCCTGGTTTTGTCAATGAAGCGTGGACGAATGTCAAAAAAATCGGTACTTACCGTGGACAGTGTGCAGAATTATGCGGTAAAGACCATGGATTTATGCCAGTAGTGGTTAATGTTGTTTCAAAAGAAGATTACGCTAACTGGGTTGAATCACAAAAAGGTGAGCAAAAAGTTGCTGCCGTTAAAAACAATGCTCAATGGTCAAAAGTGGATTTAATCAGTAAAGGTAAAGAAGTGTTTAATTCGCAATGTGCAACGTGTCATCAAGCAACAGGAAAAGGCATGCCGCCAACATTTCCTGCTTTAGATGGCAGTGCGGTTGTTAATGGTCCAATTGATGAGCAAATTAAGACCGTAGTTTTTGGTCGTAAAGGCACAGCAATGGCGGCTTTTGGTGGCATATTATCAGAAAGTGATATAGCTGCTGCAATTACATACACAAGAAACGCTTGGGGCAATACAGCAAAAGATGTTGCACAGCCTAAAGATGTTAAAAAGATAAAGAATAGTTGAGGGTATAAATTATGAGTCACGCAGAAACACATTCGCATGATCACGATCATGACCACAAGCCAAAGGGTTTTGTGAAACGTTGGTTAATGACAACCAACCATAAAGATATTGGTACTTTATACTTAATCTTTTCACTCACCATGTTTATATTTGGTGGGGCTTTAGCCATGATAATCCGATTGGAACTGTTCCAACCTGGATTGCAATTTGTGCAACCCGAGTTTTTCAACCAGTTAACCACAATGCATGCACTAATTATGGTGTTTGGGGCTGTTATGCCTGCTTTTGTTGGTTTTGCCAATTGGATGATTCCTATTATGATTGGTGCGCCAGATATGGCATTGCCTCGAATGAATAACTGGTCGTTTTGGATTTTGCCTTTTGCCTTTACCATGCTTGCATCAACATTCTTTAT
This sequence comes from uncultured Alcanivoracaceae bacterium, assembly GCA_947311585.1. GTDB lineage: Bacteria > Pseudomonadota > Gammaproteobacteria > Xanthomonadales > Marinicellaceae > NORP309. The sequence continues at coordinate 4,371 of CAMZLQ010000119.1, read as the reverse complement.
GGATGGCGGAGCTCCAGCGGCTGGTTGGACTTTATATCCGCCATTGGTATTACAGGGTGGTCACAATTTAGCCTTTGCGGTTTTTGCTATTCACATGTTGGGCATTTCATCCATTATGGGCGCCATTAATGTTATTGCCACCATTATGAATATGCGTGCACCAAACATGGGCTATTTAAAAATGCCACTATTTGTTTGGACGTGGTTGATTACTGCATTCTTGTTGATTGCGGTTATGCCAGTATTTGCTGGTGCAGTTACAATGTTGTTAACTGATCATTATTTTGGTACGAGTTTCTTTAATGCTGCAGGTGGTGGAGACCCAGTCTTGTTCCAGCACATATTCTGGTTTTTTGGTCATCCTGAAGTTTACATTATGATTTTACCTTCATTTGGTATTATTTCAGAAATCATTCCAACCTTCGCACGTAAGCCTTTATTTGGTTATGTGTCGATGGTTTATGCTACTGCAGGAATTGCCTTTTTGTCATTTATCGTTTGGGCACATCACATGTTCTCAGTGGGCATGCCATTAGGTGGTGAATTGTTCTTTATGTATGCAACCTTCCTTATTTCCATCCCAACAGGTGTGAAAGTCTTTAACTGGGTTTCTACTATGTGGAAGGGTTCCATGACTTTTGAGACTCCAATGCTGTGGTCAATTGCATTTATTATACTATTTACAATAGGCGGATTTTCAGGCTTAATGCTAGCCATAGCACCTGCTGATTTTCAGTACCATGATACTTATTTTGTAGTGGCACACTTCCACTATGTTTTGGTTACTGGTGCGGTCTTTGCTATTATTGGTGGTGTTTATTACTGGATACCAAAATGGACGGGCAATATGTATTCAGAAAGATTGGGTAAGATTCATTTTTGGTGGTCAGTTATTTCTGTCAACGTCTTATTCTTTCCACAACATTTCTTGGGATTAGCAGGTATGCCACGCCGTATCCCTGATTATTCTGTTCAATTTGCTAATTGGAATATGTGGTCAAGTATTGGTGGTTTTGCCTTTGGATTGGCACAAATATTCTTCTGTATTATTGTGTGGCGAACCATTAAAGGTAAAGGCACAAGCAAAGCAACAGACAGAGTTTGGGAAGGAGCTAAAGGATTGGAGTGGTTTATTCCATCGCCTGCACCTCACCATACTTTCCAAGATGGAGCACCAGTAAACGATGAACATTTAGCTCACGTGTCTTCACATTAAGACATATTGAATAAACTAAAAAGTGGATAAAGAAGAACTAGAAAAGCGAAGAAAAGCAGCCCGTCGCACAGCGATTGGGTTGGTTTTCGTTGCTGTTGCCATTTTTGCAGCATTTTATATGCTCAATATTAGGCAATAATAACAATGAAAAAAACGGTTTTAAAAACGGCTCTCTTTGCGGTTTTAATGTTTGGCTTTGCTTTTGCTTTAATTCCTTTGTACGACACATTTTGTGAGATTACAGGATTAAATGGAAAAACAAGTGGACAAGTAGAGGCGGATTTAGTTAAAAATCAAGTCATTGATGAAAACCGTAAAGTGATTGTTCAATTCGACAGCAGTGTAAATTCTGAACTTAACTGGGAATTTAGACCGACTGAATTTGAAATGGAAGTCATACCAGGTAAATTTTATCATACGGAATTTTATGCAAAAAATTTATCTAATAAAGACATTACAGGACAAGCAACTTATAGCGTAACTCCTGCAAAAGCGTCTTTATATTTTAATAAGACAGAGTGTTTTTGTTTTACCAAACAAACATTAAAAGCACACGAAGAAGTTAAGATGCCAGTGACGTTTATCGTTGATACTAAATTGGCAAATGATGTAAAAATAATGACTTTATCATATACTTTTTTTAAGTTAGAGTCGTAAAGAAGAAATACATAAACAAGAGGGTAATATGTCGCAAACAAACACAAATAACGATCAATACTATGTACCGCATTTAGCTAAATGGCCAATTGTTGGTTCGATAGGCATGACGATGACAGCAGTAGGTGCTGCTATTTACATGAACAATCAGTTTGATTCTCCTATTGTCATGTATTTGGGATTCGCTACATTAATTTTCATGATGTTTGGTTGGTTCGGAGAAGTGATAAAAGAATCAGAAAGCAGTAAGTATAATCCGCAAGTTGATACCTCCTTTCGCATGGGGATGATTTGGTTTATCTTTTCAGAAGTTATGTTTTTTGCTAGTTTTTTTGGTGCTCTTTGGTACGTCAGAAATATGGCGGTACCTTGGTTGGGGGGAGAGGGAACTGGTTTATTTACAAATACAGAATTATGGTCGGGTTATGAAGGTGTTTGGCCAACAAATGGGCCTGGCAATATAGGGGGTAAATTTGAGTTAGTTGACCCATTCCATTTGCCTTTAATAAATACAGTTCTTTTAATGGCAAGTTCTATAACACTGACAATTGCTCATCATGCACTTGTTGATGGCGCTCGTAAAAAAGTTATTGGTTGGCTTATTGCAACGGTTGTTCTGGGAGCTACATTCTTATTTTTCCAAGTGGATGAATATATTGAGGCTTATCAGCACCTAGATTTAACATTGAAATCTGGCATCTATGGTTCAACCTTTTTTATGTTAACAGGTTTTCATGGCATGCACGTGACATTAGGGGCGATTATGCTAACAGTTATTACCATTCGAATGATGCGAGGTCATTTTAAACCTGAATCTCATTTTGGTTTTGAAGCAGTGGCATGGTATTGGCATTTTGTTGATGTCGTCTGGTTGGGTCTGTTCATATTTGTTTATATTATCTAACTTTGATAGTTATCAATAATAAGTCAGTAAACGCCTTAGAGATAAGGCGTTTTTTTATTTCTGTATTAGAATACACCATTTCATCAGAAAAAATATATGAAAGAAGCAAAAAAATTGTATCAACAGGGTTTGTTAAAATTTAGTCAGGGTGATTTTCCAAATGGCATAAAGGAATTTATTGCAGCCTCTTCCCAAGATTATGCACCTGCCGATAAGGAAATTGGTTTGTGTTATCTGTACGGTATCGGTTTAAGCCAAAATATAACTAGGGCTGTTAAATATTTCAAGAAATCAAAAAAGAACTCAGAATCTCAATACGAATTAGCGAAACTTTATTATTTTGGGTATGGGCTGAAAAGAAATTTCAAAAAGTCGCAAAAATATTTAATTAAATCGGTCAAACAAGGTTTTAGTCCAGCAATAAACCTAATGGCATTGGCTTATCAATTAAAGAATAAAACAAAAAAATGCCAAAAGCTTTTATACCATAATTTTATACTAAAGGATAAGTTTGCAACACACCTTAATAATAAAGGTTTATTGAACAAAAAAAGCAAACAACTTCAGTTTGTATCTAAATTTAAGTGGCCAGTTAAATTTCAAAAGCAGGAAAGAGAAACGATTAATTCTAAGCCAGATATTTTTACTGTTTCAAATCTTTTATCGGCAATCGAGTGTGAATACATAAAATTTATTGCTTCTCCCTATATGAGGGAATCCATGACTGTTGATCCAATTACTGGAAATCATGTAAAGGATGAAATTAGAACAAGCTTTTCAGCCTCAATTGATTGGTTAGCAGAAGATCCTGTAATAAATTTAATAATCAAAAAGTGCACTGGACAATTTCAAGTGGCTCAAAGGCATTCAGAAGTTATGCAGGTCTTGCATTATTCGGTAGGAGAGGAATATAAACCGCACTATGACTTTTTTGGTGGGGCAGATGGTATGCATAACTTTAATAATGAACTGCAAAGAATAAAAACAATTTGTTTATACTTAAACGATGTAGAACAAGGCGGTGAGACGAGTTTCCCAAGATTAAAGAAAAGCGTCATACCAGAAAAAGGTAAGGTGGTGTTTTTTGAAAATATAGATTTTCAGACAGATGAGCCTTATTTAGAATCTTTACATGCAGGTCAACCTGTCTTAAAGGGTGAAAAGTGGTTGGCAACACTTTGGATTAGACCAGAAAATACAAATAGAGGACCAACCTATGAGTCAATTTAAACCCAAAAGAAGTGTTTCAGTAGATGGTAGACCAATTTATGTGTTTGATGATTTGCTCGATAAAAAAATTATCGATGAAGTTACCAATGCTCTGTCGGTAGCGCCTTTTACTCATACAGAAATTGCAAGGCCTGATGTTGGAGCTTATCGTCACTGGGCTTTTAACCTGCCCTTAAATAAAGCTAAGGACTTGCCTCTGGTGCAAAAGGCAAATGATGTGATGGCTTCATTATTTGATAATAAATACAGATTATACCGTTGTTATTGTAATGTTGCTTCGCATGGAGATATGCTCTACCCTCATACAGACTGTATGCCCAATGCAAAAGAAATGACCGCACTGTGGTTTATACAAAATGAATGG
>CAMZLQ010000118.1 GCA_947311585.1 uncultured Alcanivoracaceae bacterium | reverse complement strand
TTGAAATCAGAAAGTGCAGACGTGGTATCCTATGCACGTATGGAAGTAGGCGAAGGCATAGAAAAGAAAGAAGATAATTTTGCAGAAGAGGTTATGGCACAAGCCCGTGGCGAATAGTTCTTCAAAATTTAAACGTATCCTCCTCAAACTTAGTGGTGAAGCATTGATGGGTGAGGAGGATTACGGTATTGATCCAAAAGTTATCAATCGAATTGCTGCTGAGATTCATGAGATTCATGAAATGGGAGTGGAAATTGGTATCGTTATTGGCGGAGGAAATATATTCCGTGGTGCTGGCCTTGCTAAATCAGGTATTGATCGCGTTACCGGTGACCACATGGGAATGTTGGCTACGGTGATGAATTCATTGGCATTACAAAATGCTATCGAAAAAGCAGGCTCCAAAGTGCGTGTGATGTCAGCCATACAAATTCATGAAGTTTGTGAAGATTACATCCGTCGTAAAGCCATTAGGCATTTGCAAAAGGGCAGTATTGCTGTTTTTGCGGCAGGAATAGGCAATCCATTTTTCACCACAGACTCTGCAGCCTCCTTAAGGGCTATAGAAATTGATGCGGAAATTGTACTTAAAGCAACAAAAGTCGATGGCGTTTACTCCGCAGATCCAGTGACAAACCCTGATGCTGTTAAATACGATGAACTGTCTTACGATGAAGTCATCGAAAAGAAATTGGCAGTAATGGATACAGCAGCAGTGGTATTATGTCGAGATCAAGGCATGCCATTAAGAATTTTCAATATGGGTACCTCAGGTGCCTTAATGAATATTATACAAGGTCAGAATATTGGAACAATAGTTAGAAATTAATGTCACAAGAGCAGTTTAACCGTAAACAATAGGTGTAAAAGATGATAAACGAAATTATAGATGACGCTAAGCTAAGAATGGGCAAGAGTGTTGAATCATTAAAAAGTGAATTAACCAGTGTTCGCACAGGTCGAGCAAACACAGCATTGCTTGATGGGATTTCTGTAGACTATTATGGCAGTGCTACGCAATTAAGTCAGGTGGCAAATGTTGCTGTTTCTGATGCGCGAACATTGACAATCACACCTTGGGAAAAAGACATGGTGGCACCCATTGAAAAAGCAATTATGCAGTCCTCATTAGGGTTAAATCCAGTTAGTGCAGGGATGGTTATTCGTTTGCCTTTGCCGCCATTAACAGAAGAACGACGCAAGGAAATGGTTAAATTAGTTCACTCTTTGGGCGAAAATTGCAAAATAGCGATAAGAAATATCCGTCGCGATGCTAACCATTCATTTAAAGTAATGCAAAATGACAAAGACATCACTGAAGATGAGCAACACAATGCTGAAGAAAGCATTCAACAAATTACTAATACCTATGTCAGCAAAGTTGATGACGTGGTTAAAGTTAAAGAAGAAGAATTAATGGAAATATAATTCTTTCGAGAATTATACCATTTGTTTTGTCTACAGAAACCTCAAAAGCTCCCAAACACATTGCTATCATTATGGATGGCAATGGTCGTTGGGCAACCTTACGAAATAAATACCGCACATCAGGGCATAAAGCTGGTGTAAATTCGGTTAGAAAAACCATAAAACAAGCATCAGAAATTGGTGTTCAATGGTTGACTCTTTTTGCCTTTAGTAGCGAAAATTGGCAAAGACCGGAAAAAGAAGTTTCTATGCTAATGGAGTTGTTCACACGTGCTTTAAAAAAAGAAGTGCCAGAATTGCATGAAAATGGAGTGCGCTTAAGTTTTATCGGTGATTTGTCGCGTTTTTCCGATGGATTGCGCAAGCGCATGAAAACAGTTGAGAATTTAACAAAAGAGAATAAGAAAATGGTGTTAACCATAGCCGTCAACTATGGTGGGCGTTGGGATATTATGCAAGCAGCACATCGATTGGCTCTTGCACTAAAGAACAACCTTCTTAAGGAATCCGATATAAATGAGCGAACATTTGAGCAATTTCTTTCTTTAAACGATGCGCCTTACCCCGATTTGTTAATCAGAACAGGTGGAGATCAACGCTTATCAAACTTTTTGTTATGGCAAGCTGCCTATACAGAGCTCTATTTTACTCAAACATTATGGCCTGATTTTGATGAGTCAAGCTTGAACCAAGCGGTTGTGGAATACTATAATCGCGAAAGAAGATTTGGTAAAATTCCAAACCACGTAAAGGAAGAAATTTAAATGCTAAAAAAAAGAATACTCACGGCACTATTATTGGCACCAGTTGTAATCGTGATAATTTTAAAAGGTAATGAATTAATATTCACAATATTTACCGCTTTTTTAGCCAGTATGATTGGGTATGAATGGTTTCAATGCGTTAAAAAGAGTCCAATAAACTCTATTGTCATGTCTGCTTTGGTCGGTATAAGTATTGTTTTTATCAATAAAGCCAGTTTTATTGAGATTGATGTTGTGCGTATTCTCATTGCTGCCAGTATTATTTGGTTGATTTGTTTAGTGTGGTTGTTGAAACCTCGAGAAGGTACGCAGAAATACGCTAAAAAATATGCCTTAGGTGTTGGTGTCTTATTGTTATTTGGCGCATCACTGACCTCTATTCATCAACTGTCAGAAAAAGGTGTACAGCTTACCCTTGCGTTGTTTTTACTTATTTGGATAGCAGATATTGGAGCTTATGTCTCGGGCAAAACTTTTGGTAAGCACAAACTTGCCCCTCAAATAAGCCCAGGAAAAACGGTTGAAGGCTTAGTTGGAGGATTAGCATTTACCGCTATTTACGGATACATTGTAGCGGTGTGGTTAGGCTATAGTACACTTTATTTCATTGCCTTTTTCCCATTAATCGCAATCATCTCTGTCATTGGTGATTTATTTGCCAGTTTATTAAAACGCCATAATAATATTAAAGACAGTGGTTTCTTGCTGCCTGGTCATGGTGGTTTTTTAGATCGCTTTGATTCTCTTATTGCAGGTGCACCTTTTTATTTTGCCTTTATTCATTTTGTTTCATAATGACGCAGAATTCCAAAAATGTTGTTATTTTAGGTGCAACGGGTTCCATTGGAGCCAGTACCTTAGCTATTATAGAGCAACACCCTGACAAATTTAAAGTGTTAGCAATCAGTGGGCACAGTAATGTTAATAAACTGGCTGAATTAGCCCGTCAATTTAAGCCAAAATTTGTCGTTATTTCAGATAGCAGTCAATACACTCAGCTGTCCAGATTAATCAGTGATGAATGTACGGTACTAGCAGGAGCGCATGAGTTGGCTGCAATCTGTCAGTTAGATTCCGCAGATTTGATTGTAGCTGGAATTGTCGGAGCTGCAGGAATGCAGCCAGTTTTGGCCAGTGTTAAAGCGGGGAAAACGCTGTTGCTTGCCAATAAGGAAGCCCTTGTCTTAGCAGGTGAATTGGTCATGAAGGCTGCTAAAGATAATGGTGCCAAAATTATTCCTTTAGACAGTGAACATAATGCCATATACCAATGTTTGCCTGATTCTTACCAGTGTGGGAACACGCCAAGAAACATTGATAAAATAATTTTAACTGCATCGGGTGGTCCTTTTTGGAATAGGGAAGCATCAACGTTTGATGGAATATCTCCAGAGGAAGCTTGTGCACACCCAAATTGGGACATGGGTCGGAAAATATCTGTGGATTCGGCAACTTTAATGAATAAAGGCTTAGAAATAATAGAAGCTCACTGGTTGTTCAATCTGAGTGATGACGACATAGATGTGCACGTGCATCCACAAAGTATAGTGCATTCCATGGTCTGTTATCAAGATGGTTCGGTATTAGCTCAATTGGGTGAACCTGATATGCGCATTCCGATAGCCAATGGGCTTGGTATGCCTGAGCGCATAGCCTCTGGTGCGAATATGTTGAATTTATTACAAAGTCAAGATTTGCAGTTTTTCCCACCTGATTATGAAAAATTTCCCTGCTTGGCTTTGGCAAAAGAAGCGATACAAGCAGGGGGAACATCCATGGCAGTGTTAAATGCGGCAAATGAGATTAGCGTTGATGCCTTTTTGAAAAAATCAATTTCTTTTACCTCAATTGCTAAAATAAACGCTGAAATCATGAATAATACTGCGTTAGCTGGTATCGAGAATGTCGAACAATTACTGCAATTAGATGCAGAAGTGCGTGCTAATGCACGACAAATGGTGAAACACTATGCTTGAGTTTATAAGTTCAATTTGGTGGATGTTGGTAACACTTGGTGTGTTAGTGACATTTCATGAATACGGTCATTTTTGGGTAGCTCGAAAATTTGGTGTACATGTTCTCAAGTTTAGTGTGGGTTATGGAAAATTGTTTTGGTCTAAAACAGATAAAACAGGAACAGAGTTTGGTTTTGCGCCTATTCCTTTAGGGGGTTATGTCAAAATGCTGGATACAAGAGACCCAGAGATTAACCTTGCTAAGTATGACTATTCACAAACATTTAATGCCAAGTCAATTTGGCAACGCGCACTTATTATGTTTGCAGGCCCTGCTTTTAATTTTATTTTGGCAGTTCTGCTTTTTTGGGCAATGTTTATCTATGGTAAAGATGAAATAAAACCTATTTTAGGTGAACCAACAAAGCTACTCCAACAGGCGGGAGCAAAAAAACAAGATGAAATTATAAGCATCAATGCTTTCCCTGTGAAAACATGGCAAGATGTGAGTCTTGAGCTGGTCACTAAGGGCTTGGATAGAAAAGATATTGAATTAACGGTAAGGCGAAATAACGAAATTAAACACCTAACTTTAGCGTTATCTCAACTTCCTGACGGCTCTGATGAAACCCAAGTGTTTAACAATGTCGGGCTTAAGCCTTGGCGAGTTCCATTGGAAAATCGAGTTTATACCTTGGCAGCGGGAAAACCTGCTGAAAAAGCAGGCGTTCAAAAAGGAGATAAAATTATCGCAGTCAACGGTGAGAGCACCTCTGATTGGTATGCCGTTGTAGAAAAATTAAATAAACACATTGATGGCGAAATTAATCTCACTATTTTACGAAATAATAATACTTTAAATGTTATTATCGCCCACGCAGTTGATGATGAATCGGGCACAAGGCGAATTATTGGCATAGGGCAACAGCCTCCAAGTGAGTCGGATAAGGAATATTATCGTTCTTTATTTTTTAATAATTCGCATGGAATTTTTGGTGCATTAAGACAGGCTTTCAAAGAAACGTGGCGCATGACGAGTGTGTCTTTGAATATGATGGGTAAAATCATCACGGGAAAGGCTTCGTTAAAAAATTTATCGGGCCCGATTACAATTGCTCAAGTTGCGAGTGACTCAGCCTCACGCGGAGTGGCATGGTTTTTGGGCTTTTTAGGTTTGGTCAGTTTAAGTTTAGGCATAATAAATTTAATGCCAATACCTATGCTGGATGGTGGACAATTGCTTTTTTTACTCTTTGAGAAGATAAAAGGAGCGCCATTAAGCGAAGAGTTTCAACTAAAAGGGCAAACGGTAGGGATTATTTTCCTACTTTGTTTCATGTCAATTGCATTTTATAACGACATTTTGAGGCTTGTGTCTTAAAATAACAGGCTGAAAATTTATTGAGCGACATTTATGTGTGCTCATTCACGAAAAAAGAAAAATATTTATGATTAGATCTTTATTATTATTAACATTGTTAAGTTTAACCTCTTTATCTTGGGCGTTTGAGCCTTTTGTCGTATCTGATATTCGTTTGGATGGGGCTAACAGAATTTCTCATGGAACAATATTTACTTATTTGCCAATCGAAAAAGGAGATAGAGTAACAAAAAGAAGCATTAAACGCTCCATTAAATCACTGTTCAGAACAGGCTATTTTAGTGATGTTAAACTTTTTCGAGAAGGCGGAGATTTGCTTGTTGTTAAATTGGTTGAAAGACCCGCAATTGCCTCAATTGACATTGATGGAAATAAAGCCATTAAAACAGACGAACTTTTAAAAGGCTTAAGAAATATTGGTTTAATTGAAGGTGAGGTTTTTGATAAGTTACAATTAGAACGAGTTAAAAATGAGTTAACTAAGCAGTATTTTTCAAGAGGAAAGTACAATGTGGTGGTTGATGCAAAAATCAAAAAACTTGATAGAAATCGAGTAAAAGTGAACATTGATATTGTTGAAGGCAAAGCGGCAAAAATCAAACACATTAAAATCGTTGGTAATACTGTATTTACCGATGAAGAACTCATTGATACATTTGAATCAGATACGACAAACTTTCTTTCATGGTATTCCTCTGATGATAAATATTCAAAAGAAAAACTTAATGGCGATTTGGAAAAGTTAAAATCCTATTACATGGATAGAGGTTATGTTGACTTTAACGTAGAATCCGTACAAGTCTCAATCAGCCCTGATAAAAAAGACATTTATATTACGGCCAATATTAATGAAGGAAATATTTATACCTTTGGTGACATGAAAGTGACTGGAGAAATGGTGCTACCTAAAGAGTCTTTTGAAGGCTTGATTGTGTCAGAAAAAGGCAAAACATTTGCACGTAATTTGACTGAAGCCAGTGCTGAGAGAATGAAAATAATCCTTGGTAATTTAGGCTATGCCTTTGCAGAAATAACACCAGTACCAGAGATTCATAAGGACACGCATGTTGTTGATGTTGTCTTTTTTGTTGATCCTGGGAAGCGTGTCTATGTGAGAAATGTCAATTTTCATGGAAATATCAAAACAAAAGATGAAGTGTTAAGACGTGAAATGCGTCAATTTGAAGGTGGTTGGTACTCAAAGTCATTGGTTGAGCGTTCAAAAATTAGATTGCAACAAAAGCCATATTTTGAAGAAGTGACGATTGAAACACCAAAAGTGCCAGGTACAGATGACCAAGTTGACGTTGAGGTCACTGTAAAAGAAAGAAATTCAGGTCAATTTCAATTTTCGGTTGGTTTCTCCCAAGTTAGTGGTGTCAATACCGCAATTTCAGTCTCATTACAGAACTTACTTGGAACAGGTAATACCTTGTCGTTTGCTGTAAATAATAGTAGCTTTTTTAAACGCCTTAATGTCTTTTATGAAGATCCTTATTACAATGATGAAGGAGTGACACGAGGTTTTAGTATGGATTACTCCACATCTAATTTCGGTGAGGCAAATATTGCCCGATTTAGTTCAAGTAATGGCGGGTTTGGTATGCACATGAGTTTTCCTATCTCGGAATACGATCGTATTTTTACCAGTCTGGCGTATCAACGCAGAAATGTAAAAGCATTCTTAGGATCTACAGCTTCCCTCATATTTAATGATTTATGTGACTTAGGTGGTTATGCGTATACCACTCAACCTACATTGCCAGCAGGTGTTTCTTGGGATGGTATTGCGTGTGCTCCAGAAGCAGTAGAGATGACACCACCTGATGATCCAGATGGCATAAGAGATGGGGTTCTTGTTCCTTTCCAAGTGAGAAAAGCTTTTACTTTTTATACTGCAGAAGCCAGGTGGTCACGCGATAGTCGAAACCGTTTCTTCAACCCAACAAGGGGTTCTTATTACCGTTTGGGTGCTGAATTTACTTTACCTGGTTCCACTGCGCTATTTTATAAATTTAATGCAAAAGCAAACAGGTTGTTTCCTCTATCTAAAAATATAACCCTTTCTTTAACTGGAGAATTAGGTTACGGAGACGGTTATTCCAAAACCAAAAAACTTCCATTCTTTGAAAATTTCTTTGCAGGGGGGACACAGTCTTCAATACGTGGTTATCGAGACAATACCCTTGGCCCTAAGTCAACAGTCCTTGGGGATAACTTATCTGGAGATTTACCATTGACTTCTCGTCCAGGGGATCCGGTGGGAGGAAGTTTAAAAACAGTTGGTTCCGTCGAATTGGTTTTCCCAACTCCTTTTGCCAAGGTCGGAAATTCCGCTCGTTTGGCTCTTTTTTGGGATTTTGGCAATGTATTTAATGGCTATAATGATTTCGAAGCGCGCGAGTTTAGGCATTCTGTTGGGTTGGCACTAAAGTGGCAGGCACCTGTTGGCCCTATAATAATTAACTTTGCTCGTCCTTTTAATAATGACAAATTAGATGATACAGAAACAATACAGTTTGCATTTGGTAATACATTCTGATTAAATAATAGCCATGAGAATAGGGTATAATCAAAAAGTGATAAGAAAAACAATATTTTTAATATTGTTTTTTTTTAGTGCATACTCTTATTCTGCCAATAAAATTGGATTTGTTGATATGGATAAGCTTCTTGACAGCTCCCCTCAAATCAGTAATGCGCGGGTATTAATTACTAGAGAATTTGAGTCACAATACACCAACATTGAACAAAAAGAAGCCGATTTAGAACGCTTGGAAAACAGGATTACAAAAGACGGAGCGATGATGACTTTGGCTGATTTAAAGCCATTACAAGAAAGAGCCCGAATATTAGATAGGCAAATTAGACGAGCAAAAGAAGATTTAAAAGATGCAATCAGTATCCGAAAGAATCAGATATTAAGTAAAATACAAGATGATTTAAACAAAACAGTAGAACAATACGCCAAAGATAATGGCTATGATGCGATACTCATAAATGCAATATTGTACGTTAGTGATGAAATGAACATTACCGACGAAATACTTAAGATACTCAAAGAAAAAGATAAGAATGAAAATTAGCCTAGAGGAGTTAGCTCAAAAATTTGATGCAGAATTTCAAGGTAATTCCAGCCATCAAATAAGTGCAGTTGCTGCGCTAGATTCGGCAAAGTCTCACCACATTAGTTTTTTATCCAATTCAAAATACACATCACTGCTTGCTGCAACAAAGGCTGGAATTGTTATTCTTAGTCAGGAAAACAGCAAGCACTTTAAAGGCAATCAAATTATTGCCAAAGACCCGTATGTTACTTTTGCTAAAGTAGCTGCTCTTTTTCAAAAAGGGAATAGTCAAGTTCGAGAAATTAATTCGAATACTGTTATTGCAAAGTCTGCGATTATTGGAAAAAATGTTCACATTGGGGCATATTCAATAATTGGAGAGAATACGATAATAGCGGATGAGACAGTATTAGAAGCGCGTGTGACGATTGGAAATAATTGCCGTATAGGTAAAAATTGCTTAATCAAACCCAATGTAGTTATCTTAGATGATTGCACGCTGGGTGAAAATGTTATATTGCATCCAGGGTGTATTATTGGAGCTGATGGCTTTGGTTTAGCTCGAGATATAGATAAATGGGTAAAAGTTCCTCAACTGGGGGCTGTTGTTATTGGAGATGATTGCGAAGTTGGCGCCAACACAACAATTGATAGAGGGACTATGGATGACACCGTTTTAGAAAATGATGTCCACCTAGATAATCAGATACAAATAGCCCATAATGTTAAGATAGGAGCTCATACGGTTATGGCGGGCTGTTCTGCAGTAGCAGGCTCTGCTAAAATTGGTAAAAATTGCCTAATAGGAGGCGGTGTGGGTATAATTGGACACATAGAGGTTTGTGATAAAGTGACACTGCAATCCATGGCGTTAGTGACGCGTAGTATAAAAAAACCAGGAAGTTATAGTTCGGTTTCACCTCTGCAAGAAACATCAGATTGGCGAAAAAGTGCTGTGAGAATTAAACAATTAGACAAAATAGCTAAACGACTAACGCGTTTGGAAAAGCAAGAGAGTAAAATATGACAGCAGAAAACAATACACTAAACAGTGTTGAAGTCACAAAAATAATGAAATTGTTACCACACAGGTACCCTTTTTTATTAGTGGATAGAGTGATTGATTATAAACTTGGAGAACATTTGACCGCCATAAAAAATGTCACGTTTAATGAACCCCACTTCAATGGGCATTTTCCAAAATATCCAGTTATGCCAGGTGTCTTGATTATAGAAGCAATGGCACAAGCCTCAGGAATATTATCGCGTTTAGCCATAGGCGAGTTAACTGATGAAGAAGACATCTTTTACTTAGTCAAAGTGGATAAGGCAAAATTCACCAAAACAGTCATACCAGGTGATCAACTTCATTTGCATACGACTATAAAGCGCAGGATGCGAAATATGGTGCAATACGTTTGTCAAGCAACTGTTGATGGAAAAGTGGTTGCTAAAGCTGAGTTGTTGTGTGCCAGTAAAAGCTAATTATGAGTCAATTAATACACCCAACAGCCATTGTTGACGAATCTGCTCAAATTGCCGATGATGTCAAGATAGGTGCTTATACTATAATTGAAGCAGATGTCACCATCGGTAAGGGGACTGAAATAAAGCACCACGCAACCATCGCAAAGCACACGGATATTGGTGAAAATAATCGCATCTTTCAATATTGCTCTATTGGCGAAGAATCTCAAGATAAAAAATATCAGGGAGAACCAACGCGAACCCTGATAGGAAATAACAACACAATCCGCGAATACGTTTCCATCCACCGTGGTACAGTGGATGATAAAGGTTTAACACAAATTGGCGATGATAATTGGATAATGGCGTATGTTCATATCGCCCACGATTGTGTCTTGGCAAATAATATTATTATTGCCAATTGCGCCACTTTAGCAGGTCATGTGCATTTGGATGATTATGTTATTCTTGGTGGTTTTACAAAGTTACACCAATTTTGTCGAATAGGTGCTCATGCCTTTACGGCAATGGATACAAATTTTCAAAAAGATTTACCACCGTATGTCATGGCACAAGGCAGTCCAGCAAAACCACGCATAATCAATGCTGAAGGGCTCAAACGCCGTGGCTATAGTCAAGAAGACATCAGTGCACTGAAAAAAGCCTTTCGTTATTTATACAAATCTGACTTGCGTTTAACGGATGCATTAATCCAAATGCAGAAACTAGCAGATAAGCACCCATGCGTACAATTAATGGTTGATTTTATCAACTCCAGTAGCCGCAGCATTATTCGGTAAGGTAACATGTGATGGAACACAATAAATTTAGAGTTATAGTTACGGGACGGTATAAAAAGCAAATTGATAAAGCTATCGCTGCTGAGCGAATAGGTCAACATTCAGATATTACCCCAACCCAAGCTCTTAAATTGATTAATTCAAGAGAATCAAAAATCTTGCATGAGTCCATGGAACATGCAAAAGCCTATGAAATCAAACGACTATTACAAGACAGTGGTGTAGAGATTAAGTTAGAACCTGCCCAAACGTATTTTACCCAGTCAAGTGATGAACAAAATGAAGGTGAAAGAAAGCCTCGTTTATTGGCGAGGTTATTCAATTATTTCAAGAAAAAGCCAAAAGTTGAACAGCAAGTTGATATAAACTGGGAAGATAAGCCCCGTTTTAATCGCAGTACAATAATCTACAGTAACAAAAGGAAGCTCCCAATAGGGTTGATGTTTAAAGCTGGACTAGTTCTTTTTGCTCTTTGGTTTTTTTGGCTAAAAGCGATAACAACAGATATATCAGGCGATGGTTTTGATGAATATGGTGACCCTATTGTTATGGTGTTTACCAATAAAAGTTGCCAGCAAGAATGTTCGCAAGTCTTGGGTAATTTAAGAGCCCGTAAAGTTCCTCATGAACACTACATTATCAACACTAGATTAAAAGATGATGATAAATATAAACTATGGAAGAAGTACTCTAAAGATAAATTTCCATTGGTGATGGCAGGTAAAAACATTCTAACTGATAGTAGTAATACTGGTTTAATTGAATTGTTGGGATCGACTTTCGGAAATCAATATTTAACTTCAATTGAAAAAGAACTCTATAGTAAACATTTTCACGAAGATGGAGCTCCAAAAATAGCCATTTATTGTCAAAGTAATAATGGTATCTGTCAACAGCTCAATAAAAAGCTAAAAGTCGCTAATTTAAAATTCAGTTATATAGAAGTCGATAAACTAGACAATAAAAATACAGTTATAGAAACATTAGCACTAGAAAAATACCCTAGCATGTTTAAAGGATACAAAAAAATACAAGGCACTGATGTCAGTGGTATATCCTTGATGTTTGAATGAATATTATGAGCGTCAATACAAAAATAATTGCCATCATAGCTGGAGAAGACTCTGGGGATTTACTTGGTGCTGATTTGATTATGGGCTTACGTGAGCTTAACCCTCAGCTTGAATTTATTGGAGTAGGTGGCGATAAAATGGTCAAAGCAGGATTTAATTTAATTTGTTCCAACAAGGAATTCGCTATCATGGGCATTAGTGAAGTGATTAAAAAGTTACCTAAATTATTAAAACTACGCAAAAATATCGTTACAAAGATCAGTGCATCAGAACCCGATTTATTTATTGGTATTGATGCACCTGATTTAAATTTTCCCATAGAAAAAAAATTAAAAAAACAAGGCATAAAAATTATTCACTACGTGAGTCCATCCATCTGGGCATGGCGACCCAAACGAGCAGTCAAAATAAGCAAGTTAACAGATTTAGTCATGACCTTGTTTCCTTTTGAACCGCAATATTATCAAAAACAAGGTGGAAATGCGGTGTTTGTTGGACATCCATTAGCACAGAACATTTCATTAAAGATAGACAAAAAACAAGCTAAAGAACAATTGAAACTAGATTCATCAAATCCTGTTCTAGCACTTTTGCCAGGTTCTCGTACAAATGAGCTCAAAGCCCACACTGAAATATTTATTCAAACGGCTTTACAACTCAAGAAACAAGAAGCCAAATTGCAAATTATCTCAGCCAATACCAATCAACAGAAACGAGACTATATTTTAACAATAGCCAAAGAAAATAATTTAGATATTTTGATGTTTGATGATGCCACACAAGTCTTAAAAGCCGCAAACCTTGCCCTGTTGGCATCTGGAACAGTGGCACTAGAAGCCATGTTATGCAAAACGCCTATGGTCGTGGGATATAAAATTTCTCCAATTACGTATGGCATTGTCAAAACATTCAATATGATGTTATTGCCCTATTACTCACTACCCAATGTCATCAAAGGAGATTTTATTGTAGCTGAAGTCTTACAAAAAGACATGACAGTAACTAATTTAACCCAAGAAATGACTTTATTGTTTGATGAAGAAAAGCAAAATCAACTAATTAAAGAATTTACTCAATTGCACAAAAGTTTGTTAAACCCTAACAATAATGCAGCCAAAGTTGTGATGGAATTTTTAAATGAGTAATTATACAGCTGGTGTTGATGAAGCAGGTCGTGGGCCTTTAGCTGGACCTGTCACAGTAGCAGCTGTTATACTGAAAAACCCAATAGCAGGTTTGAATGACTCCAAAAAATTGAGTGAGCAAAAACGTTTTGAGCTAGAGCCATTAATTATAGAAAATGCACTGGCTTATGCAGTAGTACATATTTCAGTTGAAAAAATTGAAGAAATTAATATCCTGCAAGCCAGTTTACTTGGAATGCAACAAGCGGTTGCGGCATTGGATATTACACCCGATGAAGTTTTAGTTGATGGCAACAAATGCCCCAAATTCTCACAGCCTGCACAAGCAATCATTGGCGGTGATGGTAAAATTGCCGAAATATCAGCCGCTTCAATTTTAGCAAAAAATGCCCGCGATAGACTCATGGTAGAGATGGCAAAAGAGTTTCCACAGTATGGATTTGAAAAGCATAAAGGCTATGGAACTCAATTTCATTTGGCTCAACTCAAGCTCCATGGGCCGTGCAAACACCACAGAAAAAGCTATGCCCCAATTCAAAAATTATTGCAGATGGAGTTGTTTTGAATAATAGTAAAATATTTAACAGGTTACAAATTGATACAAAAATTCTTTGGCGTAATGTTCAATTAATTACTATACTGTCTACCTAACAATAATTCTTAATAAGCTTACCAAATCAAGCAAATAACCATGAATCAATTTCCAATTAAACAAATTAATTTAATGATTGCATGTTTGCTAATTTTTCTTTTGAATAGTTCTCGATGTTATAGCGAGGAAAACTTAGAAAGGGCCTGGGATTTTGGCATTGGTATTGGTTATGGAAATAGCAGTAATCCTTTTATAGGAGCTAATAATATACCTAACTATCTTTCATTGGATTTAGCCATTTATGGTGAACGATTTTTCTTTGATAATGGGGATTTAGGTTTTACTTTGATAGAAAAATCCAACTTTGGTCTCAATGTGATTGCTACTTATAACAGTGAAAGAATTTATTATTCATACCTCAATGATCTTGGTTTATCAATTTTCAGTTCTGAAAACAGTTTTGGGTTATCTGGCAACTCTCCTTTTGTTGCCTTAGATGAAGATACTGTAGTTACGTTTTCAGAGCCATTACCTCCGATACTACCTTCAAGTGGGAATCCCTTTCCGCTAGGAAATCAAATCTTACCCTTTTCTATAGCAAATAAAAGATGGTCTTTAAATATGGGGTTTGAATTAATTTATGACAGTCATTTTGGCAGTATAAATTATCAATACACTCAAAACGTCAATAAAACACACTCAGGTTCGGATATGATATTAGGGTTTACAAAGAATTGGCAGAAGAAAAGGTGGGGCTTTTCTTCAACTGTTACAGCACATTGGAAAAGTACTCAATTAGTGGATTACTATTATGGTGTTGGAGAAGTTTATAATTCTTTATTCGATATTGACTATCATCCAGGTTCTAGTATTGATGTTGGTGTCAATTTGACTGCAAACTATAGACTCACAAATCATTTAAGTTTAGTAGCTAGTGTGAAGTTCAATAAATTTGGATCAGCCATCAAGAATAGTCCTATCATTGATGAGAGTTTTAAGAGTATAATTTTCACTGGTCTTTATTACAGGTTTTAAGGTGATGATTAAAAAACTTCTCTTTCTTTATGTAATGACAGTAAACAATTTTATTGTTGCTCAAGAAATAAAACACTTTTCAACAAAAGATGTAATATTAACCATTAAGCCTCATATTTGCATAGCACCTCGAGATACGCTAAGTTGTATTAGTACAATTGATGTGAGTTGGGAAAGTAAAGGAGTAGGTGACTACTGCCTAATTACCGACTTTGTCGATGAGAGATTGCGTTGTTGGCAAAATCAATCTTCAGGATTTTTTAAGCATAAAATTGTTTTTAACAAAAATATCACTTACCTTATTACGGGTGGTGATACTAAAAATATTCTAGCAACGGTGATAATGAAGTATAAATCACTAAAACCACACAGGAAATACAGAAAAAGGCGTAATCGATTTCCATGGAGTATTAACCCACCATGAATCAATTGGTTATTATTGAAGACGATAAACGTTTGGCTGAGTTAATAGGTGCTTTTTTTGAACGCTCTGGTTTTATTATTCATTTATTTGAATTTGGCAATGATGCCATAAAATATTGCCAAAATAATACACCCGACATCATTATTCTAGATTTAAACTTACCAGATGTTGATGGAATTTCGGTTTGCAGTCGATTAAGGAAATTTTATCAGGG
>CAMZLQ010000117.1 GCA_947311585.1 uncultured Alcanivoracaceae bacterium | reverse complement strand
TCTTTCAAGCAGGTTTCGAGCATGCTGTGCTTTGTCTTTATTTTGAGAAAGAAAAATCTGACCAACTGCCAATAAAGCACCTGGATTTCCACCCAAGGACTGTGCAATGGGTTGGAAAAACGAATCGGATAATTGAATAGTGATGCCACAACCATCTCCTGTCTTGCCATCAGCATCCACCGCACCCCGATGGGTCATGCGTGTTAGTGCGCTGATTGCTGTTGAGATAAGGTTTTGCGATTGCACGCCTTTAAGCTGGGCAATCAAACCAAATCCGCAACTGTCTTTGCCTTGGGAATGGTGGTATAAACTCATGTTCTGTCCTATTAACTTCGTCATTCCTGCAAAGGCAGAAATCTTATCAACGAAATATTCTTATGGACAACCTATACTAACAGAGTTTGGCAAATAGTAAAATTTATAGTTTTTATGAACTGTATCAGTTTTATTGATGATTAATATTATAAACCTTTGTTAGAAAGCTATGATTGAGTGAAAAATTATCTTCTATTTGCTAAAATGCATCGCTAAATTTAGAAAACGCTTATGAAAAATAATCCAGACTTATCTGTTGTTGTCCCTGTTTATAATGAACGGGATAATATTATTCCTCTTGTTGATGAAATTGTTGCCGCTTTGGAAGGCTTCGTTAAATACGAAATTGTCTATGTCAATGATGGTTCCAGCGATGACACGCTTGACGTATTGAAAGAAAAGCAGAAAACCACACCCACACTTCGTGTGTTTAAACACGCACAGAGTTGTGGTCAAAGCTATGCTGTTCGCACGGGTGTGAAAAATGCGAGTGCCCCGTGGATTGCTACTCTTGATGGCGATGGGCAAAATGTGCCTGCTGATATTCCTAATCTTTACAATAAAGCCATGGATGCCAAGCCTGAAGATAAGGTATGGCTGATTGCAGGTTGGCGAAAAAAACGCAACGACTCGTGGTTAAAGCTCAAATCTTCAAAATACGCCAACGCTATTCGTTCATGGATGTTAAAAGACAAAACACCCGATACGGGCTGTGGTTTGAAAGTATTTCGCCGTGATATTTTTGTCGATTTGCCTTCATTCAATCACATGCACCGTTATTTGCCTGCTTTGTATCAACGTGCTGGTGGCAAAGTAGAAAATGTTGAAGTTTCACACCGTGCGCGTGAAATGGGTGTGAGCAAATACGGGTTTTGGAACCGTGCATTGGTTGGCATTTCTGATTTGTTTGGTGTCTCTTGGTTGATTCGCCGTGGTAAACGACCAGAAATTTCTGAATACACAAACGATGACCAATAGTATTTGGCTGGTCATTGGCTTTATAGGTCAAGCCCTTTTTACCGGGCGATTTATCGTGCAATGGCTGGCATCTGAAAAACAGAGAAAAAGCGTCATTCCACGTGCTTTTTGGTATTTTTCAATCGCAGGCAGTTTAACTTTATTGTCTTATGCTTTGTACCGACGCGACCCTATTTTTGTTATGGGGCAAACATTCGGCGTGGTGATTTATTTGCGTAACTTGTATTTTATTAACCCCAAAATAGTCAAACCCTTAATCACGGGCATTGTTATTTTCTTTACCACTTTGATTTCTTATTTGTTTTCCATTGGTTTTGTAACTCCCGAACACATCAAAGAACTTCGCAGCAACAATACTACCACGGACACCTTTTGGCAAATCATTGGCTTTATCGGACAAATCATGTTTTCCATGCGTTTTATCCTGCAATGGATGGAATCTGAAAAGCAAAAAAAATCGGTCATGCCCGTATCTTTTTGGTATTTTTCTATGTTTGGTAGTTTGATTTTATTGTCCTACGCCATTTACCAAAAAGACCCTGTTTTTATAATAGGTCAAAGTTTCGGTATGATAGTTTATCTAAGAAATTTGTATTTTATTTTTAAGGACAGAAAATAATGACAGAGCAGACCAAGGCAGAGGTGCAGCGAAAACCTTTAATACTTCAGGGCATCTGTTATACTTATTTTTTAACGACTAACTTCTAAATGAGCAATGGATAAATCAAAAACGGACAAAGGGGAAATTCTTATTTATCAGTCTTCGCAAGGAGATATTAAACTTGATGTTGATTGGTTTTTTTCATTTCATCTAAAATATTGTCAATAAGTAGGGATATAATTATGAAACAATTGAAACCATTAGAAAATAATTTATTAACTGATTTAATCAACACAATTAATAACGGTAAAAACAAAGTAGCCATACAAGTCAATAGCACTTTGACTTTGGTTTTTTGGCAAGTAGGTAAAAAGATTAATGATTTTGTGCTTGATAATAAGCGTGCTGAATATGGTAAGGAAATTGTAAACAGTATTTCTATTGAGTTGGTGGAAAAATTTGGCAGGAGTTTTGCTAGTAAAAACTTGCATAGAATGATGCAATTTGCAGAAAATTTTTCAGACTTTGAAATTGTCGTTACACTGTCACGACAATTATCTTGGTCTCATTTTTTAGTGCTTATTCCTCTTAAAACTTCTAAAAAGCAATTGTATTATGCCAATAAGATTGCCGAAGACCAGTGGAGTGTCCGTCACACTCGCAAACAAATAGAAAGAAAATCATTCGAGCGAACAGAAATTGCAACAGTTCAAACTCAATTGATGCCAACAAACAAAGCTAATGATTTAACCGTTTTTAAAGACCCATATTTTTTAGATTTTTTGGGTTTAAAAGAGGGTTATCTTGAAAATGATTTAGAATCTGCAATTTTAAATGAATTAGAAAGCTTTATCTTGGAACTTGGCAAAGGTTTTAGTTTTGTTGAGCGACAAAAAAGGATAATAATTGATGGTGAGGATTTTTATTTAGATTTGTTGTTCTTTCATCGCAAGCTAAAACGTTTGGTTGCGATTGAGTTAAAAATTGGGAAGTTTAAAGCCGGTTTTAAAGGGCAAATGGAATTATATCTCAAGTGGTTAGATAAATACGATAAACAAGCTGGTGAAAACAGCCCAATTGGTTTAATACTGTGTGCTGAATCAAGCCGAGAACAAGTTGAATTGCTAGATATGGATAAAGATGGAATTATGGTTGCCGAATACTGGACACAATTACCTTCTAAAGAAAAAATCGAACAAAAATTACATTCATTATTGTTAGAAGCCAAAGCAAGGCTTGATATAAGAAAGTTAGAAAAATAAAAAGTGATGACAGAAAATACCATTAAAAAATACTCCTTTTGGCTTTTTGCCATCACCGCTATTGTTATCCTAGCAGGTATCGGTTTGCGCGATCCGTGGCCGCCTGATGAACCACGGTTTGCTTTGATGGCGAAGGAAATGTGGGAAACAGGCAATTGGTTTTTTCCGCACCGAGGTGGGGAGATTTATCCAGATAAACCGCCGATGGTAATGTGGATGATTTTGCTATTTTATGGTTTGATTGGGAATTTAAAGATTGCCTTTTTATTGCCTTCGGCCATCTTATCTATGCTAACTATGTGGATGACTGTCGATATTGCTAAACGCTTGTATAATCCAAAAATCGGGTTGTATGCTGGATTTTTATTGGCGATCACTTTGCACTTTATTTTGCAAGCCAAAAGTGGCCAACTGGATGCTCCAGTGGCTTTTTGGGTGATGCTTGGGTCTTATGGGCTGTTGCGGCATTTGATATTGGGACCTGATTGGAAGTGGTATTATTTGGCCTTTTTTGCTATGGGCATGGGAATTATTACTAAAGGTGTGGGGTTTTTGCCTGTGCTGATGTTATTTGGCTTAATCATTGTTTCGCCGAGTTGGGCTGATAAAAACAATAAGCAATTACTCAAGTGGTTTGCAGGACCATTCTTTTTACTTTTTGCTGTATCACTGTGGTTAATTCCGATGTTGATTCTAGTAGACAACAATCCAACACCTGATGTTCTGGCCTATCGTGATAATATTTTACTAAAACAAACGGTTAACCGATAC
>CAMZLQ010000116.1 GCA_947311585.1 uncultured Alcanivoracaceae bacterium | reverse complement strand
TTTAGCAAAGCTTGAATTCATAATAAATAGAGTTGTTAGTATTAGAGTTTTCATAAGGGATATTTTAACAGAAGAATTTTAAAATAATATAAATTGAACTTATATAATGACATGCTTACTAAATATTATCATAGCTAAGTAAGGAGTTTGTAAATATGCAATATAAATATTTAATCGTGATGGTATTTTTTCATGCATTGGTTAATGCCTATCCAATTTCTCCCAATGCACTTAGAAAATTAGTTTCTAATTCTCAAGTGATTGTTGTTGCGCGAGTAGAAGCAATTGATGTTGGTCGTAGTGAGGTTGTTGAAGAGGGTGATTCAATTGAATTTATTAATGAATTGTCTCAGGCACATTTAGTTGTTTTGGATGTAATAAAAGGCAATCCTGAATCTGAATTAACTGTAGAATTTGATAAATTTGTTACCTGCCCTGCACCAGCGCATTATAAAGAAGGAACTACAGTAATTGCTTTTTTAGATAAAAAGACCCTTGATAATACCTACGTAACTCATGCACGAAATTATGGCTCAAAAACTTTAGATGAAGACGAACTGAATATTTATGTTCAAAGAATTAAAGAAATTCAGCAAATTTTGCAAATTGAAGATAAAAAAGAACAAGGGCAAGAAACGATTGAATGGTTGGTTAAGTGTGCAGAAAATAAAGTGACACGTTTTGAAGGCTTGTACGATCTTAATCCTGAAAGTGAGTTTATGTCTTACTTTGATAAAAACAAACATGCTTTTACGCAAAAATATAAATTAAGTAAAGAGCAAAAACAGCGTTTAAGGAATGCCCTATTTTCAATTGAAAAATTAGAGTATGGAGATTTTGGTTTGATTGACTTGGTAAAAGAGGATAATGGTATTGAGTTAATTAATTTTCTAGTTATGCAATTTAAGAAATACGACTTTAGTCAAATAACTCTTGAACAAATTTATACGGTTAAACTTTATATGCAGTATCTTTCTTTATTGACTGTGAATACTCAATTAATGGATATTGAGGACGAATTTAATAAAAAATACCTCTTTGTAGATAAAGAAAAAGAACAGTTGATAACTTTGACACGAGAATTTTTATTGGTGTTGGATGATTTATAGATCAAAGTTCGCTATAAAAAATACACGAAAACTACGATTAAATAAAATATCTAGCTCGGTTTTAGAATTATATAAAGTTATGTAATAGCACATATTTGTTCTATTAATTAAAATTCCATTGTTAATAGCACATGTTTGCACTATTGTATAAACATGAGTTTAAAAGTAAAAAATCAGATTAAAGAGTTGGGTTCTCGAATCAAACAAGCGCGTATCAACAAAGGTTTAAGTCAATTTGAATTAGCGGATATTATCGGAATGTCCGTAAGTGCAATTAAAGGGGCTGAAAAGGGAAGGTGTAAATTAAAAACCTTTGTCAGTATAATTTTTGCATTACAGCTTGATTCACATTTGGATTTGTTTTTACCCAAAGTGTTGGAATCGCCAATTTTGCTCGAAAAAGCTACTGGTAAGATTAGGCAAAGAGTTTCTAGAACAAGAGTTAGGTTGGTTGATGACGAAGATTTAGGCTGGTAAATTAACACGCTCTGGTTCTCCATGCAGAGCGTGAGAACCAGAGTAGACAGTTATGTTTAAGGTGTTACTTTTAAATGCCTAAAGCATCTTCGACATCCACATCGTATTCATCGGATATTATCGCAAGTTGTTTGAGGTTGACATCGCCTTTGAGGCTGATAATAGCAAGTTCATCGCCTTTTTCGTAGGCTATTATCATGGCATCTTGTAATAATTCACCTTTGACTTTAGCAACAATATAGACTCGTTCATCGCCATCTCTTATGCTGACGAGTTGTTCATAACCTTTGACGGATAATTGTTCGATTTTATTATCAATTATTGAATTGAGTTGATTGCTCTTGTGGTTTTTTTTGAGATCAAAAACAGTCACTTTAATGCGCTTTAGACCATCCATCAAGGCTTTTGCCTCCAGAGACTGTGAAAGTATTATGGGGCGAAAGAAAAATGAGCAGAAAATTTGCTAATAAAGGCGGAAAACGCAGTGACTAGCTAGCTAATTCCAAGTTTTTCAACGCATAGTAGCGAAATTTATGCCATTTTTACTTGTCATCAGAATACTTTCACGGTCTCTCAAGGTCATCTTCATCGGCAATTTTCATCAACAGTTTAACAAACCACGTGCCAATATTGATATTGACCTCTGGTTTTGTTCCCAGTTCATGACGGATTTGGCTGACAAAAGATTGGGCATTGGCTGCTGTGATGGTAAAGATTAATAATAAAGTTATAAGTAGTTTTTTCATATTTTTTCTCTGTTTGTTAGTTTAACTTGATAACGGTCAAGTATTTATTTTGTTACTAATGATTTGGAATTATTTTTGTTTTTTGTTAGAATTGAAGTAAATAGAGGGTTAATTTATGTCAGAGAACTTAGGAACTACAAAAAAAGATGAGAACAAAGACAAGGAGTATATCAAACCAATGGTCGCCCCAGTGCGAACTATTGGTATGGATGCACCCTTGCGTTGGTTGAAAAAAGGCTTTGCAGACTTTAAAAAAGTCAAAAAACTGAGCCTGACTTATGGCATTGTGATGATGTTCATTTCCATCATCATAACCTATGTTGCTTATTCGGCAGGCTCAATCGTGCTTTCAATAGCCTTGGTTGCTGGGTTCTTTTTTATGGGACCTGCTATAGGAATTGGCTTATATTCAATGAGCAGACAACTTGAAAATGGTGTAACACCAGAGTTTTTGCGTTGTTTGAAAGAAGGCAAGAAAAACTTAAGTGATGAATTGGTTTTGTCTTTTGTTTTCTTGATTATTTTTCTTATCTGGGCGCGTTCTGCCAGTATGGTGCATATATTCTTTCCATCAATTTCACATATGTCAGTGATGGACTGGGTTAAATTTTTGAGTATTGGCTCTGCCGTTGGAGCGATTTTTGCGACTCTGATTTTTACCTTTGGTGCTTTTTCTATTCCCATGTTAATGGATAGAAAAGTTGATGCCATTACTGCGATTCTGACCTCAATTAGTGCAGTATTAAGAAATAAAGTGGTGATGATTTATTGGGGAATTTTAATTGTTGTTTTGATATTGATAGGTATTGCTACTTTCTTTATAGGTTTTGCTTTTCTATTACCCATAGTTGGACACGCCACATGGCATGCCTACCGTGAAGTGGTTGATGCAGATGCGTGGGAATTAGGGCCTGGGTTAGGTAAGGATGAAGAAGAGTAGTTTGGCTTAGCTCAAGTTTTCAATAAACTCAAACACCTCTTGAGCATGTCCTTTGACTCTTAAGTTGCGCCATTCTTTGATTAAAATACCTTTTGGGTCAATAATAAAAGTTGAGCGCACAATGCCCATATAGGTTCTGCCGTAATTCTTCTTTTCTTGAATAACACCAAAATAGTTACACACTTCTTCTGACTCATCGGCAATCAAATCAAAGCTAAAATTATACTTGGCTTTAAAATTTTCTTGGCGTTTGAGGGTGTCTTTTGAGGCACCTAATATTTGCGTGTTTTTATCAGAAAACTGCGGCTGCAATTCGGTAAAATCGCAGCTTTCGGTGGTGCAACCTGGTGTGCTTGCTTTGGGGTAAAAGTATAAAACAAGATATTTCCCCAAGTAATCGGATAGCTTTGCCTGTTTGTTACCCGTGAGTAAAATATCGAAATCTTTAATTTTTTCACCAATCTTAATCATTTCTTAACTCGAATTATTATAAAATGCCAACATTATCTTATTTGAAGAACAATGTCCAATTTAACTGCAAAAGATTTATACGGTTGCATGACTGCACTAGTCACGCCAATGAAAAGTCAAGGTCAAATTCATTTTGAACAATGGAAAAACCTGTTGCGAAAACAAATTGCGGCAAAAGTTAAAGCGGTTGTTGTGGCAGGTACAACAGGAGAATCTGCCGTGTTGAGAGATGATGAGTTTGTACAGTTATTGTCAGCAGCGGTTGAGCAATGCCAAGGCACACAAACTGCGGTCATTGCACAAACGGGAAGTATTGTAGCGGATAAAGTCATTGCTCGGAATAAAATAGCTTATGAGTTGGGTGCACAAGCCACATTGGTGGTGACTCCTTACTATTTGAGGACAACTCAGGAAGGGTTATACCAACATTTTAACAAAGTGGCGGACAATTCTGATTTGCCGATGATACTGTATAATGTTCCGAGTCGTACACAAAATGATTTGTTACCAAAAACCTGCAAAAGGCTTGCTTTGCACGGTCGAATTATTGGAGTTAAGGAAGCCTCGCCAGATGCAGGAAGAATTACCGAGTTAGTTAAGAGCATTGACTTAAGTGAATTTACTATTATGTCAGGCTGTGATGACACTTTTGTTGACTCAATGGATCAAGGAGCAATGGGAGTTATTAGTGTTGCAAGCAATGCCAGACCACAAATGCTGGTAAAAATCTGTAATTTTATGGCGTTAGGCGATACAATTTCAGCAAAAAAGCTAAATTCTAGTCTTGATAATTTATATAAAGTGTTATCATGTCAACCCAATCCAATTCCAGTGAAGCACTTAATGCATGAAGCGGGGTTGATTGATAGGGGTATAAGATTGCCATTAGTCTGGTTCGATGGTAAGAAAATGAACACCAAAAACGAAATTTTAAAAATTAAAAAAGATTATTCAAATTTATGAAAAAAATACTATTATTGGCAGTAATGACTGTTGTTTTAAGCAGTTGTAAATACGTAAAAACACAAGAGCCTTATTTAAAGGCGGAAGTTGCACCAGAATTGAAGATTCCTGAGGGTGTTGATAAACCAAACTCCACTTCAACTTTGGCTATTCCTCCAGCAAAGGGTGGAGAGGTTTTTGCAAAAGGCGTAGACATTGCACCTCCTGATATGCCAATTAGAACAAAACAATCAGAAAAAGGGATTCTGCGAATTGAGAATATTAAAGGTTTTCCATTACTTACTGTTTTGAAAGACCAAAGTGAAGTATGGACGGCAATGACATCTGTTGAATTGGATAATTGGACGATTAAGGAAACGGACAAGAATTTATGTAAAGTTATTTTGAATTATGATGACCAAGATGCACGAGAACGTGAAAAGTCAGGCTTTCTGAAAAAACTCTTTACTCGTGATAAATATTATACCGACTATTCGGGAGATTTTGCCTTAACGTGTTCTCAATCAGGGAAGGTTGTGCAAGTTAAATTTGCAAAAGTTGATGGTTCTGTAGCTAAAAGTTTTTTAGCCGATAATGTCATGACAAAACTCTATTCATTGTTGGAATAATGTACAACCGCTATTTAAGCGTTTATAAAAAACATTATCCCGCAAAAAAACTGGCTCCGATTCTTGCCCTAATTATTGCACTTTCTCCTTTTGCAATAGATACTTATTTGCCTGCCATTCCAACAATGGCACAGTTTTTTTCCGTTGACATTCATCTCGTAGAACTTTCGATTCCACTCTATTTAATTGGTTTTGCTTTTGGTCAACTTTCAGGTGGCCCAATTTCAGATAATTATGGACGAAAATGGGTAGGAATCATAGGTATGACAGTCTTCTTGTGTGCTAGTATTGCTATCATATTTGCCCAAAGTATTGAACAATTGTGGTTATTACGTTTTATTCAAGCATTTGGTGGTGGCTTTGGGTTAGTTATCTGCGCGGCAATTGTGCGTGATTTATACGATGGCAAAGATGCGGCAAAAATCTTTACATTAATTGGACTAATTATGATGATTGCACCATTAATTGCACCATCTATTGGTTCTCTTTTGTTGCTTGCCTTTAATTGGCAAGCTATTTTTGTGTTGTTAGCCGTCTATGCTTTTGTTCAAATTATTGTCATCGTTACACTGGTGCCTGAAACTAAAAAATTACGCATTGTTGCGGGGTTTGAGCCGCATTCATTTAGGCAAGTCTTTATTAATTATTGGCGCATACTGAACAATAGTCGAGCTTTGCCCTTTTTATTGAGCAGCAGTTTTGTTGCAGCATCCATGTTTGCATTTTTGACTGAAGTGTCATTTTTATACATAGAATATTTTGATGTTCTTGAATCAAAATTTGCTTGGATGTTTGCTTTAAACATCCTGAGTATGATGGTATGCAACCGTATTAATCATTATTTATTGGATTATTGGCAGCCAGTTAAAATATTAAAATTGGGTTTGATTTTACAGGTTTGCGCCTCTGCATTATTATTGTCATCTGTTTTTTTACAGGCAGTAAGTCTGCCTTTGACAGTGGTGTTATTGATGGTTGTAATTGGTTCATTTGGTTTAATTGCTCCCAATAATATGTCCAGTTATATGCATTATTTCCCTAAAAATAGTGGCGCCGCAACCGCTGTTGTTGGTTCTTCACAATACCTTTTTGGAGCCCTTATTGGTGTTATTTTATCCTTGTTGCATAACGACACACCTTTGCCCATGTTTGCACTGATTTTTTTCTGCTCACTTATGGGTTTTTTAAGTGTGCAATTAAAAAAAAATAAAGAATGAAACTTTTAACTAAAAACAAACTCGTATATATTATCCCTGCGGTATAATACCCCAATGCCAATCAACGACTTTTAATAGGATTACTATGAAAAAAATATTTATCTTTCTGGGCTTTATCGTAAGCTTTTCAACACAGGCGGAAGTTGAAATTACTATTGTGAAAAACAGTAAAAACGCTATTTCAATAGCCGTTTTGCCCTTTGCCAACAATGCATTAGAGTCAACCAAAATTTCAAAAGTTATTGCCGATGATTTATCTTTATCGGGTCAATTTAGCCCATTGGAAAAACAACAATTGATAGAACAACCCAAAGCAGCCAATGAAATAAAATACTCTACGTGGCGTTTACTTTCTGCTCAATATTTAACCATTGGCTCGATTAAAACAGTGGGTGAAGGACGATATGAAGTCTCTCTTAAATTATTCTCAGTAACTGATCAAAAGCAAATGATGTCATTGGTATTGCCAGTACGAGAAGGAGAATTTCGCTCGGCAGGGCATTATTTAGCGGACAAAATCTATGAAGAGATTACAGGAATACAAGGCATCTTTTCAACAAAAATAGCCTATGTCACAGCCACACAAATTACCGGAGGGGTTGAATACCAATTGTTGGTTGCCGATGCCGATGGAAAGAATTCGCAAGCCCTGGTGACATCGCAACAGCCTTTGCTTTCACCCAAATGGTCTCCACGAGGGGATAAAATTGCCTATGTTTCCTTTGAACGAGGAAATTCAGCCATTTATATTCAAAACTTAGCCACAGGCAAGCGTGAATTAATGAGCCACTTCAAGGGCATTAATAGCGGTCCATCTTTTTCACCAGATGGCACAAAGCTCGCCTTAACTTTATCCAAATCAGGTAATACTGAAATTTATTTGATGGATATAATGACCAAACAACTCACCCAAGTGACTAAAAATTGGGCTATTGATACAGGTGCCAACTGGGCACCAGATGGTAAAAGCCTGATTTTCACCTCCGATCGTGGTGGCAAGCCAAACCTTTATCAAGTCCTATTGTCTGATTTAACAACCAAACGACTAACCTTTGAGGGCGATTACAATGCGGGTGGAAGTTATTCTTCTGATGGTAAGTATATTTGTTACGTACAAGGTAATAAAAACAATTATAAAATAGCATTAAGGCATAATAAATCTGAAACCAGTCAGCTTATCAGTAACGGCCCTTTGGATGAAACTCCAACATTTGCCCCCAATGATAATATGGTTCTTTACGCGACAAAAAACAAAAAAGGGCAGGGTATTTTGATTTCAACCAGCCTTGATGGCACAACAAAAAATCAACTTATTATCTCAAATGGACACATACGAGAACCCTCTTGGTCACCTGTAATCAATTAAAACTTGTCTAGTTCGCGAGTCAAATCAAAAGAATCAATAACTTTAGAGAATAAGGTTATTGATTTTTTATTGGTTCGTTCAAAAAAGAGAAAATTCAGTTTATCCATGCAAATAAAAAAAAATGGACATTTGCAAGTCAGCGTTCCATTTGCGACAAAAGAAAAAGAGATACAGCATTTTCTAAACAGCAAAAAGGACTGGTTATTAGCCAAATTGCAGCAAAGAGATAATAAATCTGCAAGGCTTCCTTTAACCTATCAAGATGGAGAATTACATTGGTTCAAAGGAAAAAAAACCCCATTAAAGCTTGTTATTGCGCGCTTTTCGCGAGTTGAGTTGCAGGGCGATTATTTGATTGTTTACTGCCGCCGCCATGCCTCGGTTAAAAATGCACTGGAAAAATGGTATAAAAATCAAGCGTTAAATTATTTTAAACAACGCACCAACTACTTTGCAGAGCTTTATAATTTTCCAAAGATACAAGAAATTAAAATACGCGCAATGAAAGCCCGTTGGGGCAGCTGCTCTTCACAACGTGTTATTACCTATAATACCCACCTTATCAAAACACCAATAGCGTGCATTGATTATGTGATCTTGCACGAACTATGCCATCTTATTCACCAAAATCACCAAAGAGGATTTCATCAATTACAATTAAAAATCAACCCTGATTGGAAACTACAAAAATCTAAATTAGATGAATTTGGGCATCACATCTTGTAGGAGTCATGCTAGAATAAAGAAAACCATATTAAACTAAAAAAGATTGGAACAATTGCCTAAACACGAATAAAATAGCGAGAATCATCAGACTTTTTAAATTATGACCGAATTACGATTAATCATATTAGCAATTGGAGCCATTATACTGGGTTTAATCTATTATTTTGGAACGCGCAAAAAAGAACAAAATGATGATGTCATTGATTCAATAGAACCTAGTTTGACTGGTGAGCATCCCAAAATTAGCCCCAACGAGTTGCCTCGAAAAAAGCGCAGTTTGTCAATTGATGAAGCCCATGAAGCACACCAACAGCAAGAAGCACAAACCCAAGAAAATAAAGAAAAGATTGTCACCTTGTTTTTACATGCCAAAGAAGGCCAACAATTTGACTGGCATTTAATTCAAAAAGCTGCCGAACAAGTGGGGTTGGAATTTGGAGCCGATAATTTATACTACCGTTTTAACGGCTTTGGCACCAATAAACAATTGGTCTTTATGGTTGCCAATATGCTCAAACCAGGGATTTTCCAACCCGATATGCGCACAACTGGATTGGTCATGATTATGACATTGCCTGGTGTACTGCCAGCGCTTGATATGTGGGACAGCATGTTTCCCGTGGGAGAACGCATTGCCGATATTTTGGGTGGTAAGCTCACGGATGAAAATCACCATTTATTTACACGCCAACGCATCGCTTCCATGCGTGAAGAAATGCGACAATTCGATTACAATGCCCATTAAAGTAGAGATTCAGGTCATAAGAAAACAGCTTAATGACTATGCCTACCAGTATTATGTCTTGGACGAACCGACCATCAGCGACTCACAATACGATGAGTTGTACAAAAAGCTCTTAGCAATTGAAAAAGCACACCCAGATTTAATTACACCAGATTCACCAACTCAACGTGTTGGCGATAAACCTTTAGATGGTTTTAAACAAATCAAACATGAAATGCCAATGCTATCCTTGGGCAATGTCTTTACAGAACAAGAATTAAAAGAATTTGATGAAAGGCTAACAGAATTATCGGGGGGTTCGCCGATTTGCTACGCTGCCGAACCCAAGCTTGATGGATTAGCCGTGAGTATCACCTACCTTGAAGGTCAATTGTTTCAAGCCGCCACACGAGGTGATGGCAATACAGGTGAGGACATAACCGCCAATGTCAAAACCATTAAAGCCGTACCACTGAAGTTACGCGGAGAAAATATTCCACACAAACTCGAAGTTCGTGGTGAAGTCATTATGACGCGAAGTGGTTTTGAGCGTTATAACCGACAAGCTGAAATCAAAGGCGAAAAAACCTTTGCCAATCCACGCAATGCCGCTGCAGGTTCTTTGCGACAACTCGATCCGCGCAAAACAGCTCGCAGACCCTTAGCTTTTTATGCCTACTCTCTGGGTGTGGTTTCAGAAGATTTAAAGTTTAAAACCCATAGCCAAAGCTTGGATTGGGTCAAAACTCTAGGTATTGCCGTTAACCCTCTGAATCAAATTGTTATCGAAGCACAAGGCTGCATGCAATTTTACCAAATGGTTGGTGAAAAAAGACCAACCCTTGATTACGATATTGATGGTGTGGTTTATAAAGTAGATGACTTAGCCTTACAAAAAAAACTCGGTTTTGTCACCAAATCACCGCGCTGGGCAACAGCACATAAATTCCCTGCTGAAGAAGCCACAACCATAATCGAAAACATTGATGTGCAAGTTGGACGTACTGGCAGCATCACTCCTGTTGCCCGATTGCATCCGGTAGTGGTTGGAGGTGTCACTGTCACCAACGCGACACTGCACAACGAAGATGAAATCCGCCGTAAAGATGTGCGCATTGGCGATACCGTTTTTGTGCGCAGAGCAGGAGATGTGATACCAGAAGTGGTCAAAGTGGTGTTATCAAAAAGACCAAAAGACTCCCAACAATTTAACATGCCAACTCATTGCCCCGTGTGTGAAACAAAGCTAGTTAAACTCGAAGGTGAAGCCGTATTACGCTGTCCTGCAGGACTGTATTGCGATGCCCAACGCAAACAAGCCATTATCCACTTTGTCTCGCGCAAAGCCTTGGATATTGACGGTTTAGGCGATAAGTTGGTTGAATTAATGGTTGATGAAGGTTTAATTAAAACACCCGCAGACTTATTTCACCTCAAAAAACAAGACCTCATCCAACTCGAGCGCATGGGTGAAAAATCAGCATTAAACCTCTTGCAATCGATAGAAAAAAGCAAACACACCAGTCTTGACAAGTTTATCTATGCATTAGGCATCCGTGAAGTCGGCGAAGCCACTGCTCTTACACTGGCAACTCAACTCAAATCAATAGAAGCCCTAAAAACCATCAAAGAAGAACAACTCGAAGAACTGCCCGATATAGGTCCAATAGTGGCAAAAAAAATCACCAGTTTTTTCGCCGAAGAACATAACAGACAGGTTATCGAACAACTCCTGCAAGCTGGAATCACATGGGATGAAATCCAAACCCCAAGTGCTAAGGAACAACCACTAATCGGCAAAACCATTGTCTTAACCGGTTCATTATCACAATTCACCCGCGCCACAGCCAAAGCCAAACTGCTCAAACTCGGCGCAAAAGTCACCAGCAGTGTCTCTAAAAACACCGACCTAATCATCGCAGGCGAAAACGCAGGCTCCAAACTTACAAAAGCCGAAAAACTCGGTACAGAAGTCAAAGACGAACAATGGTTGGTGGATATGTGAATGAGTGACGCTCAGGTTAATATAAAAAGCTAAGGGCACTTATGACTCGGATTCAGCAAGCATGATTTTATATATACCTCTGATTTTTTGAGTCTGTAAACCAAACAAAGCCAATCTGGTAAGTGGGATTTATCCCACTCTAAGTCTAACTTAAAGCACTTTTTACGCTTGGAGTTCTAGGTAAACCCTTTATGTACTTCTGCTTAATGCTTTTGCAACATTTCTTGAGATTATCCACCGTTCCTATAGTTTTGTAATATTATTTATTGAAGTATTTAATATTGAATCATCATTTAAAACCAACAAAGCCAATCTGGTAAGTGGGATTTATCCCACTCTAAGTCTAGTTTAAAGCACT
>CAMZLQ010000115.1 GCA_947311585.1 uncultured Alcanivoracaceae bacterium | reverse complement strand
TTTAGTGTGGCTCATGAATTGGGTTTGTTTATTGTGACTTTATGCGCGGTAAGAGGCGGACAAATGCTCGGACACCGAAATTTTTACCCAAAAGTGCCCAAAGATAATAAAGACGATGAAGTATTATCAGCTTTCATCTCCCAATATTACCAAGACAAGCCCGTGCCTGAATTGATAATCGTTAATCAAGAGTTGTCCGATAAACAGTGGATAGAAAATGCCTTGTCTCAAATTGCACAAGCCAGCGTAAAAGTTCAGAATAAACCGCGTGGTGAGAGAAAAAAGATGTTGGAGTTGAACAACCTTAACATGACTAACGCACTTGAACTCTATGTGGCAAAAAAAGCCAATTGGCAACACAAGTGGCAAACGTGGGTGAGTCAAGTTGGTTTGAAAAAACCGCCTAATCGAGTCGAATGTTTTGACATATCACACGTTTTTGGCGAAAAAACTCGGGCATCTTGTGTGGTTTTTGATGGCAATGGGGTCAAAAAAAACATGTACCGCAATTATAAAATATCAGGCATAACAGGCGGTGATGATTACGCAGCCATGCGCCAAGTCATCCAAAAACGACTTGAATCCATTAAAAAGCATAAATACCAACTGCCTGATGTCTTTTTAATTGATGGCGGTAAAGGGCAAGCCAATCAAGCCTTGAAAATCTTGCAAGAAAACAAGGTAAAAGGCATAGAAATAATCGGCATAGCCAAAGA
Organism: uncultured Alcanivoracaceae bacterium; assembly: GCA_947311585.1. Lineage (GTDB taxonomy): Bacteria > Pseudomonadota > Gammaproteobacteria > Xanthomonadales > Marinicellaceae > NORP309. Next base: position 9,157 of record CAMZLQ010000115.1, on the reverse strand, counting down.
CGAAAACCGTACAGCAGGCGAGGAGCGTTTGTTTGTGTTATCGCAAAACATCATGATAAAGCCCGAATCCAATTCACTGCTTTCGCACATGACCCAATTTATCCGCAACGAAGCCCACCGCTTTGCTATAACAGGGCATCGAAAAGCCCTCGCCAAATCCCGTAAAAAATCCTTACTCGAAGGCATTGATGGCATTGGAGAGAAACGCCGAGCAGATTTACTCAATCATTTTGGAGGTTTACAAGGCTTGAAAAAAGCCAGTATTGAAGATTTAGTCAAACTTAAAGGCATTAGCTCAGAAGTTGCCACTAAACTGTACGCGTATTTGCATTGATATTAGAGTTGAGTATAGATCCAAGTTCCTATATATTAAATTAACCCTGCAAAATGTTCTGATTCCGCAGGGTTAATGTAACTCCTTAATTTAAGGTGTATTTATTTTAAACACTGATCCTTTGGGTAAGTTGGTTCTGCAAATTCACCAATTGAAATCAGAGTGACGTTTCTTAAAATATTATCACTGCCCCAGCCACCTTTTAGTTTGTCACGAGTATTTGAACTGTTTCCTGTTAACGTATCTCTATGACGATTGCCTCGCAATTTATCTTTAGGATCACTGCCGTGTAAATACCCATCTAATACGTCATCATCCCTGTTACCCCAAACATAGTTTCTCCCTTCAACTCCTCGTAACCTGTCATTGCCTCTATTGCCCCAAACATAATCCTTTCCAGAGCCTGCATTGATTTTATCGTTGCCACTATTGCCAAATATAATATCATTTCCACTCTCTCCATTAATAATGTCATTTCCTTGATTACCACTTATAGCATCATTTCCGTTACCTCCATTAATGTAGTCATTTCCATTGTTTCCAAAAATTATATCTCTGCTATTGCCACCAATGATATGATCGTTGCCTTCATTACCAAAAAGTAAGCCCGTACCATTGCCTGAGTTTATGTAGTCATTATCAGAATTTCCTATCAATAAATCGTCACCATCTTCTCCATACAATAAATCATTGCCTGAGTTGCCAAATACAATGTCGTTTCCTGAACCTGCATAAATAAGGTCCGCTCCGCTGTTGCCAAATATGAAATCCATGCCATCATTACCATTGATGGTATCACAACCAGTGTTGCCAAGCATAAGATCCTCAGAAGCTCCTCCGGACATATTGTCATTGCCAGATCCTCCTAATATGACATCTTTATCGTCACCACCTTCGATTTTATCATCACCTGAATTTCCTAAAAGAAAATCAACGCCACTTTCTCCGTGAATCACATCATCACCTGAATTTCCAAAGATAATATCAGTATCATTTCCTCCAAACAAATGATCTACTCCGGAGTTTCCAAAAATAACATCAATGCCATTGCCTCCATGTATCGTATCAGGAACATCTTTAAGGTTTGAGTTGCCAAATAATACGTCGGTACCATTTCCTCCGTTAATCGTATCTCCGTGTTTTCCTCCTAGTATGAAGTCAACACCATCATTTCCATTTAATATATCATACCCACTCGAACCAAAAATTAAATCTTCTTGGTTGCCACCTGAAACAGTATCATTTTCAGATCCTGCGAAGATTAGATCGATACCATCATTTCCTTCTATATTGTCAGACCCTTGAGAACCAAAAATCAAATCTACGCCATCTCCTCCATAAATATAATCAGCTTCTTTGCCTCCTAACAGTAAATCAAATAGTCCAGAGTTACCATAGACATAATCCGAACCACTATCGCCAGAGACTAAATCAATGCCATCATTTCCACTAACAGAGTCATTTCCTTGATTACCAAAGATTAGATCAGTATTTTTGCCTCCACTAATAGTATCATTGCCAGAATTTCCAAAAATAAAGTCTATTCCGCCTCTGCCGTTTAATTTGTCATTTCCTATATTTCCAAAAATAAAGTCACCAAGTAATTGTTTGATTTCTGTGCCACTAGAGTTTGAACCAATAATAGTATCGTCACCTCTTCCACCAAAGAAGAAACTACCCATTGCTATTTCCAGACCTTGTATTTTAATATAACCAACATGGTCATTCTTTAACGTGTCATCACCTTCAGAGCCAAATATAAAGTCTATGCCTCTTTCACCATGTATTTCATCATTGTCTGAACCTCCAAAGATAAAATCTGTGAATCCTTTAGTTTCAACTTCGTTATTTTCTCCTCTATCTTTATTGTCCTCTCCACCGTATAAAGTATCTTTACCTTGAGACCCAAAAATAAAATTTCCTTGATAGTAAGTAAAATTGGCAAATTCTAACTTTCTACCAGCGCTACCATGTACTTCATCATCTCCTTTACCTGCAAATAAGAAGTCTATGTCATCGCCACCATAAACAATATCATTGTCAGCTCCAGAGAAAACAAAATCAATGCCATCATGTGACTCAATACAGTCCTCACCACCAAATGTAATAATTAAATTATTTTCATCGCCTGTTTTAACACTGTCATTCAATGAAGTGGCTATTAAGACACCGACACCAAATACATCAAATTCAATGTCATAATTAGTATAGTTTTCACACAATACTTCATTTCCACCTTTTTCATCAGCTCCTTTTTCAGATATGGATACAAGAGGATTTATTGCATCTACTTTGTTTTTTAGAACAGACTCGGGAATCCAGTCATCAAATCCATGTTGAATTTCATCCATTTTTCTTAAGTCCACAAGATCATCAGTATCTCTCGCCTTTTGCTCGCCTTCTGCAATTAGAGAGTCTCCCAACTCTTTTATCTCTTGTTCTACATAATTAAATTCTGTCTCTAAATTTTCTAACTGTTGATAATGACCGTTCTCGCTCATTGGAAACTCATAGGTGTCATTTGACATGGTTTCAATATCTTGTTCTGACCCAAGGCAGTTTTGCATTGATGTAACAAATTGATCGTTAACTAATTCTTGTTCCTCAGATAGTTCATCTACTGGGTCATCAATTGGGTCAACAGGTCTACCTTTGGTACTGCTTTTATTATTAAAGTCATCTTCATAGATTGACACAAGTTCTTCAAAATCTGTTAAATTTATATCCACGTCTTTTTGAATGCTGTTCGCACACTGGATATAATCTTTTTTAGTCTTTTTAGCTATATAGTTATCACGCCCTTCTATATTCTCGTTTACCTTTCCTATGTCTTCTTGCACGTTTGATAGAAGCAGGTTTGCTTTATCTACAGAACTCACTTCTAGAGAAGATAGCATATCTTTTACTTGATAGCTTCTTTCAAGTTGAGAACTTGAATAATCCCGTAAGAGTGATTCAGATTTATCTAGTGCCCGAGTGGTTGTGTTTTGTGTTAAATCCATTGATTTATCAACTTGTTCATAAATCTTTTTTTGAGTTTCATACAAATCAAAAACACCATCATATTCTTCTATAGGTTTTGGTTCTGATGATTCAACGTGTAAAAGTGGCTCGAATATTTCTGCTTTCAAGGGAGTTATTAATTTTCCTTTGTCAAAAAAACCAGATATGTTTAATTTAAGATTTTGACTCTTAATGCGATCTAAGACTTTTTCAGAATAAAAAATTGAGCTGACACCAAATACTTTAACTAAAATACGCTTCAAATCGGTAGAATCACCTAACTCCACTTTATCGTACAAGTAAACTTCCTGAAATTCATCAGAGTGATTTTCAATCATCCACAAAAAAAGCAAGTTATCTTCCAAAGATATGTACAAAGCACCTTTTCTCTCAATTTCTATTGAAATAGTTTCAAAGGCATTGCTTCCTTTGCTGTTGTTTTTTATCTCATTATAGGATGCTGAATTTAATGGCATCGTATTACTTTGATACTGGTAACCACTGACAATAGTTGTCATAGCAGCCAAACCACCTAAAAGAGATACTTTTAGATTTTTCTTTATACTTTCTGTTAAAACATTCATTTTTGAATACCTCATAATTAATTAAAAAATATGACAGATGTCACACATGCATGATAGAATTAATTCTTAAAATTAAAATAACTAATAAGGGGGAATTTAGGGGTGTTTTGGGTATAAAAAGGGTACAAAAGCACCGTGTTAATGATTAAAACTATAGATTTATACGAGAGATAAAAAAATGAATAAAAAATTACTGGCATCACACTTTCTGATGCTTGTTTGTTTGGTATTATTGTCAGGGGTTTCTTTAAAAAGTGTAGCAAAAAATGGCTCTGAAATCTGCTTAAGTAATGACTTTAAAAATCAGGATTTCTGTGAAAAAAATATTTCCAATCCGTTAAATATAAAATTAAATCAAGCTGTCTCATTACAAAAACAAGGGAAGTATAAACTCAGTAACAGTCTAATTAGAAACATAGAAGAGAACAATGACATTTTTGACAATTTGGATTCAGAAAAGATTCATCTCTTATTAAGAACAAAGGGAAAAAATCATTTTTATATGCATAATCTTTCAACAGCTAAGTTTGTATTTGATCAAGCATTACAATTTGCTAAATCAAGAAACAACTTGGAGTTGATGTCAAAAAGTTACAATGACTTAGGGATTGTTTTAAAAGCTAAGCAAGAATATTTGAGTTCATTGCAATTTTATAAAAATAGCCTAGATATTAAAGAAAAATTAGATAACAAAATAGAAATTGCAAACACTTTATACAATATAGGAAACTTGTATATTGTTTTAGAGGATTATGAATTGGCACTAAGTACACACTACAGAGCACTTGGCATTTATAGTCAGTTGCTAAAAAGTGATGTAACTTTGCTTTCAACCGTAGTTCATATTAAAAACCAAATTGCGGTTTCTTTAGAAAAAACTAAGGGGCTTGAATCAGGTATATTACAACTTGAGAAGCTCGTTAAAGAACAAGAAAATAACCCAAATAAAGATATACTTTTATTTGACATTTACATTGATTTGGCAAACTATTACCTTAAAAATAACAACCTAAACAAAGCAAAGCGTATATTGGAAAACACCAATCATATTACTGATATTACAACCAATCAACAACTTGCAAAATATCTTGTGATAAGTGATCTGCTGTTAAGAGACAATAATCCCAAAGATGCAGAATTAATCTTGCTAAAAGGTCTAAAAGTTTCCACAGCCCAAAAGTATCCAGAGAAGAGGCTTTTGTTTTTTAGTAAGTTGGTGGATTTTTATGAGCAAGAAAATGAATCTAAAAAAGCACTGGAATTTCAAAAAAAATTAACAGAACTAAGCCTCAATCAATTTGAAGAAAAACATAATATTGAAGTGAAAAAACTTCAAAATGAGATTGAGTTACATTTTCAAGATAAGCAAATAACTGTTTTGAAGAACAATGCTATTATTAAAGATCTTCTAATTAAGAAAAACCGTCTACAAACCTATTTCTTTTTATTGTTCTCATTCTTTTTAATTTTATTGGTTATATTGCAGTACAAAAAAAGAAAAAATGAAAAGAAATATTTATTAAATGAAATAAATTTTCATAAACAAGAGTTGCTAAATCTGAGTACTCCAATAAAGTCAATTACCACAACATTCAGTTCTTTTGAGACAGCTATTTTAACTCTTTCCTCTACTGGTGTTGTCAAATACTATAACGAAGCATTTGAAAAAGCGATTAAAATTCAAGGGGAGGATTTGTTAGGTCGGGGAGTTGACAATAACAATGTAATCCTTGCTATATGGAATAAAATTCAATTCAAGGAAGACGATACTGCTTGTGAGCAGAAAATAATACTAGATATTGAAAATGAACAGAGGCTTTATATTTCGGTAAAAGTATTGAACTCCCTGAGTAATTTAATTGTTCTAAGCATTGAAACGAGCAATGAGAATAATAAACTTAACTTGTTGTCTACCTTTATTGACAATTTGCAATCTATTGAGACTGTTAAAGTGAAAATCAATGCGCTTTGTGATAAAGAAAAAATAATGGAATCTAGCTACTGCTTACAAAAAATATCACGCCTTTTAGAAAATATACAATCAAAAGCGTTTTTAAATGAATCGTACCGGAGTTCTTTAGTCGCTCTTATGTCTAAAAACTTAGAAGTTTGGCGACAAACAACCTTGGATAACAAAATAGGTTTAGCTCAAAAAAGCCAATTATGGAAAGTCACAGTTGATGATGGTCGTCTTCGTACTCGAGCATTAGACCGTTATTTAAATATTAACTCACTGCCGAAAGTGCCTAGATGGAGATCTGTTATTAAAACGTCCCATTATATATTATCTGAGTGTGACTTGTCCGATGCGAACAGAACGATATTGAAAAATCAATTAGAAGATTTTATGGAAAAGTTAAGAAATCAACAACAAATGACATAGGAAATTAAATAAATGTGGCTAAAAATGTCTCCGATAAAACTTGACCATTACAAATGCGTAAGGTGGTGGTATAGAAAGAAATAAGCTATCAACATATACCTTGTATAAAGATAGCTTATTTCTGATTGAGGTCATTGGTTTATAAAAAGCTTTTCTTTAATGCTAAAACAGAATGAAAAATATGTTGATTATTGCCTTGGCGATAACCTATATATTCTGCTTCCATAAAGTTTATCACTAAAGAAAAAGTACATTATTTCTTTGATTTACAAACAAAACAACTGAATTTAATGCCTTGAGATAATTCATAATTATTGTCATGATCTGGACTCAATAACTCTTCAGGCCCTTCCAACAATGGACGAATTGAATTAGGGTCAATTTTTTCATTTAGCATCGATGCGCATTGGCAACTCGCAAACGAATAAGCTTTCTGTGCACTTAGGGGCATATCGAATATATCGTGTTTAAAATAAGGATTGTTATTCGTTATTGTAGAGCCAATGTAATTTGACAACTCATCGTCCTTAGGCGATATCCCGACAGGGCAGTTTACAAAAGACTCTTTTGGAATTAATTTCATCAATGATTGCCCTTTGATGGCAACTTCTGCATACATTATTTTTTCATCTTTATAGCAAAAGAAAGGATCAGAAGCATCAAAATGAGCAAAAGACAAAGAACAATTAATTATGGTTGTTAAGATAAAAATAGTTTTTACTGAAAATTTTATAGACATTTACCGTCTCCTTATTAAAAACTCAATATTAACAAATAATTTAATATAGAGAAGTGTATTTTAGGGTAGATTTAGGGAACAAAATATTAAACCCCATAAGAAACTATATAGGATAACCCATGTAAAGTCAGTGTGTAATGGTTAAGACAGGTAAATTGATTTGTTGGTAAAATTGAACCTATTTTTACCCTGCAGAGTAAAGAGGTCATCATGAAAGTTAAAAAAAACTCACGACAAAAAGGGCAGGTAATCTTCTGCGAAGTTAAAATAAATTATTCAGTTCTTTGCTATGTTGTCCATAGTCTTGATATAATGAGAGAATTATAATAAGACGGATAGAAAATGACAAATATCGCATTTATTGGTTTGGGTAACATGGGCGGGCCCATGGCAGAGAATCTCATCAAGGCAGGACATAATTTAACCGTTTATGATTTAAATAAAGAAGTGGTCGCAAAAGCTGTAAAGACAGGTGCTAAAAAAGCAGATTCTGCTATTTCTGCTTTAACCAATGCTAATGTCATTATTTCAATGTTACCAAATGGAGCGATTGTTAAGTCACTTTATACGGGAAAAAATGGTTTAATCAACCATATTTCTAAAGATGTTTTAGTCATTGATAGTTCCACAATCGCAGCCGATGATGCGCGCCATGTGGCAACGGCTTGTAAGGTTAAAGGCATTAATATGGTTGATGCGCCAGTTTCAGGAGGAACAGCCGCAGCGATTGCAGGGACATTAACCTTTATCTGTGGAGGAGAACCTGAAGCTTTTGAAAAAGCCAAGCCCATACTCGATGCCATGGGTAAAAATATCTTTCATGCCGGTGCATCAGGTGCTGGACAGGTGGCGAAAATTTGCAACAATATGTTGTTAGCGATTCATATGATTGGTACCGCAGAGGCGTTAAATATGGGAACAAGGCAAGGATTGGATGCAAATGTACTGTCTGAAATCATGAAAGCTTCATCAGGTAACAACTGGTCATTGCAAGTCTATAATCCATTTCCAGGAGTGATGCCCAATGTGCCATCAAGCAATGATTATAAAGGTGGCTTTATGACCAATCTTATGAGTAAAGACTTGGGACTAGCTCAAGAGCTTGCCAGTAAATCGCACAGCCCCATTCCTTTAGGTGCTGCTGCTGGTCAATTGTATGAATTACACAAATACAATGGTCAAGGAACAAAAGATTTTTCGAGTATTTTGCAAATGTTGCAAGAAAAGAGCTAATTTAACCACCAAAATCCACAAACTTCCTTGTTGGATAAACTGCTTTACAGTATAATCCCGCGGCTTTTCGCTTGTTTTGCGAGAAAGTAAATCCTGCATCATGCTAAATGATTTAACTGGGTGCCAATTATTATTGGTTGTTAGTCAAGCATGAGTGCATAGTTTATAACCCTTAAATTAGGAAAATTAATAATGGCTAATGTTAGCATAAAGCAGCTGCTGGAAGCTGGTGTACATTTCGGACACAATACCAGATACTGGAATCCAAAAATGGATCAATACATTTTTAGTTCTAAAAATAAAATTCATATCATTGACTTATCCAAGACTGAAAAATTAATGAAAGATGCGTTAAACTACGTAAGTTCTTTGGCATCACGCCGTGGAAAAGTTATGTTTGTTGGTACTAAGCGTTCAGCTGGTAAAGTCATGAAACAAGAAGCAATTCGTTGTGGTATGCCTTATGTGACTAACCGTTGGTTAGGTGGCATGATGACTAACTACAAGACAGTCAAACAATCAATTAATAGAATTCGAGACATTGAAGCAATGAAAGCGGATGGTCGCATGGATAAATTGATTAAAAAAGAGCAGTTAAAGCACGAAAGAGAATTAACTAAATTAGAAAAATCTTTAGGTGGAATCAAGGACATGGCAGGTGTTCCAGATGCAATGTTTATTGTTGATACTAAGCATGAGTCAATCGCTATTAAAGAAGCAAAAACTTTAGGAATTCCAGTGATAGCTGTTGTGGATACAAACAATTCATTTGAAGGTGTTGATTATATCATTCCTGGAAATGATGATGCGATGAAAGCAATTAAATTGTACGCATCAACTTTTGCAGATGCTGTATTAGAAGGCCGCGCTTCAATGCCTGC
>CAMZLQ010000114.1 GCA_947311585.1 uncultured Alcanivoracaceae bacterium | reverse complement strand
TTGTATCATGGCTTTTTTGTGCTTATAACTCATTCAAGTGATAAAAAACATTCTCTTTTTATGTACAGGTAATTCCTGTCGTTCAATTCTTGCTGAAGTGATACTTAATCATGTTGGCAAAGAGCGATTTAAAGCCTACAGTGCTGGCAGTTTTCCAACAGGGAAAGTCAATCCTGATAGTTTAAGTGTTCTTGAGAAACATGGCTTGCCAATTACAGGGCTGTCTTCTCAATCATGGCATGATTTTTTAAACATAAAATTTGACCTAGTCATCACAGTTTGCGACAATGCCGCAGGTGAAATTTGTCCACTTTATTTAGGAAAAGCCAGTAAAGCTCATTGGGGTATTGCGGACCCAGATAAAGTTGTTGGAAAAAGCAGGAAAAAGGCTTTTGAAAAGGCGTTCAAACAGATGGAATTACGAATTGATAAAATGTTGAAACTTGATGAGTTGACACAAGAAAACTTAAACAAAATAGGAAAAACGACTCCATGAATTTATTTGAACGTTATTTAACTATCTGGGTTGGGCTTTGCATTGTGTTTGGTGTTTTACTCGGGCATTTCCTACCTGAAATCTTTAATTTGATTGCCCAATTTGAATGGGCTCATGTTAATATTGTTGTCGCTGTTTTGATTTGGTTGATGATATATCCGATGATGGTTAAAGTGGACTTTTCATCTATTAAGGACGTGGCTAAAAATCCCAGAGGGTTAATTTTAACGTTAATTGTCAATTGGTTAATAAAGCCATTTTCTATGGCATTAATTGGAGCCTTATTTTTTAAAATTATTTTCGCCAATTGGCTAGATGCACAAACAGCGAATGAGTACTTGGCTGGTGTCATTTTGTTGGGCGTTGCACCTTGTACCGCGATGGTTTTTGTCTGGTCGCAATTAACCAAGGGCGATGCTAATTACACTTTGGTGCAAGTTTCGGTCAATGATTTGATAATGGTTGTTGCCTTTGCTCCGATTGCGGGATTTTTATTGGGTGTAACCAACATAAGCGTGCCTTGGGATACCTTGTTATTATCTGTTGTTCTGTATGTGGTTATTCCACTGGTCGCTGGATTTATTACCCGTAAAATGTTATTGAAATCGGGTGAGTTAAGTTTAAATCGATTTTTAACGAAAATTTCACCCGTTTCTATTGCTGGTCTTTTGGCGACGATTGTTATTTTGTTTGGGCTTCAAGCCCCTGCAATCATCAAACAACCATTGGATATTGTTTTGATTGCCATTCCGTTACTTATCCAAACCTACGGAATTTTCTTCTTATCGTATTACGTCGCTTATAAGTGGAAAATCCCACACAAAATTGCCGCTCCTAGTTGCTTGATTGGTACATCGAACTTTTTTGAACTGGCTGTTGCCGTTGCCATTAGTTTGTTTGGGTTGCACTCAGGTGCTGCCTTAGCGACCGTAGTGGGCGTTCTTGTCGAGGTGCCTGTTATGTTATCTTTGGTCGCCTTTGTTAATCGTACTCGCTTAAAATTTGATTAAACCGAAATCCCGACAGAGAAAAAACGATTAGAGCGCAACGCCTTAACACGACTAGCAAATCAAGCAAACTCCTTATCACAATGAAGTGACTAAAAATTTCATTGATTTGGATTAAACTTTTATGATTCTACTAACTGAGCAAGTGTATCACTAGCAACAAGGCATTTTTTTAAAATAGTATCAAGATTTGGAGTGTCCTTAAAGTCTACAAATAACTCGGCATTTTTCCCCGCCTTGAACATGGCAATGTAGTTTCTTTTGCATTTAATTAAGACGTATTGCACTTCATCTTTTTCAAATTCCTTGGCAGCAGTATTGGCTAATCCAAACAGTGCGGCACTTACGGTGCCAATTTTTTCTTCATCAATGTTATGCACTATTTGAGAAGCAACAACAAATCCATCAGAGAGGATGACCGCTGAATCTTCAATTTCCGTTAATGAATTATTTAAATGAGTTAATTGTTTTCTAATTTGTTCTGTTTTCATAATTAATTACTCGCAATAAAAAATTTATTATGATGGTTTAATTCAATTAATTCATTGACCTGAGTCAAATAGTTTAAATAGGACTAAATTTATTTCGCAAGGTTAATATTTTCAATTTACTCTTTATCCTACAATTTATTTATGCAGCTCAAAGAAGTTGTCCCAAAACCATTTGGCAAAAAGCTGAGTCAAAGTCTTGGGCTTAAAGATCTACGCAAAGGCAGTCAAGTTCATTACACATTCATGTCAATATAAACTAAAGCTTCCTAGGATTAAGGTGATTTTGATATTTACACAATAATTTCACCAAATAACTGAATTATTTTCAAATACCCATACACTGTTTGGTTTTAAGTACTGAATTTTGTTTAAAAAGATGTTTTGGTTAGGAATCCATGATTTTTTATGTATGTTTTGTTCTATATTTGGATTTGGGTATTAACATTTTCACAAATAACCGAACTATTTAACACAATCCCAACAATTGTTATTATAATATCTCATTGTTTTTAATTTTGGAGCAGATTTATATGCTTGAAATAGTTTCTTCTGGTGGTTTGGTGATGATTTTCATCCTTATTCTTATGGTGCTTGCCATGATGATTGTGGGTGAGAGGTTTTGGTCTTTGCGAGATAAGGATGTCATTCCAACTGATTTAAAAGCACAAGTCATTAAATGGTCAAAGTCAAGACACTTGGATACAAAGCATTTGCAGAAATTGGAACAAAACTCTCCCTTGGGTTATGTGATGAGTTCTGCCTTAAGAAATCGTGATTTGCCGCGTGATGCAATCGTTGAAACGGTGGAAGATGCTGGCCGCCATGCTATTCATAAAATGGAAAAACCATTGAATTGGTTGTCAGTAATTGCAGAAGTTTCCCCTTTATTGGGTTTGCTTGGTACTGTCATAGGTATGATTAAAGTGTTTGCTGCGATAAATGCCAATGGAGTGGGTGATGCAGCACATTTGGCATCAGGTATTTCTCAAGCATTGATTACTACTGCTGCAGGTTTGGTTGTCGCTATTCCGGCAATGTTATTTCACCGCCATTTTAAAACTAAGATTATTGATCAAAGCATAGTCATTGAAAAACAAGTGATGGATTTGATTGATGTTATTGGCGAAAATAAAAAGTAGTTATTATGAAATTTCATAACGACAGCAATCCAGGCCCAAAATTGAACATGACTTCATTAATTGATGTGGTCTTTTTGTTGCTTATCTTTTTTATGGTAACAACCACTTTTGAAAAACAAGCGAAGTTAAAGATTCAATTACCTGAAGCCACGCAGAAGGTTATTCCACAATCGCAACAACAAATTGTTATCTCCATTAGCCAAAAGGGGAGTATTTATATTAATAATAATGAATTGCTAAATTCTAAATACGACAGCATAGCCAACAGCTTAAAACAAATAATTAAAGGGGATGAAAAACCCCCAATTGTTATTCGTGCCGATGCCGATGCTGCCCATAAGCACGTGGTAACGGTTATGGATGTATTGGCAGATATGGGTTTTACCAGTGTTTCGATTGCAACGACTCCTAGCGAATAACGGATTTAATTATGTCAGCTGAGCAACAAAAAACCTCTTTTTCGCGGGTTTGGAAATTTACTACGCCCTACAAGTTTGTGCTATTCATTGCCATTATTGGGGCGTTAATGGATGCTGGCGTACAAGCATCCTTTATGTTGATGTTTGAATACATGATTGATGATGCATTTGGACAGCATGATCAAAAAGTCATAAGTCTCTTGCCGTGGGTTATTATTGCTATGTTCATTGTGCGTAGCGTTGGTAATTATATCTCAACTTATGGGCTGAACTGGGTAGGTCGTAAAGTCATAGCAGACTTAAGGCAGCTGGTTTTTAAAAAATATTTACAGCTTCCTACTTCGTTCTTTGATAAGGAGTCATCAGCGGGACTTATTTCACGGATGACTTTTGATATTGAGATGATGGCAATGGGTGTTTCCACTACCGTGATTTCGATATTTCGAGATGTATTAACCATAATCGTGCTTATTGGCGTAATGTTATACCAAAGTGTCGAGTTAACTGTCGTCGTATTTGTTTTAGTGCCATTGGTGGCTTTAATTATATCGGTTGTTAATAAGCGTTTTCGTAAAATTTCACACCGAATACAAAACTCCATGAGTGGTGTTAGTGAAGTGGTGGAAGAAGTGGTTAAAGGGCAAAAAGTCGTGAGAGTTTTTGCAGGACAAGAAGAGGAAGCCAAGCGATTTTTTAACATTAATAACAAAAACCGATATTTGAATATGAAAGTGACGTCCATTCGTGCACTTTCTTCTTCAACCGTGCAGATTCTTACCGCTTGTGCTTTAGCCATTATTGTTTATTTCGCTACCGTTCCAGAGGCTATTGGTGCATGGACAGGTGGTAAATTTATGTCTTTTATTTTGTCGATGATGGCGATGTTGCCACCGCTTAAGCGCATGGCGGATTCCAGTGCTATGATACAAAGAACATTGGCAGCCGCTGACAGTGTCTTTTATATATTGGATTATGCAGCAGAAGCAGATGAAGGAACGCTCGACTTAAATGCCAAAGAAGTGTCGTTAAAGTTTGATGATTTATCTTTTGAATACGAAGATGGTACCACCGCATTAAATCACATTAGCTTAGATATAAAGCAAGGACAAACAGTGGCATTTGTAGGGCAATCAGGAGGAGGAAAGAGTACATTAGTTAATCTTGTCCCACGATTTTACCCTTATACATCTGGAAAGTTGTTGATTAACGGCATTGATATTAATAATTACAGTTTATCAAGTTTACGCAATCACATTGCTTTTGTGGATCAAAATGTGGTGTTGTTTAATGACACAGTAGCCAACAATATTGCTTATGGAAGCAACAATAACGCAGATAAGGATGCCATTAAAAATGCCGCTATTCAAGCCAATGCATTGGAATTTATCGAAGAATTGCCCGATGGTTTTAATACCATGCTAGGTGAGAATGGCACACGTTTGTCAGGAGGGCAACGCCAACGCATTGCTATTGCTCGCGCCATTTTAAAAGATGCACCTTTGTTAATATTGGATGAAGCCACCTCCGCACTTGACTCAGAATCTGAGAAAAAAATACAGTCTGCTTTAGAAAAAGTGATGATTGGTCGCACTACTCTTGTTATTGCCCATCGTTTATCGACTATTGAGAAAGCGGATTTGTTGGTGGTTATGAGTCAAGGAAAAATTGCAGAAATGGGAAGCCATTCACAATTATTGGCATCTGATGGCATATATTCAAAGTTGCATCAAATACAACTCTCTTCAAACTAAAGGATAAGAATGTCGAATTCAAAACAACAAAAACTCAATGCAATTTGGTATAAGGGAAAAGCGATTCCTTGGCGTTATAAATTACTGTCAAAGCTTTTTTCCTTTGTTGGTAAAACTCGGAAGAAACTTTACACCATGGGTTTGTTAAAATCACACAAAATTAAATGTCCTGTGGTCATTGTTGGCAATATCTCGGTTGGCGGTGTTGGCAAAACGCCCTTTGTAATTTGGTTGGTTAATCAACTTAAGTCGCAAGGCTTAAAAGTCGGTGTGGTTTCTCGTGGTTATGGCGGTAAAAGAGAACATGAACCTTTACTGGTTATTCCACAAACTTCTCCAAAAGCCAGTGGTGATGAAGCCTTGTTGATTGCAAAACATACCGATGCTCCAGTTTTTGTAGGAAAAAATAGAGTTAAAGCTGCGCAAAAATTAATGCTTGATTACCGTGTGGATATTATTGTTGCTGACGATGGTTTGCAACATTATGCGTTAAAACGTGACTTGGAATTTGTTTTGATTGATGCAAAATACGGTCTGGGTAATAAACAATTACTGCCTGCAGGACCATTGCGAGAAGAACCCTCTCGCCTAGGGTCGGTTGATATGGTTATTTATAAAGGTCAGAAACAAGGAGAATCATATTTCACCTATTCGCCATTGATGGTTTATGAATTAGGAAAAATTAGAAACCAGCGTTTACTTGAGTCTTTTCGCAATCAACACATCAATGCGTTGGCTGGTATTGCCCATCCCGATAGCTTTTTTAATATGCTTTCTGCTCAAGGGTTGGCAGTGGTGAAAAATCCATTAGATGATCATGAGGAATTAACAGAAAAACATTTTGACTTTGCTAATGATGACCCTATTTTTATTACCGAAAAAGATGCCGTAAAGTGCGAAGGATTCAAACTGAAAAATGTTTGGGTGGTGGTGTTGAAATTGAATATGGAAGCACGCACAAAGGATGAAATTCTTAAACGACTTAATGGAGTTCTCAAATGAAATCTGATGTTGTTGTTTGTTTACCCGCGCGTTATCAATCCAGTCGATTACCAGGCAAACCGTTACTTGAAATAGCTGGTAAAGCATTAATTATTTGGGCATTAGAGTCTGCATCAAAGCTCAATGCCAAACAAATGGTGGTGGCAACAGATGATAAACGCATAGCAGAACTGGTAGAAAAACACGGTTATCAAGCCTTGATGACATCTGTTAAACATCAAACTGGAACCGATAGACTTGCCGAAGTGGCGGCAATAATGAGCTGGTCGGATGACACCATCGTGGTTAACTACCAAGGCGATGAGCCCTTAACGCCAAAGGTGAATATTGAACAATTGGTTGATGCCTTAATCGATAATCCACAGGCAGCGATTGCTACCTTATACCAAGAAATAAGTGATTTTCAAGAGGTGCAAAACCCAAACAATGTAAAACTTGTGACTGATAATAAGGATTATGCCCTGTATTTTTCACGAGCGGCTATTCCTTTTGCTCGCGATGGGTTTAATGAAGGTTGTCTTGATTCAAATATAACTTATAAACACCATATTGGATTGTATGCTTACCGTGCCAAATTTTTAAAGGAATTTTCGCAACTTATACCCACCTCTCTTGAGAAAACCGAATCCTTAGAACAACTTAGGGCTTTATCTTATGGCTACAAAATTATAGCTAAAAAAGCCAAACAAACTATGCCTCATGGAATTGACACCCTTGATGATGTCAAAAGGTTTGAAAAAAAGTTGGACTCAAAGTAGAACTTACTTATTAAGGCAGATGCTTAGTTTAAGCTTTATTTCACTTAAGAGCTCAGCTTTTGGCTTCGTACAATGCCAAATTAATAAATTGAATGGCTTTCACCAGTCACCCAAATTTCGATATATTCAGGTTAGTCGTATCATCCTTGATACTCCTCCTCATCCAAGATGGCTTGCGTGAAAATACTTTCCAGAAGTATTTTTATTTTGCATAGGAAGGTCATCAAAATCTTAAACGGTTTGATTGAGTGTCTGTAATAAATTTATTCATTAATCTTCTTCTTTATATTTATCTTCAAAAACTGTTGCCTTTAATTTATCCTTATTAATATCAGGAGGCAAGGGAGAAAAGTACCCAACCAGTGACAATAATAAACCAACCGATAAAAAGGCAACAATTCGAGCAATCGTACCAGATGCTGACATATCAACTAAAAACAATTTAACAATAACTGCTACTATAAGACCCAAGCCAGTTAACCAAACGATTCGCCATTGTTTCTTTGAGGCCAAAACCATTAAAACAACAGCAGTTAATGACCAAAGTATGCTGAAAGCCGATTGCACCATAAATGATGAAACCATGGCATTGAAGTTATAATCAATGCCGTACCAATAGTGAAAAACCCGTAGCATACTGGCATTGAGTAAGACAAAAGCCGTTATCGGTAAAGAAATCATCGCTAACTTGTTAACCTCATGACTCAAATGCAATACACGAGAGGACAAAACTTTCCAAGCAAATAATATAAATAAGATGCCAGTGATGTCCAATAGGTTAATAATTGGCAAATAACTTATGAGAGTTGATTGACCCGCAGGAGCCAAATTGACCGCTACAAGCATTAGCCACGTGATAGAAAACAGTAGCATTAAACCGTTTTGAAAATAACTTGTTGAATAGGCATTAAGAGGCCATGTTTTCCTGTTCCTTATTTTAAATAAACCCATGGACAATAGCATGGTCATTACTGTTGGTGAAGCGTGATACCAAATGGTATGGCTGCCAAAGAAGTGTTTGATTAACTCACTAAATTCAAATACGATAATAAAAGCAAACAGCAGTAAACTCGCCAGATGATACCATCTTTTAAATGCCATTTTATTATTATCGTAGATTTTTAAAATCCAATAATTAACAACAGCCGATAATCCCCATGCAAAAAGCCCATAATTGCTATGGAATTTATATTGATAGCTGAAAATGAAGTACGCCATTAGAAATAAATAAGGAGTAAATACATACGATAAATAATGCATGGTTTTCCAATTTAATTTATGCGCTATGACAATCCACAATACAAACGAAAAGGACATGAAAACCAGTGATAAGTTGATAACACTTATTCCAGATACATACGTGAATATCTCATGATGCCCCGTAAATACCCATGCGATAATGCCTATGAACCACATTATATTTGATATTTGCATCGGATTAGAACGCGAGTTTGGCGATACTTTACTTTGCCAATACCAAGACATGAACAGATGAGTCAATGAATAAATAGTTAAGCCAATAAAAGGAATATTTGCCATCACAGGTAAGGTTTGACTTGATTGTGGGATTTCAGTCACAGGCAAAATCATCAATAAAGTGACCAAAGCTGATGCCAACTTATGTGTATTAAGCTTTAATTTATTAGCTGTAAATAACAACAAAAATGCGGTAATCGCGAGAAACAGTTCGAGTAATATAAATTTGTTATCAGGGTAATAGCTGATAATTTCCATAGACCAAACATACAACCAACTGCATAAACCAGTGACTAAATACACTAGACCCATACTAGAAAAAGAAGAGGGCAGTTTATGTCTGCTCTCAAAACTCCAATACCATGATAAATACAAATGATAAGCTGACAAAATTAACAAGCCAATAAAGCGAATATTCAAAAACATTTTGTTGTCATTTAAATTCACCACTGGCATGTAGGGAACAATAACCATTAACATCAAAAATGAAACAACAATAGAAAGTTTTTTGACTAGTTTGAATTTTATTTTATCCGCAATAAATAACAATGCAAAGCTAGACAGAGCCAAAAACAACTGAGAAAGAATCAGGCGATTACTCGAATAATGGTAATGGATTTCAAACATTCCTCCATACACCCACCAAAAAACGGAGAGTAAACACATGAGAGGAGCAATTAAATTTCGTTCTATCTTAAACAGTTTCTGGTGGTGCTTGCGCACATAAAGTGCAATAAAAGCAGTTGATATAAAGATAATCAAAGCACCAATATAATCCGCATTGAGCCAAGGCATTAAAGCACGTGATAATTTAGCTTCAATAAAATAAGCCCCCATGCCCAAAAGAGTCAATCCATAACCACTGAATCGTGGCAATAGACGCAATTGCCGAATGCCAACCCATAATAAAGCACTTCCCTCAGCTGTCCACATAGCAGAGGTCGCCCTCCCATCAAAACCAAGAGGAATTGCTAAAGTGGCAAAACCAATGCCTAATGCCACAAAAGATTCAATTAAATCTTTCATGTAGGGTTTTTTCATAAGCCTTATTATGTAGGCAAATACAACATAAAACACACCCAATGCCAAAGCAGAATAGGCTAAACCATATTCACTATCCTTCATCAGTGCTGCTTGCAATGCAAAGCCAACCAGAGGTGTGCCAAAAATGATAGTTCCATCATTTATGCCTTTTAGTTTTGGTGGTTGTTTAATGGCAAATAGAACCGCAATAAAAGTATAAAGCAAGAAGTAAGCGATTAAAAATGGTTCAACACTGATTAAAAATTCAGGTTTATAGTACTTAAATCCCCAAAGCGAACCAATACCAAATGTCGCGACAAAACCAACAACATTGAGAATTCGCCACGACTTAAACCACGAAATGGCAAACACTCCTATATTAAGCAATAGGTAGTAAGAAAATAACTGCACATGGCTTCCATGACCTGTTGAGGTTAATATTGGAGCCGCAAAACCGCCAATCATCCCTATCACTGCCAGAGCCATAGAGTCTTGAAGGATGGCTAACATTGCGGATAGACACACAATGCCAATCAACAAAAACAACACCACATGTGGAGCAATTAAGCCATGCAAACGCAAGGCTGCAAACAAAGTCAGGTATAACAAGCCTATGCCACCTCCTTGTAAGCTCAAAGCGAATCCAGGGCGTTTCTTGCGTAATTTCCAACCCAGTACGAACATAGCTAAGCAAGCAAGACTTATACCAATGTAACGGTATTCAATTGGTACAACTGTTCGTTCTGCTACGTATTTCAACAGAAAAGCAACGCCAATAAACAACAACAACATCCCTGTTCTAACCAGTGAGTTACCACCAGTAAAATACCCAACGACTAAAGATTTAATTTTTTTAAAAGCAATTTCAACAGGTGATGGTTTCAGTATAATGGGTTTGGACTTTTCTTCTTCAATTGGGTTGATGGTTGGTTCGTCTTGCGCTTGTGCCTTCTGGTTATTGTCTTTTTCAACTTTATCCAACATCCAAGGGTTTTTTGCTTCAATACCTTCATTGTGTTGTGTTTTAGTAACTTTGGGAGTTAATTCATCAAGATGAGGGTTTTCTATTATCTTATCAGCAAAGACACTGGTGTCCTTATTGGAGTCTAATGATTGTGAGTCTTTTATTGGTGAATTTTCAGGAATTAACTCTGCAATGTTTAAGGGCTCCATCTCTTCGGAGTCATAATTTTCTTGCTTGTCATCACGTTCTGCATCTTCCTTAAAAGTTATATTCTCATCATCTTGCCGAATACTTGTGCTATTAACGGCTTTATCTTTTAATTGTCCTTCAAGATTAAAGACTCTTATTTTTAACTCGTATAATTGCCACAACAAGTAAGCAACAATTCCTCCAATTAAATAACCGTACCCTTCTTGGTTCATAGCTCCAAAAACAAAAAAACCAACAATAAACGCAATAACACTTTTCATAGAACAGTTCTTTAAAGATTAATAATTGATTCCATCATATAACAACTTCTGATTTAAAGGTAAAGTTACTTAAAGAAGTAGCGTATATCAATACTTGAGGTTTAGTAAACCTGAATATTTCAAATGAAATATTCAGGTCAATAGATTCATCCTTATGCGAGTTACTATTCAAAATAGAATTTTTCTCGCTTTACCTTATCAGGGAAAACTTGATTCATGGTATTGGCATCATACAAACGACCGTTTTGCATCACTTGATAGATTTTATCTGAATTTCGGATATCGTCTAACGGGTTTTTGTTCAGAATAATTAAATCAGCCAGTTTACCGACCTCAAGTGAGCCCAAATCTTTATCCATACCAATGTATTTTGCCCCATCAATGGTGGCAGCTCGAATAACATTCAGAGGCGACATGCCACCTTGGGCAAACATCCACATTTCCCAATGAGCACCCAAGCCTTCACGTTGACCATGTGCTCCTAGCATCACTTTGACCCCTGCTTTTTGCAACTTGGTTGCCACTTGGGCATTTTTAATGTGGTTGTAATCTTCAATTGGGGCTTTATCACGCCGCACCGAAACGGGTTCGAGGATAAAACTCGGCACGTATTTCGATAACAAAGGGTGCTTCCAGACATCGGTGGTGTCGTACCAGTATTTTTCACCCCAAATACCACCGTAACCAACAATCAAAGTCGGCGTATAAGCAGTCTCGGATTGTGACCAGAGTTGTACCACATCATCGTAAATCGCAGCTACAGGGATAGAATGTTCAATACCCGTGTGCCCATCGATTATCATGTTGAGGTTATGTTGCAACAGTGAGCCACCTTCAGGTACAACCATTAAATTGGTTTGACGTGCCGCTTCTATGATTTGTTGACGTTGTTCGCGGCGTGGTTGATTGTATGATTTTACCGAAAAAGCTCCAACATCTTGCATGCGTTGCAAGTGTCCAATAGCATCATCTAATGAATCAACTGGTGCGGTTATAAATTGTGTTGCTCCATATAAAATTGTGCCCGTTGAAAAAGTCCGTGGGGCAACAATCACCCCTGCTTGTTGCATTTCGGCAGCGGAAAATACCGCAGCGGTATCGGCTGATGGGTTATGTTCGGTGGTGACACCAAAAGCCAAATTGGCATAAGCGTGCCAATTGGTTTGTGGTGTGAGTTGCTTATTCGCATACGGTCCATGCCAATGCACATCGACAATGCCGGGCATGATGGTTTTGCCTTTTAGTTCAATGACTTTATCTATGGCTTTGGTATTTGTTTGAATATTTTCACCAATTTCTAAAATACGGTTGTTTTTTATCAAAATATCGCCCTTTTCAATCACTTCATCGCCATTCATGGTGATAATACGTGCATCTTTTAATAAAACACTTGCTTGTGGAATATCGGCTTTGACAGCAAAATTGATTAATGTTGTTTGGGGTTTATTGTCTTTGTTGCCACCCAAATATTCAAATTTGTCTGCCAGTTTTTGTTGGTAAACAACGGGTCCTAACGCCCACGATAATTCGCTTGAATTATGCAGCCACGTTAAATAATTGCCTGCATTCTTTGAAAATTTTTGTAATGGTAAATTGTTGGCTTTTGAGCCTGTTGAGATAAACTTACCACTTTGGATAAATGGCGTAACATAGACTTGGAAGTTTTGAATAAATGCCAACCATTTATTGTCAGGCGAAACGCTGTAATTGCTTATCCACGTGCCTGAATAATGTTTTTCGCCTTTATTTCCCGATAAATCGGTGCTTTCTAATTGGGTGGTGATGACTTCGCCTTTTTTGTCGGATGTGGTGAAGAATACTCGCTTTGAGTCTTTAGCAAAGAATGGCTCTGAACCATTTTTAGTGATTAAACTGCGTTCACCCGATTTACGGTCGATAACAAAAACCCCTGTTTTTTGCGAATACAATGGCGAAGTTAAATAACCACCACCAATGGCTTGAAATACCACTGTTTTTCCATCAGATGAAAGACTCGGGTTGATATAATGCCCGGGTTTTTGAGTAATTTTTTTCGATTTTCCTGAAAGCGTAGCAATTTTTACTGCACCTAAATCTTTGTCGTTCCATGTGACATAGACGATGCTTTTGCCATCGGGTGAAAACTTAGGATAAAATTCAAAGTCTTTATGCTGTTTGGTTAATTTTTTTGGCTTACCATTTGGCAATTTAACCGTATAAAGATAGCCAAGGGATTGAAAAACTGCCATCTTACCATCGGGTGATTTGTGTAACCAACGCAGCATTTTAGCAGTAAATTGTTCTGGTGCTGGATTGACTTTAACTTTTACGGCTTTGGAAATCTTACGGGTGTCATCTACCTGAAAAGGAATGTCGGTGACTTTTTTAGTGGCAATATTTATGCGATGGATTTTACCTTTGGCATAAAAGACAATGTCTTTGTCACCATTTGTCCAAGCAAAAGTGGGGTAAACGCCATGGATGGCCCATGTTTCTTGCATATCTCGTTCTAAATTATCATAGATTGCTGTGAGTTTACCACTTTCTCGGTCTTGCAAAAATAGCGTTGATTGGTTGCGAACCCGACGCACAAAGGCTAAGGTTTTGCCATCGGGTGAAGGCGTTGGACGCACCGCACCGCCAGCTCCTGAAACCCACACTTCTATAGCACCTGTTTTTAAATCAATCGCTTCAATATCATAAATCATATTGTGCGAGTTTTTGGAATACTCAAAATATTTGCCCGGCGTGGCATCACGCGAGTACAATACATACTT
>CAMZLQ010000113.1 GCA_947311585.1 uncultured Alcanivoracaceae bacterium | reverse complement strand
GCGTCATAATAAATAAGGCTAAAATAAGAGTGAATATTTTCATAGTTTTGTCGTTTTAATGTTTGGTGTGTGTCTTTATAGCATAAATCTGTTTATTTTTCTCTAATTATGTTTAATGTATTTGCTTAACTCGTCCAACAACTCCCGATTCAAGCCTTACTTTTATGCCGTGAGGGTGGTTGGCTGAGTTAGTTAATAAATCTTTGACAATTCCTTGGGTGAGCTCGCCACTGCGTTGGTGGTGCTTTTGTACGACACTTACGTTCGTGCCTTTGTGGATGTTTTTTCTTTGTGTTCCTGACATATTTTACCTTTGTTTGTAGTGGCTAAAAAAATCTTTCATGCGGTTTATGGCTTGGATTAATATCTGTGTATTGGGTAAGAACACTAATCTAAAATGATCAGGTTTATTCCAATTAAAACCTGTTCCATGGACAAGTAATATCTGTTTTTGTTTTAATAAATCCAACACCATTTGTTCATCATTGGTGATGTTGAATTTTTTTGTGTCGACTTTAACAAAACAATAAAGAGCCCCTTTGGGTTTTGTTGTTGAAAGTCCAGGGATGTCGTTAATCATTTCGTAGGCAGTTAAACGCTGCTGATTTAATCTGCCCTCTCCAGCGATTAATTGATTTATACTTTGGTAACCTCCTAATGCTGTTTGGATGGCAAATTGAGTCGGTACATTGGCGCATAAACGCATGGATGAAATAATTTCAAGTCCTTGAATATAATCTTTGGCAGTGTTTGTTATGCCACTTAATACCATCCATCCTGTGCGGTATCCAGCGGCTCGGTAGTTCTTAGATAAGCCATTAAAGGTAACAAAAAGAACATCATTGGCTAAGGAGGCGATTGAGGTAAATTCAGTGTCATCATAGATAATTTTATCGTATATTTCGTCACTGTAGATAATTAACTTATGTTGGCGTGCGATTTCAATAATTTCAAGCAATGTTTCTTTGGAATAAACAGCACCAGTTGGGTTATTGGGGTTGATAACAACAATACCACGGGTTTTGGGTGTAATCTTTGCTTTAATGTCATCAATATTGGGTTCCCAATCTCGGTCTTCATCGCATAAATAGTGAAGCGCATTGCCGCCTGATAAATTAACCGCGGCAGTCCATAAAGGGTAATCAGGTGAGGGAATTAAAATTTCATCTCCGTCATTAAGCAAGCCTTGCATCGACATGAGTATAAGTTCACTGACGCCATTGCCAATAAAGATGTTTTCAAACTGTAAATCTGCAAGTTTTTGTTGGTAATGTTGAAAAATTGCCACTCGAGCAGAGTATAAGCCCTTAGAATCGCAATACCCTTCGGCTTGGGGAAGGTTATTGATTAAGTCTTTAACTATATCATCGGGTGCATCAAATTCAAAGGCCGCAGGATTGCCTATATTGAGTTTTAATATTTTATGTCCCTTTTTCTCGAGCTCGATTGCTGCATCTAACACGGGACCGCGAATGTCGTAGCATACGCCTTTAAGTTTGGTTGATTTGTTTATCATATAACCAATCTTACCAAATTTAAAATGTGATTAAATAAAAAAGTTAGCATTTAAATAAAAAGAAATGTTTTATTGTATTGAAAATCTGATTTAAAAGCATGATGAGAGAACAAATAATTAATTTAAGAAATCACTGATCAGGACATTTTGGTCTTTGTTGATTTTTTTATGCAACTAGAACAATTGGATTATAATAACGAATTCCCATGTCGAAATTTAGACAATAAAATATAAATTTACGTTTAGAAAATAGAAAAAAGTAATGAAACTTGAATAATTAAGTTGAAATTAGAAGAGCTCTCTATTAGCATTGCTTTCAATATTTTAAACAAAAGAGAAGAGAGAGTATGAAAGAAAAATTAATTATTGGATTATTAATGGCTGCAACCTTTGCAGCTTCTGCAGGAAAAGTTGATCAGGCTTCTACGAGCCTGTTGTCAAGAGCTACTAATAACGCGGCACCAGTGGGGATAAATAGTACGCCAGATTCTTCTGTGACTATTGACTTCTCTGTGCTAACTGGAGAATCTTGGGATGCACAAGGCTCGCCGAATAATGTGATTGGCAGTTGTGTTTTAGGTGGTACAATTACAGGAGTTGAATGGACAAATGTCGAAGTGGCTACTGTAGGAGCAAGTTGGTTGTCTGAAGCAACGATGTTGTTTTCAGATTCAGCTGGCGGTGGCGGAATTAACTTAAGTGTTGGTAATGGAGATGATTTTGCTGGAACGGGTACTTATTCTTCTGGTGGTATTATTGATTTTACTGATAACGCATTGCCAGATATCGTAGCATTGGGTGATGGTTTATTACCTATTGAGTTTTTTGAGGGCTTTGACGATGTTGCTAATGCAATTGATGCGAATTTTACAGCTGGAACGGTGACGATTTGGGGGATTGGATTAACTCCAGACCCTGCGTGTCAATTTGCAGCTGCTGCTGTTGTATTGGCTCCACCAACACCAGTACCAAGCCTAAATCTATATGCTTTAGTGGCTTTATTCCTTGCTTTACTTGTGTTTGGGTATAAAAGAAGCCGTGCTTAAATTTTTGAGAGTAAACTAACTTAAATTTAGTTTATAATTTCAAATAAGTAAAAACCTGTGTAGTTAACTTGCACAGGTTTTTTTGTGGAAAAATGCTTTATATTAATTATTATAGAATAAATGGTGGCTTATACTACACCTGCATATAGGCTGTTCCAGTTGTACTTGATTTGAGGGAAATAGTGACTGTTTTATTCAAGGATTTTTTAGTGTGTTTTATTTACAATTTGTTGCTAACTATAGTAAAATGTGTAAGTAATTTTTAACTAACGAGAGAGGAAGTATGAATAAAATTTTTATTTTAATGGTATTGTTCACAACAACAGTATTTTCACAAACGGAAAAAGGTGGTAAACCAGGTACAATTCCAGATACAACTGCAGCTGCCCCAGAAACAATTAATGCATCTGGAAGCGAAGCATTTGTTGATATAACCACTTTAGCTGGTGCAGGATGGACCTTTGATAACCGTTCGGATACTATTGGGACTGCAGACTGGTTTCAAGGTAATCCTGCTGTTTTTAATGCTCAAGCAGGAGGCCCAGATGAGTATATCGCAGTAAACTTTAATTCAACAGCTGCATCGACAATATGTAACTGGATGATTATGCCTGATGAAGGTCCTTTAAGTAATTTAAAATTTTGGACTAGAACAACAACAGGAAGCAATTTTCCTGATAGGTTGGTTGTTGTAAAGAGTCCAACAGGCGGAGTCAATACTGGCGATTGTGTAACAGATTTTGGCGATTTTACAGAGACTTTGCTTGATATCAATCCTACTCTTGCCGCAGGTGGTTATCCTGAGGTTTGGACTCAACAAGACATAAATATAACAAGTCCTGGAAGAATTGCCTTTGTTTATTTTGTAACAAATGGTGGTCCAGCAGGAGCTAATTCAAATTATATTGGTATTGATTCAATGGAGTGGACAGAAGCTGCTGCTGCATTAGCTCCACCAACACCAGTGCCAAGCTTAAGTTTATATGCATTAATTTCTTTATTCCTTGTGTTACTTGTCTTTGGATATAAAAGAAGCCATGCTTAAATTTTTGAGTGTAAATTAAATTGACTTAAATTTAGTTTATAATTTCAAATAAGTAAAAACCTGTGTAGTTAACTTGCACAGGTTTTTTTGTGCTAAAATGCTTTATATTGATATTAAATATAAAGAATAGAGAATGACAGATCTTAAAAAACCAAGAAGCAAAGGCATTTACCTTTTACCTAATTTATTTACCACAGGCGCACTTTTTGCGGGTTATTATTCCATAATTGCAGGAATTAATGGCAAATTTGAAATTGCAGCCATCTCAATATTTATTGCGGCACTTCTTGATGGACTTGATGGAAGAGTCGCGCGTTTGACCAATACTCAAAGTGAGTTTGGGGAACAATACGATTCTTTATCCGATTTAATCTCATTCGGCTTGGCACCCTCTTTGCTTATGTATAACTGGTCGTTGCATTCCTTTGTCAATGTCCACCCTCTTATGGCAAAAATCGCATGGTTGGTCGCTTTTATTTATGCCGTCAGTGGGGCACTGCGATTAGCACGATTTAATGTTCAAATTGGTACCATTGATAAGGCTTATTTTCAAGGACTGCCATCTCCTGCAGCGGCGGCTTTACTCAGCTCTTTTGTGTGGGTGGCGGTTGATCATGGTTTTACCGGAGAATCATTGCGTTATGTTGCTCTCGTGGTGACTTTGATTTCTGGGCTGTTAATGGTTTCCAAATTTCGGTATTATTCTTTTAAGACACTTCCCTTTAAAGAGTCGGTCCCCTTTGTATGGGTATTGCTTTTGGTTTTCATTTTTGTTTTATTAACTATAGCGCCTGCAAATGTTTTGTTTGTCGTTTTTTCGGGTTATGCATTGTTTGGCATATTGTTTACTTTTGCTGGATTAAAGAAAAAAAGAAAACAAAAAATCGAAGAGAAGAATAATGAAACTTAGCCAAGAGGCGTCTTTGCCCGCTATTGATGAGGCAGAAGTCTCAGCAGGGACACTTGATCAACTTAAACTTCTTGCAGATTTATCACAAGCATTTGTCCAATCTTTAGATATTGATGAAACCTTAAGTTATGCTGTTGAAAAAATTGCTGATTATATGGATGCACAAGCTGCCTCGGTATTTTTATACAACAGTAAAAATAAAAAATTAATCTGTCGAGCCAGCTTTGGTCCAGTTGATATAAAAGGCATTGATGTGGATGTTAATAACAGCATAGTCGGAGCGGCATTAAACTCAGGCAAGTGCCAATTGATACGAGATGCCAAGCAAGATGACAGCTATAACTGTCAAGTTGATAAGCTAACAGGGTTTGAAACAAAATCAGTCTTGTGTACACCGTTAATTGCTGCTGGAGAAAATATTGGTGTTCTGCAAGTGTTAAATAAAGAAGAGGGCATATTTTTTGATAACCGTGATAGGGATATATTACGACTCCTGGCATCTCCGATTGCCTTGTCGATTAATAATGCTCGTTTAACGCTTAAATTAGTTGAACAAAATCGCTTAAAGAAAGAAATTACTTTAGCCCGTCGCTTGCAGCGTTCTTTATTACCAGCACGAAAAAAGCCCCCTTTCCCTGTGGTGGGATCCAATGTTCCTGCTTATGAGGTTTCGGGAGATTTTTACGATTATTTTTCGCTTGGAGAAGACTGTGTCGGGTTTGTTGTTGGTGATGTTTCAGGAAAAGGCTTGGATGCATCCATGTTAATGGTGCGAGCCAGCAGTTTGTTAAGGTGGATTGGTAAGGATAGATTGCCGCCTTCACAATGGCTTGAAAAAGCCAATAAAGAGCTGTGTGAAAATTCTTCTCGCGGCATGTTTGTTTGTGTGGCAGCGGGTTATTTTTACCCCAAACAAGATAAAGTGGTGTGGTCCAATGCGGGCTTGCCACCAGTGATTCATAAATGTTCCGACAGTGGCAGTATTCATTCGTGGATTGCCAATGCTCCACCACTGGGAATTGATGCGGATTTAGACTTTCCAGAACAAGAAACTTCCATTGGTGATGGTGGATTGTACTTTTTGACTGACGGCTTAACTGATGCACGCCTTGAAAATGGTGAACATTTAGGAACAGAAGGTTTAATTGAGTATATCAAAACAGTTGAAGCAGAATCTGCAGAAGTCAGGGTGGGCAAAATCATAACCTACGTTCGCAGACAACAACTGGCGGATGATGCAACTTTATTATTGGTTGAAAAAAGAGACAACGTGCACGAAACTTATCTGGATGGAATAAGTTTTATGGCAGACCCTGTGAACTTAAAAATGGTTAGGGCAAAAGTATCAGAAGTGGTGCTGCAAAATGGATTTGATGCCGCAACAGAACAGCAGTTGGTGTTGTGTTTGGATGAGGCGGTCAGCAATATCTATCGCCATGCCTACAATAATGATGAAACAGGAAAAATTGATTTATCTTTCAAATTACAAAATAACACACTGGTTTTTTATCTGCGCGATTATGCATCCTTGGTCTACGATAACTCCATAAAACCCCGTGACTTAACCCAAACACGTCCAGGAGGGTTGGGAATAAATATCATCGACAGCGTAATGGATTCTTGGGAATTTGCTACACCTAAAGATGGCTATGGTAATTTGCTTATTATGAAAAAGGAGTTATCTTGATGAGTATGTACTGGGCTGTATTTGCACAAGTTGCCTTTGGTTTTTTAATGGTATATTTTATATTTAAACTTATATTCACTATTTTTCGAATCGCGAAAGCACTCGAGGGTATTGACGAAACACTTTACCAAATTCACAATAAATTAGAGGATAAAAGCAAATCTCAAAATAACAAATCAAATAATCCCTAATTAAATACAAAAACCTTGTATTTACCGCAATAAAACCCATAATCAATCCTTGAAGTTGGTCAGGTAATCGCGGTATGTTTTTTAATGTATCGAGGAAAGTCCGGGCTCCACAGGACGCAGTGCCAGATAACGTCTGGGTAGCGCAAGCTAACGGCAAGTGCAGCAGAGAGAAGACCGCCAATCTTTATTGATTGGTAAGGGTGAAAGGGTGCGGTAAGAGCGCACCGCATGGCTGGTAACAGTTCATGGCAAGGTAAACCCCACTGGGAGCAAGACCAAATAGGAAAACAAACCTTAAATGGTGATGCGTGGTCCGCGCAGTTTTCGGGTAGGTTGCTTGAGGCATGCAGCGATGCAGTGTCCAGATGAATGATTACCACATTAGCAATAATGACACAGAACCCGGCTTATCGACCAACTTCAACTCTTTTAACGAATGTTGCCAAAGCATAATGAGCTCAAATACACTAAGCAGTTGGTTTGACGACCAAGTTTTTGATTTTCCTGCAGATAAACTGGAGGCATTGAAGTGTGCGTTGGAGATTGCTCAAAATGTCTCTTTTGACTTAATCCTGAAAAATAATTCTGTTTCTCAAAATCACCTAGTTGAATTAATTCAAGTGCTGTTTAATTTAAAAGCCGATGACGAAGTGTTGACAGCGGCTTTATTATTTCATGTGTTAAGAACGGGCAATGAGTTAACTCCAGAGCAACGCCAGAAATTTTCTGAACAAGTGTTGTTTATTTTGGATGAAATTTACAAGGTGAGTCAGTTGGAATGGATGCAAGATACCCAAGCTCTGCAAAAAAATGGTGAGTCTTTGCGGCGGTTATTATTTGCCATGATTAAAGACGTGCGTTTGGTTTTGATTTTACTGGCAGACCAGTTAGTCCTATTGCGAGCAGCGGTTAATTTTCCATCTGAACAGCAACAAGAATTGGCACAATTAACCCAAACACTTCATGCTCCATTGGCTAACCGCTTGGGTGTTTGGCAAGTCAAGTGGGAACTTGAAGACTACTCATTTCGATTCTCACAACCGCAACAATACAAGAAAATAGCCAAGTTATTGGCAGAAAAACGCACCGCTCGTGAGGAGTTTATTGCTTATTCTATCGAACAATTGGAAAAAAAATTAGCTGAAGTTCATATCAAGGCGGATATTGTCGGAAGACCCAAACACATTTATAGCATTTATAAAAAAATGCAAAAGAAAAACTTAAGTTTTGATGGTCTTTATGATATTCGAGCCATTCGAGTTTTAGTGGATAACTTGTCCGAATGTTATGCGGTTTTAGGCATGGTTCATGCTTTATGGAAACATATTCCAAAAGAGTTTGATGATTATATAGCCATGCCCAAAGGCAATAACTACCAATCACTGCACACCGTGGTTATTGGTAAAGGCGGTAAAACCATGGAGGTGCAAATTCGCACCCATGAAATGCACGAACATGCCGAACTGGGTGTGGCAGCACACTGGCGTTACAAAGATGGCTCAAAACAAGATGTCAGTTACGACAATAAAGTTAATTGGATGCGGCAATTATTGGCATCGGATGACAAAGACAGCGATGATTTAATCGCCCAATTTGAAAACGAAACCGAAGAGGAGCGCATATATGTCTTTACGCCCAATGGCGATGTGGTGGATTTGCAAGCGGGTTCAACCCCCGTTGATTTTGCTTACCATGTGCATACCGAAGTTGGGCACAGAACAAGAGGGGCAAAAGTTAATGGGCGAATTGTTCCTTTAGTTACGGTATTAGAAACAGGCGATCGTGTCGAAATTATGACTGCCAAAGTGGCAAAACCCAGTCGTGATTGGCTCAGTGAACAGTCAGGTTATTTAAAATCAGCCAAAGCCAAAGCCAAGGTGCGTCATTGGTTTCGAGAAAATGATTTTGACCAAAATGTTATAGTCGGTAAAGAAGCCTTGGATAAGGAGTTAAAAAAGTTTGCATTAGAAGCGGTTGATTTAAAACAGTTTTTGCAAAAATACAACTTGCATGACGTGGATAAACTTTATGCGCGTATCGCCACAGGTGATATTTCCGTCAATCAAATATTGCGTTTAGCCGAACAACAGATACGCCCCAAACAACCTGAAGATTTTAAACTAACAAAACCAACACAATCGCAAGACATCAAAGCAACAACACCATTTAGCATTGAAGGACTTGCCAATGTCATGGCAACCACTGCCAGTTGTTGTAATCCAGTATTGGGAGACAGTATTGGGGGATTTATCACCCGAACACGAGGAGTGAGTGTGCACCGCATGACGTGCGAGAATTTTATCAACATGATGAGCGAACAGCCTGAACGGATTATTGCAGTCAATTGGAGCAACCAAACCAGTCAAAGCTTTCCTGTTGATATTGAAATTACCTCGTATGACCGTAAAAGCTTTATCAAAGACTTATCGGGAGTGTTGGCAAACTTAAAAGCAAACATAGAAGCTCTGGTCGCAAAACCCAACAAAGACCACGGAACAAATCATTTAGAATTAACCATACGCGTTAATGATTTTGAACACTTAAATACCGTGCTTTCTCGCATCTCAACCATAGAATACCTCATTTCAGTTAGGCGCATTGCTTGATTTTAATCAAGGTTAAAACAGGACATGGGATATTACAGCCAAGTTATATTAGTGCGGGCTAATATAACTTGGCTTGAGTGCAAATTTGTTCTACAATAACTCCTTTAAAACCAATGCAATTGAGTCTTATGAAAAAAATTACCATACTGGGTGCAGGTTTTGCTGCACTAACAGCGGTTCGTCAGATAAGAAAAATTGATAAGAGTTGCGAAATCACCTTGGTGGCAGCCAACAAAGAATTTATCTACTTGCCAAGTTTAATATGGATACCCTCAGGTCGCCGTCAAGCCAGTGATTTGATTGTGCCTTTGGATAATTTTATAAGCAAATACAATATCAAGTTTCATGCCGCTCACGTGAAAGGGATTAAACAATCGGGCAGAGTTGTCGAAACCACTAATGGCACGGTAGAAAACGATGGTTTAATCATTGCAACAGGGGGGCGCTTTATCAAAAAACTCAGCGGCATTGAACACGTTATCACACCATGCGAAGGTATCTTGGCTGCTGAAAAAATACGCGATAGAATTAAAGCCATGGATTCTGGTACAATTGCTATTGGTTTTGCCTCTAATCCGAAAGAAAAATCTGCCATGCGAGGAGGACCTATGTTTGAATTTTTATTTGGTTTAGATCAACAACTACGAGCAGAAAAGCGTCGGGACAAATTTAAACTGGTGTTCTTTTGTCCCGCACCAAAACCCGGAATTCGCATGGGAGAAAAAGCCGTTGAAGGCATTTTGTCACGCATGAAAAAATTAAATATCGAAACGCATTTGGGTCATAAAATTAAAGGTTTCCAAGCCGATAAAGTCAAAACAGAGGGCGGTGAATTTCATGCAGATTTAATACTATTTATGCCAGGAATGACGGGTAATAAATGGTTTAAAAATACTGATTTACCTCTATCAGAAGGCGGTTTATTAAAGGCGACAAAACACTGCGAAGTCGAAGGGATGAAAAATGTTTATGTGGCTGGAGATTCGGGCAGTTTTCAAGGTCCTGGATGGATGCCTAAACAAGCCCATATGGCGGACTTACAGGCAGAAGCAGCAGCCGAAAATTTGCTAAATTCTCTTGCTGACAAACCCGCTATTGCTACATTTAAGCCAGAGTTAATGTGCATAATTGATAGCAATAACAAAGGCGTATTTACACTCAGAAATGAAAAAAGACAGTTTGTGTTGCCGCCATTGCGAATATTCCATTGGGCAAAAAGCTTTTTTGAATGGTGGTATTTGCGTCAACTGCGTTAATATTTTAACAGAGTTTATTCAAAAATAATCTCTTGTGCTGGTTCTCGTAGGTTATAACGAGATGCCATCGAAAAGCCGTAAGCTCCACTGTTGGCAATAAGGAAAACATCGCCCGCATCGGTTTGTGGTAGTTTTCTGTCAACACCCAATATATCACCCGTTTCACACATGGGTCCAACTATGGTTGCCGTAATTTCAGGAGTTTTATCCGATTTGGATAAATTGACAATATTATGCCAAGCACTGTAAAGTGCAGGGCGAATCAATGAGTTCATGCCCGTTTCCAAACCAATATATCCGCTGTTGCCTTTGACTTTAGTTTGCGTTACTTTGGCGAGCAATACACCAGCATTAGCCACTAAATAACGTCCTGGTTCCATCCAAAATTGCACTTTCGGGAATTGTTTCTTGTAACGTGAAATGATGGCATTCAATTTGAGCATGTCTAAACCTTTTTCATAAGGATTTTCCGTAATCCCATAACCGCCACCCATATTTATAATGGTAACGTCAGTGAATATTTGCATTTGCTCGGTTAAATAAGCAAGGATTCTGTCCCAGTTTTGGTGTTCTAAAATTCCGCTACCTGCATGAGAATGCAAACCTTTAATGGTAATATTGTGTTGGTCGCAAAATTGTTTTATTTCAACAAGTTCCGAATGGTGTATGCCAAATTTTGAGTGTTCTCCAGCGGTTCGAACATATTTGTGGTGGCCACTTCCATGACCTGGATCTAGGCGTAATATTAATGATTGGTTGGCAAAAACATCGGGGTATTGCTCTAATATAAATTTATTGTCAATGGTGACATGCAGGCCTTTGTCTAAGGCTAATTGGTATTCTTGGATGGGTGCAAAATTAGGGGTAAACAACAGGTCATCCTTTTGAATGCCTGACAGTGTGTTTTCAACTCTATTTATCTCGCCAGGAGAGACCATTTCAAGACCAACACCATTGGCATG
Organism: uncultured Alcanivoracaceae bacterium; assembly: GCA_947311585.1. GTDB lineage: Bacteria > Pseudomonadota > Gammaproteobacteria > Xanthomonadales > Marinicellaceae > NORP309. Next base: position 4,258 of record CAMZLQ010000113.1, on the reverse strand, counting down.
AATGGTTTTAAGGACTTCAGGGTTAGAATTAGACTTCATGGCAAAAAACATTTTATCAATGCTTGTTAACTTTTTAAGTTGATTGATTTGATAAACGATTGTGTCCAGGTGATAGACATAACACGGAGAATTTTGTTGAGCAAGTGCAATTAATTTGTCTTTATTTTCTTGCCACCACGTTGGTTTTTTATTCATTTTTTGACCTTGTTTAGTAATAAGTTGTTCCCAAGTTGCTCCAAATCCATATTGATTGCCGTGTGTTGCTATCAACCCATCATGCAGAGCAATCTGAAGTTTATCGGCTTGGTCTTCATCCACAACAATACTGGTGTTTAAATCATTGGAAGATTGAGAAGTTAAGTAGATACGTTGTTCAGCGAAGCTGGATATTATTGGAGCAATTTCACCCAATAAGGCTCGCATTCGGTAGCCAACCAAGGTGACAGCTGAACAATTTTTAATTATTTTGACCTCGCAAAACTCAGAGAGCATTTGATGTAATTCTTCAAGAATAATCGGGCTGATGATGTTATCAGCGATATCTAGTGAGATGGTTACATTGGTTTGAGCCGTCACCACGATGTCGATTGATAGCCCTAGTTTTTCGTAAACAGCAAATATTTTTCCCATAAAACCCGCTTGATGCCACATGTTCATTGAGTCCATGGATACTAAGGTTATTTTATGGCGAACATTAATGGCACGCACACGTGGTGAGGTGGATTCGTAACCCTTTTTTATAATAGTTCCATGTGCTTTTGCATCTTGGGTGTTGTAAATATGAATGGGGATGTTGTTTTGTTCGGCGGGTAAAATACAGCGAGGGTGTAAAACTTTACCGCCGCTGGCAGCAATTTCACGGGCTTCTTCATAGCCGATTTTCTCAATTAAACAAGCGGTAGGCACAACGTGCGGATTGGCACTAAAAATACCGTGCACATCTGTCCAAATTTCGACGCGTTTGGCATTGACTGCAACTGCAAGTGAGCAAGCCGATGTATCCGAACCACCACGACCAAGGACAACGGTATTGCCTTTGGTGTCTGCTGCAATAAATCCTGGCATAATGGCGCATTGAGACTCAAGTTCAATGGGTTTTATGTGGCATTTAGCAGATAAAATTCGGGTGGCCAAAGCACGGTTGTCGTCGGTGTGGCTGATAAAAATATTTTTTGGATTTAGTTTTTCAAGTGTTAATTGTGTTGATAAGTAATCGTAAGCAATTAACGAAGTCATCAATTCGCCAAAGCTTAAAACCTGAGCAATTTCATAAGCATCAAGTGTATCTTTTTGACTGAATTGGTGCAATTTATCAATTTGTGTATTAATTTGTGCTTTAACATTCAACTCTTTAGCAAGTTGATGCAAAGAGGTCTTGATTTCGGTAATTAAAGCCGCGTCCAAATTTTGGGCAAATTTTTCCAACAGATTGGTAATGCCTGATTTGGCAGAGTGAACAATGATAACACGCAAGCCTTGTTTTAAGCGTTGTTGAACAATCGTTAAAATTTGTTGCCAACGGCTTAAATTTGAAACACTGGTACCGCCAAATTTAAGGACAACGATAGGGTTTGGTTCATTCATAGTAAATAGTCGAAATATTTTTTTTTGAATGTATAATCAGATAATAACTTATGCAAGCAATAGTAAATGAAATATGACAAATAATACCAAACTCAATTGGAAACAAGTCCGCTGGCACTGTAACAGTGATGATTTTAATTTTGAAACCACCCAAGAGGTTAAGCCTATAAATGAAATTATAGGGCAAAAACAAGCCATCCAAGCACTAGAATACGCCATTGAATCACGGGCTTTTGGACAAAATGCATTTGTCAAAGGGCTGTACGGTACGGGACGTTTGGAAATGGTGAGTGAATTTTTGCACAATCACCCGACACCATTGGTTGATGTGTTTGAACACTGTTACGTGGCAAATTTTCAACAGCCAGACCGACCGCGATTAATTACCTTAAAAGCAGGAGAAGCGAAATTCTTCAAACGTTGGATGAGAAACTTTGCTGATTTTATAACCAAGGAACTCAATGATGCTTTAGATGCCGAGGATGTCAATCAAGACAAAGCACTATTGGAGAAAAAAGCACAACAACAAATAGATGAAATTTCAAAACCTTTTGAAGAAAAATTAGCGCAAAATGATTTGTCCTTACTCAATTTAAAAACAGAAAATGGAGTGCAAACCATAATTGCGCCACTTGTTGATAAAAAAGCAATGGCACCAGCCCAATGGCAAGAATTAATTCTTGCAGAAAAAATCAACAAACAGCAACAAAACAAAGTGCAGGAAAAGTTACAGGTATTTAATGCTGAATTTCAAGAAATGATGAAAGAAATTAATCACATTAAATACACATTGGCTGAAAATACACAAGAAAAGATAGAAAAAAAGGCACGCCAAATTTTACACGCTCAAAGTGCTGCTATTGTAAAACGCTTCCATGAAAAAGCGGTGCAACAGTATCTGACCGAAGTGGTGGAAGATGTGATTGAACAGTATTTTTATTCAGGCAAAGATGAGTTTTATCCACACAAAAGATACAGCGTTAATGTGCTCAATGCCATCGCTCATGACACCCTTAGTCCAATTATTATCGAACGTTCACCCTCTTTGTCTAAATTATTGGGAACCATTGAGTCGAAGTGGGGCGAAAAAGGTCCCGAACTTTCCGATCACATGAGTATTACTGCAGGAACTTTGTTGCGAGCAAACGGTGGTTTTTTAGTGTTGGATGTGCGTGATTTATTATCCGAGTCAGGAGCGTGGAAGATATTAACCCGCACCATAAAAAATCAATTGTTGGAAATCGTTCCAACGGAAATGTCATGGCCATTTTCTCAACCCACAATAAAGCCAGAAGCAATTCCTGTTAAGGTTCGTGTAATTTTATTAGGCGATGCTCAGACTTATTATATGTTAGATAATCATGATCCTGATTTTCCAGAGTTATTTAAGGTTTTGGTCGATTTTGATACCGAAATTGAAAGAAACAAGTTGAGTTTCAACAATTATGCCCAAGTTATTGCTCGAATGGTTGCCGAAGAGAATTTGTTGCACTTTGATAAAACTGGTGTTGCTGCATTGATTGAACATGGTGCACGTATTTGTGCACGCAAAGATAAATTAACCACCAATTTTCCTCGCATTGCGGATTTAGCACGTGAAGGTAACTTTTTAGCTCAAAAGGAAAAAGCCAAATTAGTTAGGGCAGAACACATTAATAATGCCATAAAACGCACCAAACTAAGAGCAGGGTTGCCTTCTGAAAAATTTCAACAAATGCTTGCCAATGGTACGATTAATGTTTTCACTTCAGGTGAGCAAGTTGGTGAAATCAATGGTTTGGCAGTGATTCATGCAGGTCCCGTGGTTTATGGTTTTCCATCACGCATTACCGCAACGGTGGCACCAGGACGTGCTGGTGTTATTAATATTGAGGGACGAGCAGATATGTCTGGGTCGATTCACACCAAAGGTTTTGCTATATTAGGCGGTTTATTGCGTCATATATTACCAACAACTCACCCTTTGACTTTTAGTGCCTCCATTGCTTTTGAACAATCTTACGGTGGAATTGATGGTGATTCGGCATCGGGTGCGGAGTTTTGTTGTTTGATTTCTGCTCTAACGCAGATACCGCTGTCTCAAGAGTTTGCCATGACCGGAGCCATTGATCAACACGGCAGACTGCAAGCGATTGGCGGCGTGAATGAAAAAATTGAAGGCTTTTTTGACACCTGTCAGTCTCAAGGTTTTACCGGAAGCCAAGGGGTCATCATTCCACAAGCTAATGCTGGCGACCTGATGTTACGTTTTGATGTGCAACAAGCCGTAAAAGCGGGTAAATTTGTTATTCATGCAGTCAGTTACGTTACCCAGGCTCTGGAAATATTAGGCAAACAACCTGCAGGAAATTTAATTGATGGTGAATACCCTCAGGGCAGCATCTTGTATAATGCCATGCAAAAAGTGCATTTATATTGGCAGAACACTAACAACACTAAAGGAGAATAAAGTTATGACAGCAAAAGTCAACTACCCCGGCAACTTAAGAATCATCATGTTACATCTGCAATCCAACAGCCAAGTTATTACCGATGCGCCAGTGGACAATCACGGCAAAGGCGAAGCTTTTTCTCCAACGGATTTAGTTGCTACGGCACTTGCTAGTTGCATGATTACCATTATGGGCATTAAAGCCAATGATTTGAATTTAGATTTGTCGGGCACACATGCCAG
>CAMZLQ010000112.1 GCA_947311585.1 uncultured Alcanivoracaceae bacterium | reverse complement strand
TGGATGAAGTCGGGATGTTGTATTTAGTTGATTTTTTATGTAATTTATTAAGTAAACTTCTGTTATAAAGTTGGTTGGGGCAAAGGTTAAAGGACAGTTTGGGTGGATTAAATTTGTTGTTTACAAATTCTTTTTCAAAAGCCTGAATCGTTTCTACATATAATTGTAAAAATATTTCGTTAATAGTATTAGATTTTTCAGCCATAGGGATAAAAATATCTGGATCAATAAATTTATTTTCGTTTGTAATCCAACGGGCTAAAATTTCATAACCAATAACTTCCTGTGTTTCGACTATAACTTGAGGTTGAATAAATGGTCTAACGAGTTTGTTTTTTATGGCATTTTTTAGGTCAACCTCAAGCTTTACTCGAGGATAGGGTTGTTTATGTTTATCTTGATTATAAATATTGCAATTTATGATTTTAGATTTCTTTGCCTGATACATGGCAATATCTGCAAATTTCATTAATTCTTCTGTGTTTTCTGAATGCAGTGGATAAATGGATACTCCAATTGCAGGGGATATGATAATTTCTTTTTCTTCGATTATAAAAGGTTTTGTAAATATATTTTGAAATTTATAATTGAGCTTCTTAATCATTTTATAGATGCTAATATCTGTTTCTACTAATAATAAGCAAAACTCATCTCCACCAAAGCGAGAGATAGGTACTTTTTTACCAATTGTCCTTAAAAACCTTGCTCCCAAGACTTGCAGTAGTTGATCTCCAAATCTATGGCCATAATAGTCATTGACTTTTTTGAAGTCATTTAAATCCATAAAAATAATGGCAAATTTCTTATTGTTATTTTTACTGGATGTTTTATATTTTTCTAGCATTTTTATAAATAGGTTTCGATTGGCAAGGCCAGTTAATCCATCATATAAGCTTAATTTTTCGAGTTCTTTTTCATGCGATTTACGTTCACTAATATTGCTAAATACAATGAGGTATTCAAGGTTGGATTCTTTGTTTGAGTTGACTAATGCATTTATTTTGACTTCAATAATAATGGTGCCATTGAGTTTTGTTTCTAGTTTCAGTTCGCCTTTCCAAAAGCCCTTCATATGCAAGGTGTTGATTATTTTTTTCTTTATATTTTTAGATTTAAATTTATCACTAGATGTAAAAAAGGTTTTATTTTTGAGTTCTTTTTCAGTAAAACCTGTAATACGTAAAAATGAAGCATTGGTTTGTTTTACATGCAGTTTTTTGTCAGCAATACAGATGCCATCAGAGGAATTGTTAAATATTTTTTTTGAAAGATGCAATTGTTTGTTTTCTTCTATTTTTGCTTTGATAAGTTTGAATTTGTTTCTGAGCAAGGAATATATAATAGAAGAAAATAAGAAAATATAAATTGATACCATCCACCAAACACGCCATAACGGAGTTAATATTTTTATGCCTAAATGGCTTGGTTCTCCCCATTGAGTATTGTTTATGGAGGTCATTATTTGGAAATCATAAACTCCACTAGGAATGTTTGAATAACTTATTAAAGGTTCTTCTGGACTTTCAACATGAACCCATTCTTTTTCTAAAGGGCTTAATTTGTATTTATAAGACAATACTTTTTTGAATGGGCTGTTTAATATAGAATAATTTATCTTAAATGAGTTTCCTTGCGCGTTAAATTCTAAGGTGTTTGTGTGATTAAGGTAGGAGTATTTGGTGCTATTATAGGCATCAAGGATTTCGATATTGTCAACCACAATCTGAGGGATTTTACTTGAATAATTAATTACCAATTTATTTAAATCAATAACAACTATACCTAATACTCCTCCAATATACAGTTTGTTTTTGTGTCGTGTAGCCGCTTTATAATTAAAGTCGGCGTCTTTTAATAAATGTGATACATCAATAAATTGGTGCTTGTTTGTCGTTATGTTATAAATAGCTAAGCCATTTGAAAGGCTTAAAATGACTTCATGCTTGTTGATTGGGAATATGTTATATATGTTTGCTTTTGATAATCTGTTTTGGTATAAATTATGTTTGTCAATTTTTTTTGTTGCTAAATTGTAACTAAAAAAACCTTTATCTGTGGCAAGAAATAAAACCCCCTCGTGGTATTCCGTTACATGGATTACATTAAAATAGGGTTTCCAATCAAAAAGCACTCTTACTGTTTTCTCTTTTTCGTTGTATTCAAATACACCATGCACGTAAGTTGATAATATCAAGCTGTTATTCTTACTGACGTGGATGTCTAAATAGCCATTGCTGTTTATTTGTGCAACTTTATTAAATATGAAGTTATAATTTTGTTTGGATTCTTTATTGTATTCATGTTTGTATAATCCATGATAGGTTTCTATCCAGAGGTTTTTATTTTTATCTTGGACTATATTGCGAATGGAGTCTGTTTTGTCGCGTGATAAATTGCCGATTTGAACCTTTTGTTTAATTTTTCCTTTTGTGTCCAAGGTCCAAATACCTTGGTTTGGAGCCAGTGCAAAATACGAATTATTTAAATTTTTAATTCTTGAAATGACTGAAATATTGTTTGACTTTTCTTTTTCAAACTCTACAAATCCAACAGAGTCATTGTAGTTATTGTTTGTTATAATTCCTTCGTCAGTGCCGAGCCATAGTTTTTGATCTTGGTATAAGATGGCATTTACTGAAAAAGGTTTTAGCGATGCTAAGTTAAGTTTTAAAATTGGAGATATTATCTTGATTGCCTGATTAAGGTAGTCCATTTTATCCACCTTGTTGCCTTTGCCGACAATCCAGACAGTATCATGGCTGTCTTTCAATAATTTAAATATTCGGTTACTGGTGATAGTGGTTAAGTCCAAGTGCAAGCTGATGTCTTGTGAGAATGTACCGTCTTGTAAGGTAAAAATTCCACTGTCATGGGTTGCTATCATATAAAACTCTTTTTCTAGTTCTAATATGTCTGTCACTATAATTTTGTTGGGGTCGTTGGTTCGATTTGATGGGAATTTGGTGGACTTGATTAAATTAAATGTTTTTTTATTTAATTCAACTAGATGCGTGGTAGTTGTTAATAGTAAATGATCTTGTGTTGATTTTATAAATGTTATTTTGTTAGTTATATTATTTTTTATATTAATGTTTTTTTGATAGACCTGTGCTTTGTTTTCGGTGTTTAGAACTATCTTTATCTGGGATAATTCTTTACCATTTTTTAGTAATAAAAATCCATCGTCATAAAGTTCAATAGTGATTTTATCGGAGGTTAAAATTTCTTTATTTATGTTTTTAAATACAGAGGAAATATAACGATTATTTTGAATGTCAAAGAAATACAGCTTACGATTAAAGGTATTAATGATTAAGAATTTATCTTTAAAAACAAGTATTTTTTTTATGGCAAATCTCGCTTCGAGGGTTTTGTTCGTATTCTTATAGTTTGTAAATTTTCTAGTTCTGTAATCAAAGGACGATAGACCGTAATGTGTTCCTAACCAAATAACATCATTTGAGGTGGTAGCCATAGAGTATACTGTATCAAAGTTGAGGTTTTTTTCAGGGTATATGTTGCTATATTGAAAGCGTTGATTACCATTATAACCTGACAATCCAACATCTGTTGCAAACCATATGTATCCATTTTTGGTTTCGACAATGTCAGAAATTTGATTTGTTATAGGTATATTGATTTCTTCGCTAACTCTTTTATAAATCAGAGCAGCAGTTTCTTGACAAGATAAAAATAGTGTAAAAAAACATATTAAAAAAAGGCGATTCCTTAGTCTTCCATAGTGCATAATTTCATCAATAACGTCATGTAGAGTGCTTTATAATAAAGTATAGATTTTAATGATTTAGCTGTATTTTTCTAGAGTATAAAAGTCCCTATTTTAGGCTCAGTTATTTCACGAACGTGTTATAAAACAGGTATATTCGTCATCTGTTTTAATGCGTTAATTCACTCACATGAAGTAACCCAGTAAAAAGTGGGAGTATCGTTGTTATGTTAC
>CAMZLQ010000111.1 GCA_947311585.1 uncultured Alcanivoracaceae bacterium | reverse complement strand
GCCCAAGTCTTGCCCAGCACAAAATCCTCGCCCTGCTCCAGTTATGACCACACAACGCAAACTATCCTCTCGCGTCAATGATTTTAAAATACTATAAAATTCATCGTGCATGGTTTTTGAAAAAGCATTGAGTTTATCTGGACGATTGAGTTCAACCCGTGCGATATTGTTTTCAATTGAAAAGTTAAAGGTCTTGTAGCTTGGATTTGTCATAAGTATTAGATTTGTTATTTTCTTGGTCAAACATTATAATGCTTGTCATGAAAAATATCTATGAAATTGATGGAGTCAAACCTGTCATACATCCGACAAGCTTTATTCACCCTACAGCCGTGATAGTTGGTTCCGTACAAATCGGAAAAAATTGCTACATTGGTCCCAATGCTTCTCTTCGTGGAGATTTTGGTACAATCATTTTAGAGAATGGTGTGAACTTTCAAGATATGTGTGTCGCGCATGGTTTTCCAAATGGTACGACTTTACTAAAAGAAAACGCCCATATTTCTCATGGCGCTGTGATCCATGGGTGCACGATTGGTAAAAATACTATGGTGGGTATTCAATGTGTCATTATGGATAAAGCGGTGATTGGTGATGAATGCATGGTTGCTGCGTTAAGCTATATTAAACCCAATTTCATAGCACCCAATCGCTCAATCATTGCGGGCATTCCTGCTGTAATTAAACGCGAAGTTAGTGATAAAGAAATCAGCTGGAAATCAGAAGGAACCGCATTGTATCAACAATTAGCCGTTCGCAGTTTGGCAACCATGAAAACCTGTGAACCGCTTACGGATAAAAACAAGCAAAAGCCCTTAGCAAAAGGTTCTTTTCAACCACTTTAATCATTTTTTTGATTCGATGTATTCTGTTAAATGGCTTTTCAAATCCTTAAGTTGTCGATGAGAACAACAAAATAAACCCAAGTCTTTGGCTCGTTGTTCGGTGTAACGACTGAGCTTTTGGTAACTGACTAACATCGCTTTACCTGAATTACCTCCCAATGTTTCTTTTAATGTATCCAAACGGTAAATCGCTGCTGCACCTGGTGTATTGGCATCAGCATGTTTAGTAAATTTTCGGGTTTTGCATTCAATCAAATGCAAGCGATTATGCGCCATGCAAATGACATCAATTTCATTTTTCACCCTGCCTTGTGCTCGAACGACTTCCATTCCCTTAGCCAAATCACTAATGGCAGGGTTTTCACTGCGCATTTCATAGAGTAGACTGAAAACATGGTTTTCCAACCACCCACCGTTAGCATAAAAGCGACTTTCTTCATCTTTAAAATAGATAATATTATTGTTAATATGCAAAAGCCCTACGTCTTCAAATTTATTAAGAATTGCTTGTAAATGTGGTTTGCGTTTATAGTTTCTATCGAGCCTGTATTTCAAAGAGACATCAGCACGCATAGCAATATGATTCATTGCCGCCAAAGATCCACCAAAATTCGCTATATTTTCAATCAACCATTGAGTCAGTGCGCGCCTATCTCTGGGTTCTTGATGGGTTTGTCCTTTACTGAGCACTTGTGATGAAGTGAATTTGATGTATTCATGGATTTTTAACTGTGTTTCTAATGTTTGCGAAGGGTTTGCACTTGGATGTAACCAATGCAATTGATTGGTAAATTTATCCACCACAAAAGCATTTTTGTTTTTTGAAGTAAAATATTCAAGTGTCACCAATACCATCATGCGGTAACCAGAAGATGCGTTAAAAATCAGTTCATGCTGTGTATTATCTTTTAAAACATGTTTTAAAATGTTGCGAATTTGAGCTGGGTCAAAGGAGACCATTTGACTGGTGCATTTAATTCCTCGATTAACTAGCACAGATTTAATGCCTTCAACATCGTGTTCTTTGCGGTGCAATAAAATAACTTTATCACATTTTAAATGCAAGGCAGCACTGGCTATTCCAGCATTTTTTCTATCATAGATGGCAAGATGCACGTTCATAAAAAATCCTTTGAAAGCTGCACAGAACGTTCATATGCAGCCTCAATAGCTTGTTTAATTGTTCTTTCTAACTTATTGTTATTAAAAGAAATTAACGCTGATTCTGTGGTGCCTTTGGGCGAGGTTACTTTTTCACGTAATACACTAATGTCATCCGCACTGCGCTGAGCCAGTATGGCTGATCCCAGTGCAGTTTGTTCAACTAGCTTAGCTGCCACATCAGGTTTTAAGCCCAATTCTATTGCTGTTTTTTGCATGTATTCCATAAATAAAAAGAAATAAGCCGGACCGCTGCCTGATAACGCGGTTACGATGTCAATCTTAAATTCTTCATCGACCCAATGCGAAATTCCAACTGAGTCCATAATGCCTTCAGTTAAGTGCCTCTGTTCTTTACTGACTTTATTATTAGCAAATAAACCCGTTGCACCTTCACCAATTAAGGCTGGAGTGTTGGGCATTGTGCGGACAATCGAGACATCTTGAGACAACCATTTCTCCAGATGTTCAACTTTAATTCCTGCAGCAATTGAGATAACTAAAGCCCCTGTTTCGACAACACTGTGTTTAATATCTTGAGTCACAATTTTCATGATTTGTGGTTTTACTGCCAAGATAACCACATCAGGAATACCAAAATGCTCGTTATTGCCTTGGTAAGTATGCACGCCAAATTTTTCAGTTAATAATTGCCGTTGGTGATGCCCTGGGTCGCTAGCAGAAATTTGTGAGGGCAAAAAACCACGCTTAATTAAACCCCCAATCAAACTGGCCGCCATATTGCCAGCCCCTACAAAACGCACTTTTAAATCGGTTAGCTTTTTCATAATTATGTCATATTAGCAAATAGCAATTTAGTTTGCTTTAGAATGTTGCAGTATCAAGGCTGAAAATGTGATTTTACAAAGGTAAATGACCATCTTCAAACAAAGAGACTGCAACATTATGAAGTAAAATAAATGCTATTTTTTGTCTGATAAGTGCATTAACGGCAATGGCTGTGGCGAATTGCTGTCCATAAAATATATCTTTGATGCTGGATCTTTAGAAATTGACTTCAAGGCCTCTAAACTCATTAATTTTATGTAGTTTGGATTACTACCAATCGCCTCATTAATTTTCTTAATCTCATAAGCTTGCGCATCTGCTAATATTATTTTTTGTTTAGCCTCTTCTTCGGCAGCGTGACGTTGCGCCTCTGCTTGTGCGACCAACTGTTGCTGCTCAGTTCTAAATCTTTCAAGCTCTGCTTTCTGCTTTTCTACTGCTTGCTCTCGTTCTTTTTTAGACTCAATGGCTTTAGTAATAAAGTTTGGTAAAGTGATATCACGAATTAAAACGGCTGAAACTTCCACACCCTTTGGCTCAAGGTATTCCTGCAACCCCGTTAATAATGCTGTTTGTAATTTATCTTGAGTTTCTTCTAAAAAGAAATCTTCTGCTCGTTTTATGGTTTTGCCTTGTTCTCTGAGCAATGAACGCAATTTTGGAACCAGCTGCACTTCAATTAACTGATTCATATCACCTGTTGATTGCAGCATTTTTGCTACCTGTGCTCCATTCAATCGGTATTGAACACTGACATCAATTGATGTTTGCAACTGATCTTGTGAAGGCACTTGGGCATGCTCTTTATGGGTTTTTTCACGAATATCAAATGTGTGCCATGCATACAAAGGATTAACAGGGACATGCAGTCCTTCAGGGTAACTTTTTTCCACAATTTTACCAAATAATGTAGCAACAGCTGCGTGACCTACTGGAACTGTTTTATATAATTTAGATCCAAACATTAAAGCCAGTAATATAATAGCACCAAATATAGCTGTCTTTATCGGAAATGGTTGTCTGGGTTGGATATGTCTTACGTTATTGTTGTTCATTTTTTGCTCCTTAAATAGTGTAATGTCTTTATTTTAACAACATTTGGTTAAATTTGCTTGTGTCATTTGTTACGGTAACGGATAAATTTTCTAATTCCTTTACCTTTTCTAATGCATCAGGTAATTCAAGTTTTATTTTTAATACACTCTCTACCGTTTCAATAAATTTTGTGGGATGAGCCGTTGATATAAAAACACCTTCTTCATCATTTTGTAAAGATTCAATCAACCCTGCATAGGCTATGGCTGTATGTGGTTCTGCTATATATCCTTCAATTTGCAGTTGTTCCATCGCTATAAAAGTTTGTTCATCGTCTTTAATAGTGGCAGAAATCACTTGTTTAACTTTATCTAAATCATTGTTAAATAAGGACATTATACGAGGCCAATTACTTGGGTCGCTGACATCCATAGCATTGGATGCTGTTTCGATTGTTTTATTAGGTGACCAAATGTTTTCCATTAAATAACGTGGTACGGTATCATTGGCATTGGTTGCGGCTACGAATCGTTTGATTGGTGCACCAATTTGCCTGGCGATTAATCCTGCTGTTAAGTTACCAAAATTTCCACTTGGGACAGACACTACTAAATTGCCTTTTGGGTATTTACTTGCGATTTCAAAGTAATAACACACTTGAGCAAGCAATCGTGAGATGTTAATTGAGTTAGCAGAGGTTAAATTATGTTTCTGTCTTATTTCGTCCGAATCAAATGCGGCTTTGACCATTCTTTGGCAGTCATCAAAGTCCCCTTCAACGCTATAAGTTTCGATATTTTTACCTAAGGTACAAAAAAGTTTTTCTTGTAAATTTGAAATTTTCCCTTTGGGATAGAGTATCTTAACGTTAATTCCTTGAATACCATAAAAAGCATGAGCCACAGCCGCTCCAGTATCTCCAGATGTCGCGGTTAAGATAGTCACTTGTTCTTTATCGTTAAATTCTTTGACACATTGTGCCATAAAGCGCGCACCAAAATCTTTAAATGCCAATGTTTGGCCATGAAACAATTCCAAGCATGCAACATTTTGTTCTATCTGTTTAATTTCGACTGGAAAGTTAAATGCTGCAGCAACCATTTCCTTTACTTTTTCCAAAGAAAGTTCTGCATCAATTAAATGGTGAATAACATGAGCACTTCTTTCAACAAAATTCATGGACAGAATTTCATCAATATTATTTAAAGGTTTGAACGAATCAACAAAAAATAATCCTCGCTGTTGCCCTATTCCTTGAATAACGGCTTGTTTAAAATTAACTTTCTCAGATGGGATTTTTAAATTATGTAATTTCATTATTTTCTACAATTAGTTTTATGTTTCAATTTCTACTTCCCGAACACCAAAATTATCAACCTTACAGATGTGACTAAACCCACCTTTTAGGCAAAAATTATTGAGTGCATATTTTTGAATTTTATTGGATGTTTCATGGTTGTTTGTTACTGCAAATACCGTTGAGCCTGAACCAGAAATACCAAAAGCAATAGCTCCCATACTTTTTGCGTAATCGCGATAAGCATCAAAACCATCAATTAAAAATTTTCTTTTAGGCTCAGCAATCACATCAAACAACACTGAAGCAGCCATATCAGTATCTTCTGCGTGTAAAGCATGAACAAATACCGATAAATTTTGTGCAAATTTGATACTGGTTGCTAAATCGATTTCTTTTGGTAAAAGGTCTCGAGCCTTCTTAGTTGATACTTCGATTCCAGGGTAACTCACCACCAGTTGCCAAGACTCCGGAAATGGCACAGAAACACATGGTTGCATTTCATTTCCAGTCATTAACTGCAAACCTCCAAGCAAACAAGGCGCAACATTATCGAAATGAATCGAACCACTGACTTCGCCTTCCAATTGCCCTCCTAATTCTAATAAGTCATCGATACTCAAAGCATCACCGAAGAATTTATTTAAGGCATAAAGAGTTGCAACTGATGAGGAAGAAGATGAACCTAAACCACTACCAACAGGCAATCTCTTTTCGAGGTGCAGTTTTAGTGCTGTGGTTGGCAAACCTTTTAATGCCATTTTCTGCATATATAACTTATAAGCAAGTGTCACCAAGTTGGTAGACTTATCTTTTGGCAAGATATCGGCGTAAGGTCCAGACACCGTCAAATCGTAAGTATCAGCTGTTTCAACTGATACAATATCACCGAGCATCTCTCCGTTTATGGGAGAGATTGCCAGTCCTAATAAATCAAAGCCAACTGAAAAGTTACCAATGCTAACGGGTGCAAATACTTTCATACCACGTATCTTAATTGATTATAAATATTTTGCTAAGGTTATTTAAATAGAAATGGATTAAACTTGAAAAATTTGTTGTTTATCTTCTAGGTTATCAGATATTTTTAGTGCTGTTAGTTTTCCACCCCAAACTTTACCTGTATCTAAACAAATGACATTATTTTCTTGCATCAAACCCAGTGCCGACCAATGACCGAAAATAATTGTGTATTTCTTCTTTTTGTATGGCTTAAATCGAAACCAAGGGATTAATTTAGGGAAACTTTCAATTTCACCCTTTGCTTTAAAATTTAGGCCATTATTTTTAAATAAAAAACGCATTCGGGTTAAACTATTAACAGCAAACCGTGCTCTATCTGTGCCAGACAAAGATTTGTTCCAATGATTTGGGTGTGCTCCGTACATGTTTTTGAAAAATTTAACTGGATGATTTTGTAAAAAAGATTCGACAAATTTCGCCTCTTTTTTTGCTCTTTTTAAAGACCATAAAGGATAAATTCCAGCGTGAACTATAATTTTTTTGATTCTCTTATCATGAATTAACACACTTTGATTTCGTAACCAATTCATGAGATTAGCACAATCGGGGGCTTGAAATATTTCTTGAAATTCACTGTTTCGTGTTTTCCTAAGTCGATACAAATAAAATTGAGCAAGCAAGCTTAAATCATGGTTGCCAAGCGTTACTTGGCATATTTTTTGGTTGGCATATATCCAACGAAGTGTTGCTAATGATTGCCCTCCTCGATTAACTAAATCACCACAAAAAATCAATTTATCTTTTGACTCATCAAATTTAACTTTTATCAACAGCGCCATTAAGGCATCAAAACATCCTTGCACATCTCCTATAATGTAGGTAGACATTAACGAAAAACCTTTGTATTTTCTTTCCGTCTGAAGCCAGAAAATTCTGGTAATTCCCAAGGTCTTAGGGCAATAACTAAGGTCGTTCCATAGCGGCTTTGCAGACCTATATTTTGATCTTTATAGGCTAAATCATTAAAGTTTTGTGCCAATTGTTGCATCTTTTTATGTATAGTCTGATTTGAGCTATTGGATACCATGCCATTAATAACGATACGTAATTCACCTGCATTAACAAACTGACAATCAAAAAAATCATCTTGAATATGGTTTTCAAAATAACGTTGGATCGGTCCATTTTTCTGCCATTGAAAGGTTCGACTGACAAGGGTTTTGATTTTATTACCTGGTTTTAAACTTATTAAATTAATTTTCTCTAACTGCAATAGAAGCTTTATGAGTTCTGATTGCTCTAAATCATAAAGCTCATAAATATCATTAAAAGACAAGTTATTCATGACTGAGATTGTTATCAGTAATAATTTTGTATTAGAAACAATCTTCTTTTCTTGTGCAACAGTGAGTTGTTCCAGTTGCATACTCTCAAGGTGAACAAGTTCAAGCAAGTCTGATAATTCAAGATTAACTAAGAGCAATATTTTTTCTAACCGACTTAATGAAATATCACCTTGGGTAAACTGCCGTTTAATGCTGGATTCTGAGATGTTCAGGTGTTTTGCTACATCGATATACTTAATGCCGTGGGATTTCAAGGTCTTTTTTAACGTTTGAATTATTTTAATTGATTGACTCATGCACATATTTTAGTTAAAAGTGGCATGAATTAATACTTTATAGTCGATATACGATAAATTTCATCACTTGTGACATGGCAGTCATTAGGGATTTTATTGGTTTAGGAAACTCAACACCTCCTGCATCCCTCGCGTTTTGTCCGTGTCTGATTTCATCGGCTTTCATTTGAGCTAATATTGCATGTGTTTTTGTGTCTTGTCTTGGTATTTGATTGATGTGTTCTTGCAGATGATTTTCCACTTGTTTTTCAATTTCGATTACAAACCCATAACTAATTTTATCCCCTAATAAAGCAGCCGTTGCACCCATAACAAAGGAACTCGCATACCAAAAAGGGTTAAACACACTTGTATAAGTGCCAAAATCTGTTAGACGTTCTTGGCACCAACATAAATGATCATGCTCTTCATCTGCAGCTTGAATCAAGTGCAGATAGGTTGTTCTATCTTTTGCAAATAGAGCTTGCCCATAGTACAGAGCTTGAGCACATATTTCTCCAGTATGGTTAATACGCATTAACCCTTTTGTCAGAGTAAACTCTTGAGCAGATAACTTATAATTGGTTTTTACGTAATTTGGAAGTGGATTTGATGAACCTATTTGTTGGTTTGAATTTATCTTTAGAAATCGATCAAATTCAACCAGTAGTTTTGAAGAGAGTGAAGTTTTATTATTTCTCATGTTAACTTCGAAAAGATGAGGTGTTGGCATTTCTCCAACACCTCAAAGTACCTTAATTGATTACTTCAAAAATCTTTTCATTGATAACTATACTGGCATCTTCTTTTAAAGATTTGACAATATTAGATATCTCTGCATTTGAAACAGTACGTTCTATTTGACTTCTGATTCCCGCTTTTTCATCATCGGTTATTGACGTGGTATCAGCATTGTTAATCGCTTTTAATTCAACCACAGCCAGAGAATTAGTTGAAGCATCTACCGAATGTACTGATTTCTCATTATCCATCTTTAATGAAAAGACTTCTTGAACGAGTTTGAAAGGTTGTTTTGAACCCGTTCTTCCCACCTCTTTTGCTTCAATAACTTCTTTGCTTATTGATTGGGCAATTTCGGCTAATGTTTTTTCACCTGAATTAATCAGTTTTATAAATTCAGCCACCTTGTTTTTAGCAAGTTCATGCGATTTTTCAGCAATGAGTTTGTTTTTAATTACATCGGTAACTTCAGAGAGTTCTTTCACTTTTGGTAACTTATGCTCATTAATATGCAAATAAGCCACATGGTTTTCACCTAAATCCACCATCTCACTTATTTCATTGTCCGTTTTAACTGCATCTGAAAATGCCACTTGGGAAAACTTAGGGTTTGCAGCTATTCCCACACCTCTGCCTAAAGCGAAAAGTTCCGTGGATTTGACTTCCAAATGAGTCGCTTCTGCAGCTAAATCTAAAGAATTATCAGAATCAATAATTGCTGTATCCAACTCATCTGCTTTGGATAAAAATTGTTCTGAAGCTTTCTCTTGTTTTAAATCAGTTATAATTTGATCTTTAATTTCTTCTAGTGCAGGTATTTTTGGAGCCTTTATTTCGTTAAGCTTAATAAGATGGTAACCAAATTTTGATAAAACTGGTTCAGAAACTTCTCCAGCCTTCATAGAAAATAATTTTTTATCAAAGGCCTCAACCATGTCACCTGGTGAAACCCAGCCTAAATCACCTCCAGAAGAAGCAGAGCCTGGATCCTTAGATACTTCTTTGGCAACCTCAGAAAAGTCTTCACCGTTAGCAATTCGTTTAGCAACATTATCAATTTGCTTTTTGATTTCTTCGGCATTATTGCTAACAGGCAATAAAATATGTTGTGCTTTTCGTTTTTCAGGTATCTTTAAAGAATCTTTACGAGACTCGTAAGAATCTTTAATTTCTTCTTCAGTTAATTCAATTTCAGGCAGTATATCCGTAACTGATAATTCAATATAATTGATTGAGACTTGTTCAGGAGTCATGTAGTCTGATGAAAATTCTTTATAATGTGAAGCAATTTCTTCATCTGAGACTTCTATCTCTTTTTCGTAATCTTTACTTGAAATTTCAACGTAGTCAAAATCTCTTTTTTGTTTGGAATATTTATACTGAGTGTTAATTTCTGAGTCTATGTTAAAAGCACTTTTCCCCAACATGTTTACCATTGCAGAACCTTTTATGTCATCTTTTATATCTCGTTCAAGAAGTTCTGCAGATTTATTGACTTGTGAAAGATAACTTGCATAAGCCTCGGGACTAAATTTGCCATCCAATTGAAAGCCAGGAATTGACTCAATGTAGTCTTTGACTCGTGTAGGAGACACATCATATGAAAACTTTTCAGCTTCTTGCCTTAACAACTCAGAATCTATGAGTTGATTAAGTACACCTCTTTTAAAATTTTCTGAATCAAAGTAATCTGAGCCTAAATTGTCTCCAAATTGCGAACTTAATCTGTTTTTAGTGTTTTGCACAGCAACGTTGAAATCATTTATTGTGATTTTCTTTCCATTGACATTGGCAGCACTGTCGTTATTAGCCATTAACAATGACCCACTAACTCCCCAAAAGCCGAAAGCAATTATAAGTAGACCCATAACTATTTTGGCAAATAAACCTGATGATTTTTGTTTTATATCTCTTAGCATAATATTTTTTCTTTATAAATAAAAAAGGGTGTCTGTAAAGACACCCTAATCTATAATGGCGGAGTGGACGAGACTCGAACTCGCGACCACCGGCGTGACAGGCCGGTATTCTAACCAACTGAACTACCACTCCGTGTATGGTGGGTGCTGAGGGGATCGAACCCCCGACCCTCGCCTTGTAAGGGCGATGCTCTCCCAGCTGAGCTAAGCACCCAGATTTTTACACGAAAAAGGGTTATTTAGTTTAACGCTTCTTTAAGTGCCTTACCTGCTTTAAATGCTGGAACATTTGCAGCTTTTATTTGTATTGTTTCGCCAGTTCTAGGGTTGCGACCTTGACGAGCGGCTCTGTGTTTTACAGAGAAAGTTCCGAAACCAACAAAAGTTAAAGAATCTCCATCTTTTAAACAATTAGTTACTGTTCCTACCATCGCTTCAAAACATGCAGTTGCTGTTGCTTGTGATACATCAGCTTGTTCTGCTACACTTTTTATAAAATCTGCTTTTTTCATTATTTCTAACTCCAATTTATTAATCTGTTAATCAACACCTGACTAACTTAATGTTTGTTATTTGTTCAACAAAATATCGAAATGGGATTGTATACTAATTTATAAAAAAGTGTGCTTTTTTTTATACTTTTAAGTGATTTAATTCCAATATTTTTACTATTTAAAATGTTTATATGATTTTAATGACTAAATGAATCTCTACTGGATTTTTTATTAGCATTATCCAGTTCCAATAACATTTTGAGCTCTTTATCAGAAAATGGTTTTAATTCATTTTCAAGGGCTATTTCAAAAATCTCATCAATGAATTTGACTGGGATAATTTCAAGTTCATTCTTAACTTGGAGTGGCATTTTAACTAAATCTTTACGATTGTCAAATGGAATTATGACTTTTTTAATTCCTCCACGCAATGCAGCTAACAACTTCTCTTTCAAACCACCAATTGGAAGCACTTTCCCTCTTAAAGTGACTTCTCCTGTCATGGCTACGTCGGCTTTAACTGGATTATTGGTAATCGCAGAAACTAGTGCTACACACATGCCAATTCCAGCACTTGGGCCATCTTTTGGTGTTGCTCCTTCTGGTACATGAATATGAATATCTTTGTTAGTCAGAGCATTATTATCAATACCCAAAGATTGTGCTCTTGATTTTATTAGAGAATAGGAAGTATGGATAGATTCCTTCATAACTTTGCCCAAATGCCCTGTCAGTGTTTGTTTACCACTGCCCGTTAAGACTGTTGCCTCAATATGCAATAACTCTCCGCCAACTTCAGTCCAAGCTAACCCCGTGACCATACCAACTTCACTTTTTAATGCAGCCTTTCCAAAGCTAACCTTTTGAACACCTAAATACTTGGAAAGGTTTTTAATGGAAAGGTTAACTTTTTTTATGTTTTTTTCTGTTAAGATTTCTTTAACAACCTTTCGGCAAATTTTTGATATTTCTCTTTCTAAATTCCGAACACCAGATTCTTTGGTATAGCTGCGAATTATTTCTTTTATTGCTGCTTTTGAAATGGTCAGTTCTTTTTTATCCAGGCCGTTAGCCTCTACCTGTTTTGGAATTAAGTAGCGAATGGCAATTTCAATTTTTTCTTGTTCGGTATAACCTGGAATTCTAATAATTTCCATTCTGTCTCGCAAGGGACCTGGTATATTTAATGAGTTAGCCGTTGCAATAAACATAACTTCTGATAGGTCAAAATCTAAATCCAAATAATGATCAGCAAAAGCATGGTTTTGTTCAGGATCTAACACTTCAAGTAAAGCCGATGATGGGTCTCCTCTAAAATCAGCACTCATTTTATCCAATTCATCGAGTAACATTAGAGGATTACAGGATTTTGCTTTGGTTATATTTTGTATGATTCGTCCTGGCATTGAACCAATGTAAGTGCGCCGATGCCCTCTAATTTCTGCTTCATCTCTTACGCCACCAAGTGAAATACGGCTATAAGTACGACTGGTCGCTTTAGCTATTGACTTACCTAATGAAGTTTTGCCCACTCCTGGTGGACCAACCAAACACATGATTGGACCTTTCATTTTATTTTTCCTTTTTTGTACCGCTAAAAATTCTAAAATTCGTTCTTTAACGTCTTCTAAACCATAATGATCTTCATCAAGAATTCTTTGTGCTTCAGCTAAGTCGGTATTAATTTTATTACGCTTTTCCCAAGGTAGTTTTAATACCGTTTCTAAATACGAACGGACTACCGTCGCCTCTGTTGACATAGGCGGCATCTTCTTTAGTTTTTTAAATTCTGCGACTACTTTTTCTAATGCTTGTTCGTTCAATTGAGTTTGTGCAATTTTTTCTTCAATTTCACTGTGCTCAGAATGCTTGTTATCAATCCCTGTCAATTCTTCATTGATGGCTTTAATTTGTTCGTTTAAATAATATTCACGTTGGTTTTTCTCTATTTGAGATTTAACTTTGCCTCTAATCTTTTTTTCAATTTGAATTATATCCAGCTCTTTATTAATGATTTTTAACAGAGACTCTAATCTTGCTAAGATATTTAATTCTTCTAAAAGTTTTTGTTTTTCATTTAATTGAATATTGAGGTGAGCTGAAATTGTATCTGATAGTTTATAAGCATCTTCAATGGCAATTATTGAATGCATCAATTCCTTCGGTGTTTTCCTGTTTTGTTTTGCGTAATTCTCAAAGTTGTTTTTTAAAGAGCGAATCATTACACTTAACTCTTTTTTATTTGACAGCTTAAGATTAACGCACTCTTCAAACTCAGCTTTAAAGAAATCTTCATCCATTAACTTATTTAATTTAACTCGTTGATTTCCTTCAATTAAAACTTTATGAGTGCCATCTTGCAATTTAACCATTTGCAAAATTGTTGATTTTGTACCGATTGAAAACACATCCTCAATTGAAGGGTTATCTGTTTCAGGATTTTTTTGCGCTACCAATATAATTGGCAGTGAATTTTTCATCGCTGATTCAAGTGCTTTGATTGATTTTTTTCGTCCAACGAATAATGGCACAACCATTCCTGGAAAAACAACGACATCTCTTAAGGGTAAAACAGCTGCTTTTTGATTATCACTAGTCATTTAAATTATTACCCTTCATTAACGACTTTTGCAACACTGTCTCTGACAATAATTGGATTATTTCCCTCTTCAATAACGGCACGATCAATCACCACTTTTTTGACATCATCCATATCTGGAATATCGTACATTATATCGAGCAAGGCTTTTTCCATAATTGTTCTTAAGCCACGAGCTCCAGTTTTCCTTTTTAAGGCTTTTTTAGCAATCGCAATTAATGCATCATCCCTAATATCTAACTCTACATTATCTAATTGAAACATATATTTGAACTGTTTTGAAATAGCATTCTTTGGTTCAACCAAAATCTTAACTAATGCTTCTTCATCTAACAATTCGAGAGTTGCGGTAACTGGCAAACGACCAACAAATTCAGGAATCAGACCATAAGTGACTAAATCATCAGGTCTTAAATTTTTAAACAATGCCAAATCATCTGTATCTTTCTTTATGGCTTTGACATTAGCAGAAAATCCAATTCCTGTTTGAGTCGACCTTTTTTCTATAATTTTTTCCAACCCCGAAAATGCACCTCCACAAATAAATAAGATGTTTTTGGTGTCAACTTGTAAAAATTCTTGTTGCGGGTGTTTTCTTCCACCTTGAGGAGGAACAGAAGCAACAGTTCCCTCGATTAGTTTAAGTAATGCTTGCTGAACACCTTCACCAGATACATCTCGAGTAATGGATGGATTTTCTGACTTTCTTGAAATCTTATCAATCTCATCAAGATATACAATACCACTTTCGGCTTTTTCTACATCGTAATCGCATTTTTGTAACAATTTTTGAATAATGTTTTCGACATCTTCTCCAACATATCCTGCTTCTGTCAAAGAAGTTGCATCAGCAATTGTAAATGGTACATTTAAAACCCGAGCTAATGTTTCAGCTAAAAGAGTTTTACCTGAACCTGTTGGACCTACCAAAAGAATATTCGATTTAGACAATTCAATTTCATTGCTATCTTTTTTTCCTTTGAGATTAGCTTTTACTCTTTTATAGTGATTATAAACTGCGACAGACAATACTTTTTTTGCGTGTTCTTGCCCAATTACGTATTCATTTAAGTAAGTGTGAATTTCCTTTGGTGTCGGTAAAGCAGCCTCATCATGGCTTAAGGCTTCATCAAATTCATCTTTTATTATCTCATTGCATAAATCAACACACTCGTCACATATGTACACGCTTGGCCCTGCAATAAGCTTGGGAACTTCTTGTTGACTCTTACCACAAAAATTACAATGCTTTAATTCTTCTGTCGTATCGTTATCTTTTTTATCTGTCATATTTCTTCTATTATTACTTTAGATTGATATTTTACCAAAAAACAAAACCAGAGATAGACAATTACTATAAATAGTTCGTATATTTGATTATTTATTGTTATATAAGTCTTTTTTAGCAAACTTAAAGAGTTATTCTACCTACTAAAAAGCCAACAATGACAAATACTAGTAATTTATCGATGTTGGCTTTTTGTTGTGATTATGAGACTTAAACTACTTTCTTTGCATTAGCACTTCATCAATCAACCCGTATTCTTTTGCTTCTTGAGCACTGAAAAAATTATCCCTATCTGTGTCTTTTTCAATTTCTTCTGGAGTTTTTCCTGTATGTTTTGCCATTACCCTATTGAGCCTATCTTTTAACTTCAAAGCTTCCTTTGCATGAATATCAATGTCAGAGGCTTGTCCTTGATAGCCACCAGATAATTGATGAATCATAATTCGAGAGCTTGGCAACGAATAGCGTTTTCCTTTTGCTCCTGCGGTCAATATAAGCGACCCCATGCTAGCGGCTTGTCCCATACAAATAGTGCTCACATCTGGTTTAATAAATTGCATCGTATCATAAATTGACATGCCAGCAGTGACTACACCGCCTGGACTATTAATATACAACGAGATGTCTTTTTCAGAATTTTCTGCTTCAAGAAACAATAATTGTGCCACAATTAAATTTGCCATATGATCTTCAACCTGGCCAACCATAAATATAATTCTTTCTTTTAACAGACGCGAAAATATATCGTAAGAGCGTTCACCACGAGCTGTTTTTTCAACAACCATAGGCACTAAATTCATCATTTCTTCAATAGGTGACATGTTTATATCTCAATTATTTTGGTATTATAAGGAAGAGTCCATCATCTTATCAAAAGAAATCTTCTTTTCTTTCACTTTAACTTGAGAAAGAATCCATTCAACAGCCTGAGCTTCAAGTACAGAGTTCTCGATAGAAGCCAATAATTCTGGATTTTTGTAGTAATACTCGACTATTTGTGAAGGATTTTCAAATGTTTGAGAAATTTCAATAACTTTTTCTCTTACTTTAGTGTAATCAACTTGAATGTTTTGATCTTTAGCCACTTTACCGATAATTAATGAGTTCACAATTCGTTCTTTTGCAGGTTCAATAAAATCTTTGTGGTCAGGGTGAGGTGGATTTTCAATACCCATTTGCTGAGCTTGATTCATCGCTTGATGAGCCAATGCTTCGCTTTCGCGTTCAATCATTTTTTCTGAAATAAACACATCTTTAACTGCATCTCTTACCGCCTTCAAAACAGTTTCTTTTGACTTAGCTAGAATCACATTAGACATTTCTCTTTCTAAATTTGATTTAATTTCGGACTTTAAATCTTCTTCTTTACCCGATTCAACGCCAAACTCTTTAACAAAATCTTCATCAACTTTTGGCAATTTCCCACGTTTATGGTCAATTACTTCAAATTCAAAAGAGACCTTTTTACCGGCAATTTCTTTAACATTGAACGCCTCTGGAAATTCTATTTCTTGCGCAGCAGTATCACCTTTTTTCAAGCCAATAAGCGCTTTAATCAAGGCATCAGGTACGCCACTCTCACCAAGTAAAATTCCCATTTTTTCTTTGCCAGATTTAGGGTGAATTTGTTTTTCACCATCTTTTGCAGCGTATTTAATAGTGATTAAATCTCCGTCTGAAATTTTCGCTTTAGTGTCTTTCCATTCTTGCTTCTGTTTTTGCAATTTTTTTATCATTGCATTCACGTCTTTTTCTGAAACCTCAGAAACTTCTTTAGAAACGGAGATGGATGCAAAATCAACATCAGGAATTTCAGGCATAACTTCCAGTTTTGCAGTAAATGAGTAACTGCCATCATCGAGATCCTTGACTTCTGTGACTTCTGGTCTTTCAGCAATTTCAAGGTCATTATCTTTTATGGCTTGTTGAATAGTCGTGTTAATTAAATCTCCAAGAACTTCTTGTCTTGCGTGAGAACCATAGCGCTTAACAATAATATTTTTAGGAACTCTTCCTGGTCTAAATCCTTTAATACGAACTTCTTTACCTAATTCATTTAATTTTTCTGATACCTTAGAAGCGATTGTCTCACTTGGAACGGTTACATTTAAAATTCTTTCCAAACCTTCAGTTTTCTCGATTGAGATTTGCATTGTTACTCCAACTATATTTTTATCTGTGTATGTATGGTGCGAAAGGAGAGACTCGAACTCTCACGTCTTGCGACACTGGAACCTAAATCCAGCGCGTCTACCAATTCCGCCACTTTCGCGTGGTTTGCCTATTATCTTAATGCGGCAATTTTTTGATATGTATTGAAATGCACTCGAACTAAAATGGGGCGGCCGACGGGGCTCGAACCCGCGACAACAGGAATCACAATCCTGGGCTCTACCAACTGAACTACGGCCGCCATATATTTTAATTCATTATAACTGGCACGCCCGGCAGGACTCGAACCTGCAACCCTCGCCTTAGAAGGGCGATGCTCTATCCAGTTGAGCTACGGGCGCTTAATAGTTATAATATTATAAACATTAAATCAATGTTTATTAAAATTTGGTCGGGGTAGAGAGATTCGAACTCCCGACCCACTGCTCCCAAAGCAGTTGCGCTACCAGGCTGCGCTATACCCCGATCATTACATCTATAAACCCATAAAAAAAGAGTTTATTTTATTAAATTCATCATATCAATTTAAGGCGAAGGATTTTATTGATAAAAAACCTTAACGTCAAACATTAATGACATATATTTAATAAAAAGCCCGTGAATATAACGATTTGTTTAAATGTTCATTTATTTAGCTGCATTTAATCGCAAGTCACGCTCTTTGTTTACTCAACAGAAATCAACTATAGTGTCGTTAATTTATGCCTTTGAATGCTATTGGCACGCCCGGAAGGATTCGAACCTCCGACCACCTGGTTCGTAGCCAGGTACTCTATCCAGCTGAGCTACGGGCGCTCAAATAGCAAGGCGGCGAATTATGCTGATTTTAAGATACTTTGTCAACACTAAACTCACCTTTTTTTAAACTCTTGCAAAACAAAAGCTCAAACATGGCGGAGAGAGAGGGATTCGAACCCTCGATGAGCTTTTAACCCATACTCCCTTAGCAGGGGAGCGCCTTCAACCGCTCGGCCATCTCTCCAAATTTCTAGTTATCAGTTACCTGAAAAACTTATATTTCTTTGAACAAGGCGCTGCGCCTTATTTCGGACGTCCTGTCCTCCACCCCTTCGGGGCCAGCCTAAAGTCTGTTCAAATCGTTCCTGACGATTTAGTCAGCCGCTCGGCCATCTCTCCAATTCCTTAAATTATCAATAGTTACTAAAATAAATAATTCTGATTTTATAAGTTATTGAGCTTTTATATAAATCTTTTACACTCAACATCTTTAATAGTTAAAAAAGAATGGCATTATAACCATTTATTTCATCAAAGCAATGTGTAATTTCAAATATTAAACAATGATTTAATCAATGATGAAATGCTTGAAATTACAATTAGGCTTTTTATTGATTTCCTACGTTATCATCATCAGAACTAGAATCAGAATCAGACTCTTTATCTTGTTCATTTTTGATGCGTTCGTAAATCTCTTCTCTATGCACTGCAATTTCTTTTGGTGCATTGATACCAATTCTTACTTGATTACCTTTAACGCCTAACACCGTAACGGTGACATCGTCACCAATCATTAATGTTTCACCTACTCGACGAGTTAATATTAACATTTTCTATCTCCTATCTAATTCCTATATAATTTCCATACCGGGGAAAAATTTATTATTGTTATTTTTTCAATTTTATTCCTTAAAATATAGGTCACGCATTAGACTACATTTTAATTAAAATAAAAAGTATTTTATTCGTTTTTCAATAAGTTTTTTAATTCGGAAATTTTCTCTTGTAAAACAGTTTTTAAATTCACAATATCACTAACCCCTCCTCCTTGAGCAAAATCCGGTCGACCTCCACCTTTACCCGATATTTTTCCTGCCACTGTCCTTATAATATCTCCCGCCTTTACTTTTTTACTTAAAGTCTTGCCGACAGTACAAATGAGTTGAACCTTGTTTGTTTCATCATGATTTGCTAAAACAAGAACCCCATCTGCATACTTATCCTTAAATTTATCTGCAATAGATTTCATGTTATCAATATTAAATTTAGGCAAAACTTCGACAAGGTAATGTACGCCTTCAAACTCCTCTACATTTTTCCACAAATCTTGTGCTGCATTTCCAGCCAACTTGCCTTCCAATGCTTGAATTTTTTTCTCCAGCTCTTTATTTTTAATTAATGCACTCTTAACTTTTTCTACCACAGAATCTACTGTTGCGTGTGTTAATTGCATGACCTCTCCAAGTCTTGCTTCTTGAGTTTGAACCCACTGCACTGCCACTTCCCCTGTCACGGCTTCAATACGCCTAATGCCTGCAGCAATAGAGGATTCACTTATTATTTTAAACAGAGCAATCTCACCCGTAAATCTAACATGTGTTCCTCCGCATAACTCAATTGAATAGCCTCCAATATTAAGCACCCTAACCTCATCATCGTACTTTTCACCAAATAATGCCATTGCGCCTGTTTCCACAGCTTCATCAAGACTCATTATTTTTGTAATGGCTTCATAATTGGCTCTTATATGCTGATTCACTTCTCTTTCTATTGTTAATAGTTGATCTGTTGTTATTGGTTCAGGTTGAGAAAAATCAAAACGAAGCTTTTCATCTGAAACAACAGAACCTTTTTGTTGAATATGTGAACCGAGTTGTTCTTGTAAAACTTTATGCAACAAATGGGTTGCTGTGTGATTAAGTTTTATCCCCGTACGTTTTGGTTGTTCAACGACAGCCTCAACTCTTTGCCCAACAGATAAAACACCGTTCTGGCCTTGAACAATATGTAAAAAGAATTGCCCTGCAGCTTTTTGCGTATCCTCAACATTAAAAACAGCATTTTCAGTACACAGTTTACCTGAGTCTCCTATTTGTCCGCCTGATTCTGCATAAAATGGAGTTTTATCTAAAATAACTATTCCATCACCATGCAGCTCATTAACGGATTTTGAGTCCTTAATTAATGCCACAATATTACCCACACCTGACAAATTTGCGTATCCTGTGAACTTTGTTGGTTCAAGCATTGATAAGAGTTCCGATGGAATTTGATTGCTTTGAATAAAACCACCAGAGGCTTTCGAGCGCTGCTTTTGTTCTTGCATACAGTTATCAAAACCAGCTACATCAACAACCAAACCATGTTCTCTGGCTACGTCTTGAGTTAAATCCAGAGGAAATCCATAAGTGTCATAAAGCTTAAATGCCACTTCTCCAGGAATAACAGTTCCATTTAATTCATTTATCTCTTTATTTAGCAGTCCCATTCCAAGCTCTAATGTTTCCGCAAATCGCAATTCTTCTTTCTTTAATGCATTTTGAATAGTCTCTTTGTTTTTTATCAATTCAGGATAAGCTTCACCCATTACTTTAATAAGAGGTATTAATATTTTGTAGAAAAAAGTCTCATGGGCTCCCAATTTATATCCATGTCGAATAGCCCGTCGAATAATTCGACGAAGGACGTAACCCCTGCCCTCATTTCCTGGTTGTATACCGTCACTTATCAAGAATGCACAGGTTCTAATATGATCTGCAATAACCTTCAAAGAAGGGCTAGATAATTCATCCAGGGATAACAATTTGCCTATGTATTTTATAATGTGCTGGAATAAATCAATGTCATAATTATTATGCTTGCCTTGCATAATTGATGTTAATCGCTCTAAACCCATACCCGTATCCACACAAGGCTTAGGCAAAGGTAATAAATCGCCATTTGCTTGTTTATCAAACTGCATAAACACTAAATTCCAAATTTCGATAAAGCGATCACCATCTTCTTCTGGCGTACCAGGAGGACCACCCGCAATTTCTTCCCCGTGGTCATAAAAGATTTCGCTGCATGGGCCACAAGGCCCTGTATCACCCATTTGCCAAAAATTATCTTTAGCGCCAATGCGTAAAACTTTATCTTTGGGGACACCAATTTGCTCTATCCAAATTTTTTCTGCTTCATCATCTTCTTCAAAAACTGTGACCAATAATTTTTCTTTTGGCAAGCCCATGACATTGGTCAAAAAGTCCCACGCAAACTCAATGGCATCTTCCTTAAAATAGTCGCCAAAACTAAAATTGCCCAACATCTCAAAAAACGTATGGTGTCTTGCCGTATAACCCACCTCATCCAAATCATTGTGTTTTCCACCTGCTCGAACACACCGCTGTGAGCTCACTGCTCGTGTGTAGTTTTTTTTCTCTGCACCTAAAAACATATTTTTAAACTGCACCATTCCTGCATTGACAAACAATAAGGTAGGGTCATCGGCAGGTATAAGAGAAGAACTTGCAACTTTGCTGTGATTTTTTGAGGTAAAGTATTCTAAGAATTTTTCACGAATTTGAGCTGTGCTGTACATGGTTGAATAGGACTAATTAGTTAAAGTAACAGGAATTTTAGTTATTATCTGAACAAATGTACAACTTAATTTTTTATAATGTAAAAAAAACCGCAAGGATTAGTTGCGGTTAAGTAATAAACTACTTTGAAAGCTTGCCATTTTTGATGACAATCCTGTCAGAACCACTGGCATCTATTTCACCGACATCATCGACAATAATAGTACAAGGCGAACTACAAATACTTCCTTTTATTGTGCCACTATTAATGG
>CAMZLQ010000110.1 GCA_947311585.1 uncultured Alcanivoracaceae bacterium | reverse complement strand
TAATCTTTGAATTCACCACCTTGTAATTCTGCCGCGACTTTTGTAAGTGCTGCTGTCAATGTAGTTTTACCGTGATCAACGTGACCAATTGTTCCCACATTTACATGCGGTTTGTTGCGTTCAAATTTTTCTTTAGACATTCTATTTCTCTTTTGCTAAATATGTTTATTACAATTACTTATTTATTAAATACATTATCAGATGCTATCTCATAATGATCAAACTCCATCGAGTAGTTAGCCCGACCCTGAGTGGCTGATCGCAAATCCATTGCGTAACCAAACATTTTTGAGAGTGGAACAAAAGCTTTAATAATTTTTCCTGATACCGTTTCTTCAATACCTTCCAAATTACCATTCTTTTTATTAACATCTCCCACTACATTCCCCATATATTCCTCAGGGGTAATTATTTCTACTTTCATAATAGGCTCTAGCACAACTGGCTTTGCCTCTAATGCACCACTTCGAAAAGCTTGTGCTGCTGCAATTTTGTAAGCCATCTCAGTTGAATCCACCTCATGAAAAGACCCACCTAACAGCGTCACTTTCACATCAACAACAGGATACCCTGCCAAAACTCCATTTTGCATTTGCTCTTGCAAACCTTTGTCAATAGCCGGAATAAATTCACTAGGAATTATTCCACCTTTAATCTCATTCACGAATTGATAACCCGCACCCTGCTCTAAAGGCTCTAATCTAATTTTTACATGACCATATTGACCTTTACCACCAGACTGTTTTATAAATTTACCTTCTTGCTCCACAGCCCTTGATATGGTCTCACGGTAAGCCACTTGTGGATTACCAACATTTGCATCAACTTTAAATTCGCGCTTCATTCGATCCACGATAATATCCAAATGTAATTCGCCCATACCTGCGATTATTGTCTGTCCTGACTCTTCATCAGTAGTGACCCTAAAAGAAGGGTCTTCTTGAGCTAACTTTTCCAAAGCTTGACCCATTTTTTCTTGATCGGCAGTTGTTCTTGGCTCAACCGCAACAGCTATAACTGGTTCAGGAAACTCCATTTTCTCTAAAGTTATCACTGCTTTTGCAGCACAAAGTGTTTCACCTGTTGTTACGTCTTTCATACCAACAACTGCAACAATATCACCTGCATAGACCTCCTTAACCTCTTCACGAGAGTTAGAATGCATTTGCAAAAGCCGACCTATACGTTCTTTTTTTCCTTTGATAGGGTTATAAACCATATCACCAGTTTTCATTGTTCCAGAATATACCCTCAAAAAAGCCAAGGTTCCAACAAAAGAATCTGTAGCAATTTTAAACACTAAAGCAGCAAATGGCGCTTTATCGTCTGGATGACGCTCTTCAATATCACCTTTTTCATTTAAGCCAGTGATAGCAGGAACATCTAATGGAGAAGGGAGAAACTCAACAACCTTATCCAACATCGCTTGCACGCCTTTGTTTTTAAACGCAGATCCGCACAAACAGCATACAATTTCATTATTAATTGTACGCAGTCGTAAGCCTTGAAGAATTTCTGAATCTGTCAATAAACCCTCTTCCAAGTATTTATCCATCAATTCATCGTTGGCCTCAGCAGCAGATTCAATCATGAACTCTCTTGCTGCTTCGCATTTGGCTAGCATATCAGCTGGGATTTCTTTAGCCTCATATTCCATTCCCATGTTTTCTTCTTTCCAGTATATTGCTTTCATCCTTAGCAAATCAACCAACCCAACAAAATCCTCTTCGCTTCCAATTGGCAACTGTACAGGCACTGCATTAGCACCTAACTTTTCTCGCATATTTTCCACAACGCGATCAAAATCCGCACCCGTTCTATCCATCTTATTCACAAATGCCAATCGCGGCACTTTGTAACGGTCTGCTTGCCTCCAAACAGTTTCAGATTGTGGTTCAACACCGCTTACAGCACAAAAAACAGCTACTGCACCATCCAAAACCCTTAAAGATCTCTCAACCTCAATGGTAAAGTCAACATGCCCAGGGGTATCAATAATATTAACCCGGTGTGACTCAAACTGGTTGTCCATTCCCGACCAAAAACAGGTAGTAGCTGCCGAAGTTATCGTAATGCCACGCTCTTGCTCTTGCTCCATCCAGTCCATAGTGGCATTGCCATCATGAACCTCTCCTATTTTATGCGACACTCCCGTGTAGTATAAAATTCTCTCTGTTGTCGTGGTCTTACCCGCATCTATGTGAGCCATAATACCAATATTTCGATACCGCTCTATTGGTGTCTGTCTTGCCACAACTTTTTCCTTTATTTTTTCTTTATTATCTTACCAACGGTAATGTGCAAACGCCTTATTAGCTTCTGCCATTTTATGTGTGTCTTCACGTTTTTTCATGGCTGAACCACGATCATGCAATGCATCTGACAATTCACCAGCCAGCCTTTGCGGCATACCATCCTCACCGCGTTTACGCGCAGCATCAATAACCCAACGCATAGCCAAGGCCACTTGCCTTTTTGGACGAACTTCAATTGGCACTTGATAAGTTGCACCACCAACTCGGCGAGATTTAACTTCAACCATTGGTCGAACTTTATTTAAAGCTGCCTCACACAATTCGACAGCATCACCTTTTTCCTTTGCAACTACTGCATCCAATGCACCATATATGATTTTTTCAGCAACAGACTTTTTTCCATCAACCATAACCATATTCATAAATTTACCAATCAATTCACTTCCGAATTTTGGGTCTGGCAATATTTCTCTTTTAAAATTACTTTTCTTTCTTGACATTTTATTTAAACCTTATTTACTTCTCTCAAAGGACAATCCCCTGAAATACTCTAATTATCCCTTAGGACGCTTAGTTCCATATTTAGAACGACCTTGCTTTCTATCACTTACACCGGCCGTATCTAATGCACCACGAACAACATGGTAACGAACACCAGGCAAATCCTTTACACGCCCACCGCGTATTAAAACAATGCTATGTTCTTGCAAATTATGACCTTCACCACCGATATAACTCGTTACTTCAAAACCATTGGTCAATCTTACACGTGCCACTTTTCGCAAAGCTGAATTAGGCTTCTTCGGCGTGGTCGTATAAACACGAGCACAAACACCACGTCTTTGTGGACACGCTTCTAAAGCCGGCACATTTGTTTTATATGCCTTTGGCTTTCTTGGCTTTCTTACTAATTGATTTATTGTTGCCATATTACTTTTTCTTTACCTTATAGAAAACAAAAGACAGGCCAAACAAGTCAGCCTGTCGAAATTTAGAACGAGGATTTTAGTGACTACACCCCTTTTAGTCAAGCATTGTTTTTAATATTTTATTAAAAACATTAATAATTGACTAATCCTCCATTAACATTGCAGAATCGTCCACCAAAGACTCCTCAATCAAAGCATCTGACTCAACTTTCATCAAATCAGATTTAAGCATATCTTCACGGGATTTTTTACGATCTTGATGGAATGCTAGTCCAGTACCTGCTGGAATTAAGCGTCCAACAATGACATTTTCCTTCAATCCATTCAAATAGTCTTTACTGCCTCGAACCGACGCTTCAGTCAGTACGCGCGTTGTTTCTTGGAAAGATGCTGCAGAAATAAAGGACTCAGTTGCTAAAGAAGCTTTTGTAATTCCCAATAACTGTAACTCATATTCAACTGGCATTCCATCTTTCTTCAATATTTCTTTATTGATTGCAGTAACCTCTTTTAAGGTAACTTGTTCAGACTTCAACAAATCAGAATCACCTGGCGAAACAACTTCAACTTTGCGCAACATTTGGCGAATAATTGTTTCAATATGCTTATCATCTATACCCACACCTTGCAATCTATAGACATCCTGTATTTCATTAACCAAATAGTTAGCTAATTTTTCAACTCCTTGCAATCTTAAAATATCATGTGGAGAAGGTTCTCCTTCAACAATAACCTCTCCCTTTTCTACATGCTCTCCTTCAAAGACAATGATTTGCCTCCACTTAGGTATCAGCTTCTCAACACTTTCACCCTCAGAATTTGTAATTACTAGCCTATTTTTAGTTTTTGTTTCTTTTCCAAACGAAATAATACCTGCAGCTTCGGCCTGAAGTGCCGCATCTTTAGGTTTACGTGCTTCAAATAAATCAGCCACGCGTGGCAGACCACCAGTAATATCCCTGTTCTTAGAAGATTCTTGTGGGATTTTTGCTAAGAAATCACCCACTTTTACTTCTTGACCATTTTGAATATTGATGGTCGCTCCAGGAGGTAAGAAATATTGTGCAGGGATATCCGTTCCAGGAATCATAATTGCTTTACCGCGTTTATTCTCTAAACGCACCATTGGTCGCATATCCTTACCCTTAGAACCTCGTGCTTTAGGATCCGTAATAACAAAACTTGTAAGTCCTGTTAATTCATCCAACTTCTCTTCCACAGTGACATTATCTTGAAAGTCAATGAAACTAACAACACCCGCCACTTCTGTCACAATTGGATGCGTATGAGGATCCCAAGTAACCAGAATGTCTCCACCCTTAACTTTGGCTCCATCATTTACCCCTATTAACGCACCATAAGGAATCTTATACCTTTCTTTTTCCTTACCCGACTTTTCATGTATCGATAATTCACCAGAGCGAGAAATCGCAACTAATTTTTTATCTTTATTTTTAACTGTTTTAATGTTGTGCAACTTAGCAATACCATCTGCTTTAATCTGTATCTGATTATTTGCCGCTTGTTTTGATGCCACCCCTCCAATATGGAAGGTACGCATGGTTAGCTGCGTTCCTGGTTCACCAATGGACTGCGCTGCAACAACACCAACTGCCTCACCAATACTAACAAACTTACCTCGAGCCAAATCACGTCCATAACAACTAGCACAAATACCAGTTGGTGCTTCACACGTAATTGGAGACCTTACCTTAATTGAGTCCACACCTTGAGATTCAATAACTTCAGCCCAACTTTCATCAATTAAAGTCCCTTGAGGAATAATTGGCGTTTCACTATTCTCATTATTGAATACATCGATAGCAACAATACGACCCAGCACTCTATCACCTAAAGTTTGAACCACTTCACCACCAGCAACAATTGCTTGCATGTTCATACCTTCAATTGTTTCACAGTCATGTTGTACAATAACCACATCTTGTGCCACATCAACTAAACGACGTGTCAAGTAACCAGAGTTTGCCGTTTTAAGGGCAGTATCAGCCAAACCTTTTCGCGCTCCGTGAGTTGATATAAAATATTGCATTACATCCAAACCTTCACGGAAATTCGCTTTAATTGGTGATTCAATAATTGATCCATCAGGTTTTGCCATCAATCCACGCATTCCTGATAACTGCCTCATTTGTGCTGGGGAACCCCTCGCACCAGAATCAGCCATTACAAATACCGAATTCATTGAATCTTGACGAATTTTCTTGCCTTCTTTGGTCGTTACTGTATCCGTACCCAATGCATCCATCATCGATTTAGCCACTTCTTCGTTAGCACGAGACCAGATATCAATAACTTTATTATAACGTTCACCTGCAGTCACCAAACCATCGGTGTATTGCCCTTGAATCGCCATCACTTCTTTTTCTGAATCTGCAAGAATTGTTTTCTTCTCATCAGGAATAATTAAATCATCAATACCAATTGACATGCCCGCATAGGTTGCATACCTAAAACCTGTATACATGAGTTGATCAGCAAATATTACCGTGTCCTTAACACCCATTTCATGGTAGCAAGTATTTAAGAGTTTTGAGATGTTCTTTTTAGATAAAACAACATTCAGGTTTGAAAAATCCATCCCTTTTGGAAGGATTGTCGCCAGTAAAGCACGTCCCACTGTTGTATCAACAATACTGGTATTTTCAATTTCTTCACCATCTTCACCCTTTGTTACTTGCGTTAAGCGAACTTTGATTTTTGCTTGAAGTGTGACCTTAGTATTATCGTATGCTCTTTGAACTTCATCAATATTAGCAAAAATCATGTCTTCGCCAGGCTGATTGACTAATTCACGAGTCATGTAGTAAAGCCCTAAAACAACATCCTGTGAAGGAACAATAATTGGTTCACCACTAGCTGGTGACAAGATGTTATTAGTTGCCAACATGAGCGTACGCGCTTCTAATTGCGCTTCAATTGATAAAGGCACGTGTACCGCCATTTGGTCACCATCGAAATCAGCATTAAATGCCGTACAGACTAATGGGTGTAATTGAATGGCTTTACCTTCAATTAAGATGGGTTCGAAAGCTTGAATACCCAATCTATGCAGTGTTGGCGCACGATTTAGCATAACAGGATGTTCACGAATCACTTCTGAAAGAATATCCCACACTTCAGGTGTTTCATCTTCAACACTGCGTTTAGCTGCTTTAATCGTTGAAACGTAGTCATTTTGTAATAACTTACCCAAAATAAAAGGCTTGAATAACTCTAATGCCATTTTCTTAGGAAGTCCACATTGATGCAACCTTAATGTTGGTCCAACAACAATCACCGAACGACCAGAGTAATCGACACGTTTACCCAGTAAGTTTTGACGGAAACGACCTTGCTTGCCTTTAATCATGTCAGCCAAAGATTTTAATGGGCGTTTGTTTGTTCCAGTTATCGCACGTCCCCGACGACCATTATCCAATAAGGCGTCTACAGACTCTTGCAGCATACGTTTTTCATTGCGCACAATAATATCAGGCGCATGTAAATCCAATAAGCGACCTAAACGGTTGTTACGGTTAATCACACGACGATATAAATCATTCAAGTCAGAAGTGGCGAAACGACCACCATCCAAAGGAACTAATGGACGTAATTCTGGTGGTAAAACGGGTAAAACCGTCATTATCATGTGCTCAGGACGGTTTCCTGATTTCACAAAAGAATCAAAAAGCTTGATTCGCTTTGACAAACGCTTAATCTTGGTAACTGATCGGGTTGACTCGATTTCTTCATGAAATTGAATCAACTGCTTGTTTAAGTCAATTTCTTTGAGCAAATCATATATAGCTTCGGCACCCATTTTGGCAGTAAACTCATCTCCCCAGGATTCTATAGCTGCGGTATATTGTTCATCCGTTAATAAAGAGCCTTTTTCGAGATCAGTCATGCCAGGATCAGTAACAACAAAAGATTCAAAATAGAGAATTCTTTCTATTTCACGTAAAGTCATTTCTAGCATTAAACCAATGCGTGAGGGTAAGGATTTTAGAAACCAAATATGAGCCACAGGGCTGGCTAAAGCAATGTGCCCCATGCGTTCACGCCTAACTTTTGATAATGTGACTTCTGTTCCACATTTTTCACAAACAACACCACGGTGTTTCATGCGCTTGTATTTTCCGCACAAGCACTCATAATCTTTTATTGGTCCAAATATAGCAGAACAAAACAAGCCATCACGTTCAGGCTTGAATGTTCTGTAGTTGATTGTTTCAGGCTTTTTAACCTCGCCAAAAGACCATGAACGAATTAACTCAGGTTGTGCTAGGCTCGCTTTAATCGCATCGAAGTCTTGGACTTCTTTTTGTGGATTAAATAGTTTTAGTAAATCTTTCATGTATTTCTCCTATTTTTCCTGTAGTTATTCGTTTTCTAATTCAATATTCAAGCCCAAAGAACGCACTTCTTTAACAAGTACATTAAATGACTCTGGCATTCCTGCTACGATTTCATGACGACCATCAACGATATTTTTGTAAGTTTGATTTCTACCGACAACATCATCAGATTTTACCGTTAACATTTCTTGAAGCGTATAAGCAGCACCATAAGCTTCTAATGCCCACACCTCCATCTCACCAAATCGCTGACCACCAAACTGAGCTTTACCACCCAATGGTTGTTGTGTTACAAGTGAATAAGGCCCGGTGGAACGAGCATGCATCTTATCATCAACTAAGTGATTCAATTTTAACATGTACATATACCCTGTTGTTACGGGTCTATCAAACTGCTTCCCTGTTCTTCCATCGTATAAGATAGCTTGTCCACTTGTTGGCAAATCAGCCAGCTCAAGCAATGCTTTAATATGCTTTTCTTCAGCACCATCAAATACAGGAGTACCCATTGGCACACCGCCTTTGAGGTTGTTTGATAATTCAAAAATTTCATCATCACTAAAAGTCGTTAAATCGACTCTGTCTCCATCCAAATTATAGATTTTAGACAAGAAATCACGTAAGTCATTTGCTGACTTATTTCTTTCAATCATATCAGTAATCTTATCGCCTAGCCCGCGAGCAGCCCAACCTAGGTGAACCTCAAGAACCTGCCCGATATTCATCCGAGAAGGTACACCCAGTGGATTCAATACGATATCTACTGGACGACCATTTTTGTCATAAGGCATATCTTCTTCTGGTACAACCATCGAAATTACACCCTTATTTCCATGACGACCAGCCATCTTATCACCAGGTTGAATGCGTCTCTTAACAGCTAAGTAAACTTTAACCATTTTAAGAACACCAGGGGCCAAATCATCACCTGAGGTAATTTTTTTCTTCTTGTCTTCAAACTTTTCATCAAAAATAGTTCTTTGACGGTCAATTTGTTCAGCCATCAAGTCAATTTGTTCGGCAATTTTACTGTCGGCGACTTTAACGTCAAACCATTGCGAAGCATCTAGTTCTTTTAGGTATTCTTCAGTAATAACAGCACCTTTTCTAAGGTCTGGAGCTTTAACTACTTTCTGACCCACTAGAATTGAATGCAATCGTTGTTGAATTACACCACGCATAATTCTAAACTGATCATTCATGTCCTTTCTAACTTGCTCTAGTTGCTCTTGTTCTATTTTCTCTGCTCGATTACCCTTTTCAATTCCATCGCGAGTAAATACTTGCACATCAATTACTGTACCAAACGTACTGCCAGAAACTTTTAAAGAGGTATCTTTAACATCCAGTGCTTTTTCACCAAAAATAGCTCTTAGTAATTTTTCTTCAGGTGTTAATTGTGTTTCTCCTTTTGGCGTTACTTTACCCACCAAAATATCACCTGGGCCTACTTCAGCACCAACATATACGATACCAGAATCATCTAACTTTGTTAATGCGCTTTCGCTGATATTTGGAATATCGGCAGTAATTTCTTCTGTTCCAAGTTTAGTATCTCGAGCAACACAGGTTAATTCAACTATATGAATCGTAGTAAATCTATCTTCCTTAACAACCTTTTCAGAAATAAGAATCGAATCTTCAAAATTATAACCATTCCATGGCATAAAAGCGATTAACATATTTTGACCTAATGACAATTCACCCAAATCAGTAGAAGGACCATCTGCAAGCACATCGCCGACATCAACTCTATCACCAATGTTGACCAAAGTCTTTTGGTTGATGCATGTGTTTTGGTTTGAACGCGTGTATTTAGTCAAGTTATAAATATCAACACCTGGATCGTTTTCACCAATATGTTCTTCATCCACACGAATAACGATTCGTGAAGCATCTGCCATTTCAATAACACCTGGACGTCTTGCCATTGCTGTTACACCCGAATCTCGTGAAACAATTTTCTCCATGCCTGTTCCAACCAAAGGCTTATCCACTATTAAGGTAGGAACAGCTTGTCGTTGCATGTTTGAACCCATCAAGGCTCTGTTGGCATCATCGTGTTCCAAAAAAGGTATTAATGAAGCCGCTACGGAGACAATTTGTTTTGGTGACACATCCATGTATTTCACATCTGTTGGGGGAATCAAAGTCACTTCACCAAAGTGCCTTGTGACAACAAATTCATCCAACAACTTGCCCTTGCTATCCAAGTTTGCATTGGCTTGAGCAATTGGAAATTCACCTTCAACAATTGCCGAGAGATATTCCACTTCATCAGTTACAACACCATCAACAACTTTGCGGTATGGCGTTTCTAAAAAACCGTAAGAATTAGTTTGAGCATATACTGCTAAGGAATTTATCAAACCAATATTTGGCCCCTCGGGAGTCTCAATTGGACATAGTCGACCATAGTGCGTTGTATGCACATCGCGCACTTCAAAACCAGCACGCTCTCTTGTTAAACCACCTGGACCTAAAGCCGAAATACGGCGTTTATGTGTAATTTCTGATAATGGATTGTTTTGATCCATAAATTGAGACAGTTGATTAGAACCAAAAAACTCTTTAACCGCAGCTGCAATTGGTTTAGCATTAATTAAATCTTGGGGTGACAATCCCTCAGAATCGGCTACAGTTAAGCGCTCTCTTACTGCGCGCTGAACACGAACCAAACCAACTCTAAATACATTTTCAGCCATTTCACCAACTGAACGGACACGTCGGTTACCCAAGTGATCGATATCATCAACAACACCCAAGCCGTTTCTGATATTGACCAACTCTTTCATTACGTCAACAATATCTTCATTACTTAAGATGCTTGAACCTTCAACTTCTTCACGTCCTAAACGCTTATTAAACTTCATGCGTCCAACTTCAGATAAATTATACCTGTCGGCATTGAAGAACATGCCTTCAAATAGTGCTTTGGATGAATCCTCTGTTGGTGGCTCACCAGGTCTCATCATGCGGTAAATTTCTATTAGTGCTTCCATTTGTGATCGTGTTGGATCAACATTAATAGTAGTCGACATGTATGGACCATTATCTAAATCATTAACAAGCAAGATGTTAAAAGATTTAATACCATTTTCTCTTAATAGCTCTAGTAATTCTTCAGTTATAGTGGCATTTGGCTCAACAATAACTTCACCAGTCTCTTTATGAACTATTTGATGAGCGATAGTTTTTTCAAAAAGATAGGAATCATCCAAGCCAATAACTGATATTTTTGACTTAGCTAACATTTTAACGTGGCGTGCCGTAATGCGCTTTCCTTTTGGTACTATTATTTTGTTACCATCTTTTATGTCAAAATCGAAAATTTCACCTTTGACGTATTCAGGCACAAGCTTCATTGAAGCGCCTTCTTTTTTCAAAGTGATACTAACTTTTTCAAAAAATAAATCTAAAATTTCTTCAGTTTCATAACCCAATGCTCGCAAAAGTATAGTGGCAGGTAATTTTCTTCGTCTATCAATTCGAACAAAGACATTATCTTTAGGATCAAACTCAATATCCAACCATGAACCACGGTAAGGAATAATACGTGCAGAATAAAGTAACTTTCCAGAAGAGTGTGTTTTTCCTTTATCATGATCAAAGAAAACACCAGGTGAACGATGCAATTGATTAACTATGACACGCTCTGTTCCGTTGATGACAAAAGTTCCGTTTGGCGTCATTAATGGTAGGTCACCTAAATACACCTCTTGCTCAATAACATTTTTTAATTTCTTTTTACGAGCAGAACTCTCCTTATCATAAATTATTAATTGAACCTTTGCTTTAATTGCCGCGCCATAGGTCAGTCCTCTTAACTTACATTCAACAACATTAAAAACAGGTTTATCAACCTTAACACTTACAAAATCTAGCTTTGCGTAGCCAGAATAACTTTCAATTGGGAAAACAGAATTAAGTGCTTCATCCAACCCACACTTTGCATCCTCAACCAATCCTAAAAATTTATTATATGATTCCACCTGAGTTTTAAGCAAAAATGGAACATCCACAACCACTTCGCTTTTACTAAAATCTTTACGTATTCTTTTCTTTTCAGTGAATGAATAACTCATAACAACTGCCACCTACCAATATAAATTTATATAAACTGATTGTAAAATCAGCTGAACCGAATCCAATTCTTGATGATATTTAACCATCAACTTAATCCTTGATTTTAATCGTGCAGATCATGCATTATCTTGCGATTAAAATATCTTATTTCTTAAGCGACTAAAGGCCAGCGACAAAATCGCTAGCCTTTAGTGCCAATAAGTAACTGCTTACTTATTTAACGTCTACTTGAGCACCAGCTTCTTCTAACTGAGTCTTAACAGATTCAGCTTCAGCTTTATCAACGCCTTCCTTAATTGTAACAGGAGCACTTTCTACCATGTCTTTAGCTTCTTTCAAGCCAAGACCAGTAATACCACGTACAGCCTTAATTACAGCAACTTTTTTGTCGCCAAAACTAGACATTACAACGTCAAATTCAGTTTGCTCTTCAGCAGCACCTGCATCACCACCAGCGGCAGGAGCAGCAACTGCTACAGCTGCTGCTGCAGTTACACCAAACTTATCTTCCATTGCTTCGATTAATTCTACAACTTCCATAACACTCATGTTAGAAATTGCTTCCAAGATATCGTCTTTAGAAACGGCCATCTTTATTCTCCAAAATTATTTTATTAAATATTAAATTATTATACTTAGCTTAAAAACTTTAAGTTAAGCAGATTCTTTTTGATCGCGAATTGCTGCAACTGTGCGAACCATTTTAACTGTAGGTTCTGCCAGTGTACGAACAAACTTCTCGACAGGTGCTTTCATCACACTCATCAATTGGCTAATTGCCTGATCTTTAGTAGGTAATGATGCCAGTCTTCCTAATTCGGAAGCATCAAACATTTTACCGCCTATTGATACAAGTTTAGTAATTAGCTTATCGTTCTTTTTAGCGTAATCTTTAATTAAGCGAGCAGCACAACCTGGATCTTCAATTGAAAATGCGTATATCATTGGACCAACCAACGACTCTGCAACACATTCAAATTCAGTACCTTGTACGCCTCGTTTAACTAAAGTATTTTTTGCAACTTTTAAAAACACACCAGTTTTTCGTGCTTCACTGCGCATCTCGGTAAAATCTTCTACCGTAATACCCGCATATTCCGCAACAACTAACGAATGTGCATTAACTGCAACGCCAGCAATCTCAGCAACCACAGCTTTCTTCTGTTCTAGACTTAGAGCCATGTTTACCTCCTTTGATAAACGTATCAAACAAACCCTTCTGCACTTCTACATAAGGGACTTTGGCGGCCTTGAAAGGTATTAATAACTAATATTAACAAACCGTCAAGACTTCACCATCTACGCAGGAAATTAAGAAATTTACATAAACACCAATAAGTTATTTATACAAAAACTTCACCTGCGGTCTTTGACGGCTATCATAATGACAGCCCTCAAAATTTCTTAAAAACTTACCATACGATTCCCACAACCATGAGAATCTAATTGTATTTTATTTTAAATCAAGACTTGATTGATCAACTTCAATACCAGGACCCATAGTTGTTGAAACAACAACCTTCTGGATATATTTTCCTTTTGCAGAAGAAGGTTTCTTTTTAACCAAATCTTTTAACAAAGCATCTAAATTTTCTTTAAGTGAATCAACTGTAAAACTAACCTTACCAATCATGGTATGAATAATTCCATTTTTGTCGATTCTATACATCGCTTGACCTGCTTTATTGTTTTTTATCGCAGTGACAACATCTGGTGTCACCGTACCAACTTTAGGGTTAGGCATTAAACCACGAGGGCCAAGTACCGTACCAAGCTTACCAACAACACGCATAGCATCTGGAGAGGCGATAACCACATCAAAATCCATCATGCCACCTTTAATCTCATCAGCCAAATCATCCATACCAACAAAGTCAGCACCTGCTTCTTTAGCTGCATCTGCTTTAGGACCTTGTGTAAACACAGCAACGCGGATATTTTTTCCTGTTCCTGCAGGCATAATTGTTGCTCCACGTACAACCTGATCTGATTTAGTTGCATCAACACCCAATTTAATGGCTACATCAACAGACTCATCAAATTTAACTTTAGAGTTATCACTTAAAATCTTGATTGCTTCATCGATACCATAAGCCTCTTCAGCATTAAATTTTTCGCGAATAGCTTTTAAACGCTTACCTAATTTAGCCATTATTTAACTCCTTCAGAATTAACACCCATACTGCGCGCAGTACCAGCAATTGTTCTTACCGCTGCATCCATAGAACCAGCAGTTAAGTCAGGTTCTTTTGTTTTTGCAATTTCTTCCATTTGAGCACGAGTAATTGTTCCAACTTTTTCAGTATTTGGACGACCACTACCACTTTTTAAACCCAATGCTTTTTTAATTAAAATAGCAGCAGGAGGCGTTTTGATAATGAAAGAAAAACTTCTATCATTGTAAACAGTGATAACAACAGGAGTAGGAAGGCCTTGCTCTGTTGACTGGGTTTTGGCATTAAATGCTTTACAAAACTCCATAATATTAACACCATGTTGACCCAATGCAGGACCAACTGGAGGACTCGGATTTGCCTGACCTGCAGGCACTTGTAGCTTAATATAAGCTTCGACTTTTTTAGCCATTATATTTTCTCCGGGTTCAAACGCTTATTTTCAATAAGCTCCCCATCATTTTAATAAACTATCTTATTTTTTCA
The DNA here is from genome assembly GCA_947311585.1 of uncultured Alcanivoracaceae bacterium. Lineage (GTDB taxonomy): Bacteria > Pseudomonadota > Gammaproteobacteria > Xanthomonadales > Marinicellaceae > NORP309. The sequence continues at coordinate 1,244 of CAMZLQ010000110.1, read as the reverse complement.
ACTTGAGCAAATCCCAACTCCACAGGAGTTGAACGACCAAAAATTGAAACTGCGACTCTAATTTTACTTTTTTCGTAATTGATGTCTTCAACTTCACCATTGAAATCATTAAACGGACCATCAATCACGCGAACAACCTCACCAATATCAAATAAGATCTTGGGTTTAGGTGCGTTTTCTCCATCATGCACACGTTGCAATATTGCCTCTGCTTCTTTTTTAGTAATAGCAGCAGGCTTTTCTTTTGTTCCTCCAATGAAACCAAGAACTTTATTTGTTTCCTTTACCAAATGCCATGAAGCATCATTCATTTCCATCTCTACCAAAACATAACCAGGAAAAAACTTTCTTTCACTTTGCCTCTTTTGACCTTTTCGCATTTCTATAACTGTTTCTGTAGGCACAAGAATTTCACCGAAATACTCTTCCATACCAAGCCTTTCTATTCTCTCCTGCAAAGATCTTACAACCTTATGTTCAAAATTTGAGTAAGCATGAACTACGTACCATTGTTTAGACATAGTCAACCCCATTACCCAAAGAGAGTGCTGACTGACCAGCTAAAAAAGAAATCGACCAATGACAAAAACAAACCGATTATTACAACAACCACGATGACAACCAAAGTTGTTTGCAATGTTTCGTTACGAGTAGGCCATACAATTTTTTGCCTTTCTATATTAGAACTCTTTATAAACGAAAAAAAGTCACGACCCTTCTGTGTGGTTGCCGCAATAATTGCACCAAGCACTATACCGCCAAACAAAATAAGAACACGTAAAATCGTTGCTAAATCGTCTTCAAAATACAAGTTACCAACAACACCTGCAACAACTGCCGCAATTGCTAGCCACCAACGTAATTTTTCACCAATTGAACTCGTTACTTCTGTTTGACTCATTCTTATTACACCTTATATATACTATTAATCTAGAATTTTAATGGCAGGCCAGGAGGGAATCGAACCCACAACCTACGGTTTTGGAGACCGCCACTCTGCCAATTGAGCTACTGGCCTACTTCATTAAAATAGGATAAAATCCTAGAGCGACCAAAGCCAACAATCAGAATTGCTGGCTTGATCTTAACTTTCTCTTGCCAATTCTTATTTAAAGATTTTAGCAACAACACCTGCACCAACTGTGCGTCCACCTTCACGAATCGCAAATCTCAGACCTTCTTCCATCGCAATTGGATTGATTAAAGTCACTGTCATTTTCACATTATCGCCAGGCATTACCATT
>CAMZLQ010000109.1 GCA_947311585.1 uncultured Alcanivoracaceae bacterium | reverse complement strand
GGTGTACAACACGAAGAGATGATAAGCGTATTTGATGAACTACAAAGTAGTTTTGACAAAAACGCAACATATACAGCCAATAATAAAAAGAACTTAATAGTAGGTTTTACAGCCACACCAAGCGACCATACATTGGCTCGTTTTGGAGAATTTAACAAATATGCAGAAGCCGAAAAAATTTGGATTCCTTTTGATAGTTATACAATGCGTAATGCCATTGAAGACGGTTATATTCTAAATCCTATAAAAGGGATTGTTCCTGTATCGGCTAAAATGTTTTTTGAAATTAAAGATAGTGAGATTGAAGGTTTTGAAGGAGATATGGGTTATGAGCATATTCCAGACAATACCGATACAGGTGTAGATGAAAATGGTAGAAAATATGCTATTCGTAAAAAGAAAATTTATGGCAATACGGACAGAATAGAGGCAATATCAAAATTTGTGGTAGAACGACTAATATCAGTAGTATATCCACAAATAAGAAAAAAAGCAAAGGCAATGTTAGCCGTTTCGTCCATACCCACAGCCATTAAATACAAAGGGTTTATTGACAAATATTTCCAAGAACTCACGCAAGAAAAGAAATATGAAGAATATAAAGATACGCCAGTTTTTATAGTGTATTCAGACAGTCAAGAACACCAAAGATGCAGTAGTTTAAACAATGGATTAAGTGAAGAAAAAGTATTGCAAAACTTTAAATTATGTAAAAATGGATTAATCATAGTGATTGATAAATTACAAACAGGTTTTGATGAGCCCAAACTACAAACTTTATTTTTAGACAAAGAAATAAGGGGTATCAATGCAATACAAACTATTTCGAGAGTAAATAGAACTATGAAGTATAAAAATGATTGTAAAATCATTGATTTTTCATACAAGAATAAAAATGTAGAAAATATAAAAGAAGCCTTTGCACATTTTAGTAATGTAGTCGTATCAGATTTTGACCCATTAGGTGATGAAGAAAAATTAGTAGAGCATTACAAAGACTTGAAAAGACATACCTTATTCAAAAATTTATTTACCGATTTTAAAAAGCATCATTTATCTTACGACAATGATATTAATATCATTCTAAACCTTGAAAATAGTTTTGAAGATTACATATTAAGCAAAAAGAATGAAGCAAAAACACTAAAGAAAATCATTAATTCATATTTCAAAATATTAAACCTTATTGAATTTGTGATTGATTTAGATGATAAGTACAGTGAGAAATTATTTTTAGATTTTTGGAGAAAATACAACCAAGAATACGTAAGATTAAACAGACAAGATGAAATTATTGATGATGTAGAAATTTATTTTGATAATAAAATAGGAATATTAGCACCAAAAGAATATGAAGATAAAGTCAAAGACAAACCATCTATTGTAGCCGACCCAAAAGGAGAATATAAAAAATATAAATACGATATATTAAAAGTAATAGAAAAACGAAACCTAGAAGAAGAAGCAATTTTAGGATTGATAGAAGAATTTGAACAAAAAATTACAGATTTCTTTGCTTACATACAAGCAGACAATAACGGCAAAAGATTAATAGCAAAAATTAAAGATGACGGCTCTGTATTTACACAAGATGAAATATATAACGACTTCTCAAAAATATACAGAAAGTATACCATTAAGAATAAAGATTTAGGTAAGTTTTTTATTAAGGAGACTAAAGACATTTTATCTCAGCTTTGTGATGATTTTGAAAGAGAAGTCAAAAGGCATAATGCTAAATAAGCCAACGCAAGTTCAAGCACATTTAAAATAGCTTTCACGCCAACGCTAGCAAGTTTGCGATAAAAAAACGCCAGACACCTAACAATCTGTATAGTTAACCACCCAAACCTCCACCCTCAAAATCCAACAACCACCTCTTACGGTGCAACCCTCCTGCATAACCCGTCAACGAGCCATCGGTGCCGATGATACGATGACAGGGAATAATGATGCTGATTTTATTGGCACCGTTGGCAGTGGCGACGGCACGGATGGCTTTGAGTTTGTCCATTGAAAGGGCTTGTTGTTTGTAGGTTGAGGTTTGTCCGTAGGGGATTTTCATCAAGGCTTGCCAGACTTTTTGTTGGAATTCGGTGCCGATAATGTCTAGGGGCACTTCAAAGGTTTGGCGTTTGCCTGCAAAGTAGTGCTTGAGTTCTTTTTCCAAAACTTTCAGATGTGGATTGGGTGTTGGTAGGATGACGGCTTTGAAATGTTTTTGAATCAAGGCAAAATTTCTTTGTAAATGCTTTTGCCCGACAAAGCCTAAAAAACAGATGCCTTTTTCTGAGGCACAGGCAATTAATGCACCGATGGGCGATGCGATTCGTGCGACATTGATGATGTTGCTGTGTTTGCTTTTGTTGGCACTGTGACCAAAAATGCTTTGGAAGCTTTGGTTGAAGCCACTTAAAGAGTCATAACCGCTATCGAATGCCGAGGTGGTGATGCTTTTGCCTTTTTTGATGTGGTTGAAGGCGTAGTTGATGCGGAACATGCGTTGGAATGCATGAAAGGTTATGCCGTGATTTTTTTTGTACCAGCGCCTGATGGTGTGCGGTTCTATGCCTTGTTGTTTTAAATCGTCATCACTGATTTTGTCTTGGGGGTTTTTCTGCAATTGCGCCATGATAGTTCTTACGTAATCTGGCACCTGCCCTATTTGTTCTAATGGTTTGCAAATTTTACAGGGGCGGTAACCATTTTCTAAACAAGTTTGCACATCATCGTAAAAGATAACATTGTTCGCCTTTGGGGTGCGGGCACGGCAGGAGGGATGGCAAAAAATGCCAGTGGTTTTCACCGCGGTAAAAAAACTGCCGTCGTAATGGCTGTTCTTTTGCCCTAAGAGTTGGTATTTTTGTTCGAATGTCAGTTGTGATTTCATGGGCTTATAATAAAACAAGCTTTGTTTGATTACTACCGATAAATTGACAAGTATCTTCACACAGGTTAGATTAATGCTTTTAATCAAGGCTTTTGTTATGAGTTCTTTTTATTGGTACGATTTAGAAACCTTTGGTATCTCGCCTCAATTTGACCGAATTGCTCAGTTTGCTGGCATTCGTACGGATTTGGATCTCAATCCCATCGGCGAGCCTGATATGTTTTATTGCCAAACGACTCTGGATACCATTGCTGACCCACAGGCTTGTTTGATTACTGGCATTACGCCGCAAGAATGCGATGAAAAAGGTGTGCTTGAAAAGGATTTTATGGAAAAAATCAACACCCTTTTTAGTGAACCGCATAGCTGCGTAGTGGGCTATAATTCCATGCGTTTTGATGATGAGTTTATTCGTTATGGTTTGTACCGAAATTTATACGACCCGTATCTGCGAGAATGGTCCAATGGCAACAGTCGTTGGGATATTATTGACGTGGTTCGTGCGTGCTATGCTCTGCGACCTGAAGGGATTAATTGGGCATTTCATGAAGAAGGCAAACCCAGTTTTAAACTCACTGACTTGACCGATGCCAACAACATGACACATACCGCTGCGCACGATGCCTTAAGCGATGTCGAGGCAACTATTCAGGTGGCACGTTTACTCAAAAGTAAACAGCCTAAATTATTTGATTTCTGCTTGCAGTTACGCAATAAAAAATACGTGCAGAGCTTATTAAACTGGCAATTAATGAAACCCATTGTGCATGTATCGAGCAAAATCACAGCACAACGCGGTTGTTTAGCCATTATGTTGCCGCTTGCGATTCACCCGACCAATCCAAATGGTGTTATTTGTTATGACTTATCAACCAATCCCGATGATTTGTTTGAACTGGATGTCGAGGATATTCGTGACAGACTCTACACACCACAAGATGATTTGCCCGAAGGCATACAACGGATTCCACTCAAAACTATTCACATTAATAAATCGCCAATTGTCGCACCTTTGGGTGTGCTCAAGGACGTGGATTTGGACAGAATAAAACTGGATTATAGCGTTGTTAAAGAAAACCTTGCAAAATTTAAAGCCCAAGAAAGCCTCATTCAAAAAGTGCAAGCGGTTTTTAATCAAGCCTTTGATAATGATTCGGATGATGTCGACACCATGCTTTATTCGGGATTTTTTACCGCGCAGGATAAACAAAATTTTGAGTTTATTCGCCGTTCCTCGATCGAAAAAATTCGTTCAACCGATTTAAAATTTAAAGACCCGAGAGCGCAAAAATTAGTCACGCGTTTTATTGCGCGCAATTACCCTGCGTCATTGACTGCTGAAGAAAACGCTGTATGGATTAAAGACATACGTAATCGAATTAACTTAAGGTTTGGTGAAAATGCGGTGCTGTGGTTTGAAAACTTACAGCTCATGCGCCAACAAGAAAACGACCAAACGCAACTTAAGATACTTGATTTGGTTGAAGATTACATGAAAGGCAAAATTTCTAGCTTGAACAGTTAGAACTTAACCGAGAAAGAACATTCTTTCTCGGTCTCGCTGTATTAACCCCGCGACATAATACCGCAAATTCAGTCTAAGCCTATTTGTTCTTGGCAAGGCATTAGCATGCAGTCCTAGTCATTCTAAAGCAAATGCTGATAACGCAGTCCAAGAGCGGATAGGCTTAGACCATTCATAACAAAATCAACAAGTTGGGACTACAAGAAATCCCCATTTCTGCATCAAATTATTTTGAGATAGACGACTAACCCTACAATAATTTTCTTTGATATGAGAATTTCTTCTAGTCCTGAATTACGGTATTATATCGCAGGGTTAATATTGCCATTGGTCAAGAAGTTTGGGTTATGGTTCAACATGGCAGAGTCGCTTTGAGTGATTTATTGTTGCTTTTTATCTATTTGGAAGTCATCACCATGATTGGCATTTACTATCAGAAAAACATGTTGCCAGTGAGATTTCCTATTTACATCGCCATTGTGGCGTTGGCTCGTTACATTATTTTAGGTTCAAAAGAGTTAGCTCCTTGGGATATGTTGGGCATTGGAATCACACTTTTGGTTCTCACCATTGCGGTATTTTTAGTGCGACTGGGCCATGTGAAATTTCCTTATGAAGAGGACAAATAATATCCAGCTATCTATCAAGCCCAAGTCCAGATTATTTATAACGTTTTTGTAAAATCTTTACTCGTTTGACATAGTTTTCGGTTTCTTCATAGGGAGGAACCGTGTTGTTGTATTTTTTAACAGCACCCTCTCCCGAATTATAAGCGGCTAAAGCAACGCTTAAATTATTATTGTAGGTTTTTAACAAATGTTTTATTAAAGCCGTACCTGCATGAATGTTCTGTTTTGGGTTAAAAGGGTTTTTTACCGAATATATTTTTTGAGTAGCTGGCATTAGCTGCATTAAACCCTGAGCTCCAACACTCGATTGTGCATCAGGTTTAAAACTTGATTCTGCGTGAATAATGGCCTTGATTAAGGACGGCGTAATCCCGAATTTCTCTGAAGCGGACTTAATTTCTTTCTCAAATTTACCCGTAATTAAAGGTGTTGTTTTCCAGTTAACACTATTTTTCCACCCACATTCTGGGCACTTAACATTAATAATCTTGTAATGGTGGTTTCTGGGTTTTTTTGAAGAATAATGAATAATCCCCTCTTTATCGATGTGTTTATAAACACGCAAAGACTTGGCATTACTTTGGGTAATGCCTCCTAAAAACAGAATTAACAGTAAAAACATAAATTTCATAGCTATTTATTTTATCGTATATTTACGAGATTTGAATTTTTATACTTGATAAATGTCTAAATAAACAAGAAAATAGAAAAGTTTAGTCAAACCGATAGTTAAAACATGAGTAAAACAACAATAAACCTAATAATTGGCACAATTCTTCTTTTTGCCACTTCAGTGCAGGCAAAAAAGCCCAAAGTAGATGAAATTCTCATCGTACAAAAATTGATTAGCTATGCCTATGAACAAGGCTATGTTGATTCTGCACCAATAGAAATGAGTGCCGTTGAAAAGAAAGTAATTTTAGCTAAAGAAGCAAAGGAAAAGCGCAATAAAAAACTATCTAGCAAATTAATAATGGAAATCAAGTCTGATTTAAAAATAATTGAAAAGCGTTCAGAGGTCAATAAACTAAACCTAAAACTTTCAGAAATTCAAAGTAAAAACATGAAAAACCAACAAATACTTGACGAATTAAAGGAGCAATTATAATGCGCTTAATTATAATTCTTACTCTCTTGGTTAGCACACACAGCTTTGCCAAAAAGAAACAACTCGATTATGCTGGATTAGAAACGGACTACAACAACTTAGTCCATGATAAGAAATACAAAGAGTTTGCAAAATCAGAAAAGCAAATCGCTAAAAAATCTGTAGAAGCCCTCATTAATCACAAGGTCAAACGCAAAAATAGAGAACAAGCTCTGTATCAAGCCAAACACAATATAGCTTTTGCTCGATTGGTTGCTGAAGAGCAATGGATTCAAAACGAAATCAAAAAAGAAAAAGGAAAAGCACAACAATTGGAAGTCAACATTTCAAAAACACAAGCCGAACTGGCACGTCACGATGCCGAACTGGCACGCATGATGCTTATTGCCCAACAAGAAGAAGCCCAACGCGCTTATCAACGAGCAAAACAGGCTGAACTGTTGGCAAAAAACAGTCAGAATGAAGCCGAGCTATCCAAGCAAGAAACACAAGCCGCTAAAGCTTACGCACAAGCGCAAGCAGAACAAGCAGAACTGGCAAAACAAGAAGCAGAATTGGCCAATGAAGAAGCCCAATCCTTGCGCAGAAAACTCAATTCAATTGCGACTAAAAAAACAGATAAAGGCTTGATGATGACGTTGGGAGATTTTGTATTTGATTCTGGCAAATCCACTATTAAACAAGAAGCCGTTGATAACTTTTCAAAAGTAGTGGCATTTATTAACACTTACCCAAATAAAAAAGTCAGAATCGAAGGGCATACGGACAGTTCTGGTTCAAATGAGTTAAACCTACAACTCTCACAAGAAAGAGCCGAAGCCGTAAAAGCCTTGTTGATAAAAAATGGTATTGCTGCCAAAAACATTAATGCCGTTGGCATGGGTGAAGAATTTCCAGTGGCAGAAAACACGACTAAAGCAGGCAAAGCAAAAAACAGACGTGTCGAAATAATTATTCTACAATAACTTAACACCTCAGGGGACAACATGAAAATAGTTAATTCGGTACTCGAATTAATTGGCAATACGCCAATGCTCAAAGTCAATCATTTGGACACAGGTCCATGTGAGTTGTATTTAAAACTCGAAAATCAAAACCCAGGCGGTTCAATCAAGGATAGAATTGGTTTATCTATGATTCAAGCAGCTGAAGACCGAGGTGATTTAAAACCTGGAGCCACACTGGTTGAAGGCACCGCAGGCAATACAGGCATAGGCTTAGCACTGGTTGCCGCACAAAAAGGCTATAAGCTGATACTTGTCATTCCTGATAAAATGAGTAAAGAAAAAATATTTAACCTCAAGGCCATGGGTGCAGAAATTGTCCTAACCCGTTCCGATGTCGCCAAAGGACATCCACAATATTACCAAGATTTAGCCAAGTCTATAGCTGAAGAAACACCAAATGCCTATTTTATCAACCAATTTGGCAATCCAGATAACCCACAAGCCCATATAGACACCACAGGCCCAGAGATTATGCAGCAAATGGATGACAACATGGATGCCATTGTTTTCGGAGTTGGTTCCAGTGGAACCATGTCAGGATTAACCGCTTATTTAAAAGAAAAAGACCCAAGTGTTGAGATGATTCTGGCAGATCCTGTTGGCAGCATCTTAGCCGAGTACATCAATGAAAAGAACTTATCCGATAAAAGTGGCTCGTGGAAAGTCGAAGGCATTGGTGAAGATTTTTTACCCAGCATTTCAGACTTCTCACTGGTGACAAAAGCTTACGCCGTATCCGACAAAGAAAGTTTTGAAGCCGCTCGCGAATTACTCGCCAAAGAAGGCGTATTAGGCGGATCATCCACTGGCACTGTGATGAGGGCAGCACTCAAATATTGTCAAGAACAAACGAGCAAGAAACGCGTGGTTGCATTGGTTGC
>CAMZLQ010000108.1 GCA_947311585.1 uncultured Alcanivoracaceae bacterium | reverse complement strand
GTGCCTTCACTTGCACCAATTTTGGAAAAAGTGACACCTGCAGTGGTCAATATACACTCAACCACACGGCAAAAAATTAATACGCGAAGCCAATCATTTTACAACTGGTATTACGGCTTACCCAATGTCCCACAAGAACGCGTTACTCAATCATTGGGCTCTGGCGTTATTGTGGATGCAAAAAATGGTTATATTTTAACCAACAACCACGTCATAGATGGTGCAACGGATATTCAAGTCTCGTTGCAAGATGGACGCAGTTTTTCTGCTAAACTTATCGGTACAGACGAAGGAACAGACGTTGCGGTTGTAAAAAATTAATGCAAAAAACCTTTCGCAAGTCAATTTAACCGATTCTAAACTGCTGCGTGTCGGTGATTTTGTTGTCGCTGTAGGCAATCCATTTGGATTAGGTCAGACCGTGACTTCGGGCATTGTTTCGGCTTTGGGTCGTACCAGCTTGCAAGGTCTTGGTTATCAAAACTTTATTCAAACCGATGCTTCCATCAATCCTGGTAATTCAGGTGGCGCACTAATCAACCTCAAAGGGGAATTGGTCGGCATTAATACTGCTATTTATTCACCCAGTGGTGGCAATGTCGGCATTGGTTTTGCCATACCCTCATCCTTGGCGAATCGCATCATGAAACAATTGATTAATTTTGGTCAAGTTAGGCGTGGCTCACTTGGTGTCGAAGTACAAGACATCACCGCTGATTTAGCTCGTGCCTTTAATTTAGACAACAACGGTGGCGTCATCATCACGGATGTGGAAATCGAATCCCCTGCAGATTCTGCTGGTTTACAGGCAGGAGACATTATCACAGAACTCAATGGCATCAAAATTCAGAACCAACACGATTTTGACAACCAAGAAGGCTTGTTTGAACTCAACACTCCAATTGACATCAACTATATTCGCAATGAAAAACACAGATATTCTCAAACTAAAATTAATGCATTTGATCGCAAAGAATTTGATGGCAAAGAATTGCACAGATTATTGACTGGAGCACACTTCATCAATTTACCCGCGCGATTAAAAAGCCAATACCAAGGTATTTTGATTGATGAAATTAAACGCGGAAGCCTAGCGTGGAATCAAGGATTACGTAGTGGCGATTTAATTACAACGGCAAACAAGAAGGAAATAACAAACCTGAAACAACTTAAGATTGTGTTGGATAAGTCACGAAAATCACCCGTTTTAAATGTATACAGAAATTACAGAAACTATATTTTAGTCTTAGAATGATGGCATTAAATAGACTTTGAGTTAATAAAATTTTATCATACTGGGTGTTTTATCAATTTGAAAACCTCAGTGACAGGATTTACATTTAATCAACTATTTGAATATTGCAAAAAAGGAGAGGTGCAAAATGTACTCGATGCACTCGGCGATAGAGATACGCATACTGTGGTCGATGAGCGTGGTCACAGCTTGCTTTGTATTGCATTAAAAAACGGTCATACTTTACTAGTCAAAGCATTCCTCTCTGAAGGATTCAAATTTACAACGAAAAACCCGCCCCTTGTATCTGCCTGCCAATACCTAAAAGATGAGTGCGATTGCTTAAATCTGGCTTTGCAAATAGATGACAACATCAATGCAGCGACACCTGCCAACAGAACTGGCTTGATGACCGCCTGCCTTCTTGGGCATTTAAACAAAGTACAACTGTTATTATCATTGAATGCAGATATAAATCGTCAGGACATATACGGCAACACTGCACTCATCGAAGCGGTTCAATCAAATAAAAAAGGCATAGTTAAATTAATTCTGCAACATCATCCAAAAATTAATCACGCTAATAGCCAAAAAGAAACCGCTCTGATTTTAGCATTAAGACAAAAAACACCCTCTGAAGATATTGTTTTGCAATTATTGCAAGCCCAAGGGGACCCTGAAATAGTCGACAATAAAAATCGCTCTGCTTGGTTAATTGCCAAACAAAAGCACCCTAAAATCTCACGTCTAATTGAAAAACACTTAAATAGCGTTAACCAAATTGAATTGCCTTTTTTTACTAACAGTTATGAAAGCACTCCAAAACAACCCGTTGATGACACAGAAATTCCTGCAGCTGGGAATTCCAAACAATCAAACGATGGAAAAAAACCATTAACCACAGCAAAACCAACGAACACAGAAAAAATCAGCAATGCTTCGCCACTATTATCCAGTCAACAAATAGAAACCCCAAGCAAAGCCAATAAACCGCTATTTATTCAAAAAGAGCCAGCCCAATCAAACCAAAAAGAATGGTTTCATGCCGCAAAACAAGGCAACTTAGGCGGTCTTAATCGCATGATAATCGAAGGGATAGACATTGATTGCACTGACAACAAAGGTTGCACTGCATTAATTCGAGCTTGCGGTCATTCCCGTCGGGCGGTTGTTTCTTTTTTATTACAACAAAATGCCAATATTGAAGCACGATCTGATAATGGCAGTACGGCTTTATCCTCAAGTATTATTGGCAATTGCCGCCGTGTGGCGGGTTTGTTATTAGATAAAAACGCCAATCCAAATGGACAAGGCCCTGCTGATTATTCCTATGCCACCATTGCTGCTGCCGGATGGAATGATGCCATGTTAAGTATTTTATACCGTTATAAGGCGGATATTTTCATTGTCAATAAACACCAGCAAACCTTATTACACATTATCGCACAAGCTGCCGAATACAATAACAACATCAATAATGCCAAGTCCTGTTTTACTTTTTTGCTTGATCATGGCTTAGACATCAATGCTAAAGACAAGTATGGCAATACCGCACTTATGCTTTTATGTGGTGCACATAAAAAGAGCTACAATGTTGATGACAGAAGCATTGCTTCGTTGACTTATTTAATCCTTAAACTCGGAGCAGCCGCCGCGCCAACTAATGAGCAACAACGCTCCGCTCTTGATGCCGCTCACTACCATAAATTGCTTCAAACTAAAGGCGTTTTAATGAATGCCTTATCTTGGAACGACAGTTAACTTGGTAATGTGAAAATGCCAAGTAAATCACAAATCCAAAAAATATTTGCCCAAAATCATGCCCTGGTTATCAAAGCTGTTTCCTTTCAAAGACCTGAGATAAAAGGACTCACTGCCGAAGATATCGAACAAGAAGTCTGCATTAAATTATTAAATTTAATAAAAAGTGACCCGAAAAATGAAAAGATCTCGTCTTATAGTTACATATACAGAATTACAGCCAACGTCATCATAGATTTGGCTCGTAAAAATCAGAAACTCAAAGGCGAAATGACTATTCCTGATGAAAATGATGAAGAGTATTATGCTCCCAATCTTATTTCAGAGGCGTCTAATCCAGATGAAGGTCATGCCAATGATGAAATGATTAAACGCGTGTTAGCTGTCATTGAAACGTTAAACGAAAATCGGCGTATCGCAGTAAAATTGCGATTGCAAGGATTTTCGGTAAAAGAAATAGGTGAAATGACTGGTTGGTCTTTTCACAAAGCAGGCAACCTCTCAAAAAGAGGAATGAAAGATTTAAAAGATAAACTGCATGAATTAGGCATTGAATATGAAATTAACTGAACAACAATTATCGCAACTCTTTAAGCAAGCCAAGACATCACCGATTGATTCGTCGATTGAAAGCTTAAATGATTTCTCTCACGCATCTGATGCGAGGATAGCTATTGCCGAAAAAATCGCAGATAACAGTCACTTAAGTGCGAGTTACCAAGTGATTAATCAATTGCAAGATTGGTCCAAGTCTGTTGCTAGCGATATGGCATCAGCCAATCAATCAACACATTCTTCTGTATTTGAAGGACTGTTTTCATGGTTGAGACCTGCATTAGCCACTGCAGCTTTAGCCTCTATTGTTTACATCAGTTATCCACAGTTTGATTCTTCGCAAGTCACACCACTGACTTCTCCTAGCAAAGAAGTGTTTACTGCCAACTTTGAAGACACCGTGCCTAATAGGTCTGCTCAAACACAAACCAAAACATCAAACAAGGTAACAGATGATATTATTTACTCTGGTGGCTTTGGCTAAAATTAGCCAATAAAACCTCTCTAGAAGAGTGTATTGTAACCCTTGGGTTATAATACACTTTTTTTATACATGAAAACACTGGCATGGCGTTATCCACACTCATTCAAGAACTCCAAAAACAATACCAACTTGACAAGAGAGAAATTGAAGTTGTTATGACCTACGTGTTAAAAATTAATACCGCGGGATTGTTTATTTACGATAAAGAACTGCAACAACCGCAATTAGACACAATTCACCAATTACTGGAAAAAAGACAACAAGGCATACCGTTTGCATACTTAACGGGCACAAAAGATTTTTGGTCACTGAGCTTGAATGTAAATGAATACACTTTGATTCCACGACCCGAAACAGAGTTGATTGTTGAATACGTTTTGGAAAAAACTCCTAGCGATTTTGATGGCTCAATTCTTGATTTGGGAACAGGCACAGGCGCCATTGCCTTAAGCCTAGCACTTGAGCGACCAAAGGCAAATATTTTTGCTATCGACCAATGCAGCAAATGTGTTGCAACAGCCATGAGCAACAAAGATAAGTATCAGCTTACCAATGTCACCGTATTGCAAAGCAATTGGTTTGAAAACTTAACTGGTAAACGCTTTGATTTTGTTATTTCCAACCCACCCTATATTGCCAAAGATGATTGCCATTTATCTAATTTGCAATTTGAACCACGAAGTGCCTTGGTAGCCGATAAAAAAGGCTATTCAGACTTAGAGCATATCATTAACCACGCCAAACACCACATGACAAAAACGGCACAATTGATTTTGGAACACGGATACAATCAATCCGAAGTTGTGCAACAAAAACTTAAGTCCAATTGTTATTTAAATGTTAAATCTCACCGTGATTTAGCAGGCATCCAACGAATTACCACAGCTGATGCGCCAAAATCTTGCTATTGAATGTTCAAAATTATACAATCCATCCATTAATTGCATTAACCAGTAACATTATTATGAAAACATCCATTATTCAAAAATTATCAATCGCATTGCTGTGTGCATCATCGCTAGCCACCGCACAAGTCGCACCAACAGACCAAGGTTTTACTGATGTAGAAAACCTTCCTGGCTGGGTTATATCAAACCAATCTTCCCCCTTGGGAGACTCTGCTTGGTTTCAGGGGTCTGATCAACAAACCATTTTTATTGCCCAAGATGGTGAACCCAATTCTTATATTGCTGCCAACCACCGCAATACGCGTTCATTAGCTGGTACTCCAGGGACAATCTGCAACTACCTTATCATGCCAGAATTAGGCAATCTTGAATCCGTTTCTTTTTATACGCGTTCTCGAATAGCCAACAATAATTTCACTGTATTTCCCGATCGTTTATACATGGTTTATAGCCCAACAGGTGAAATCAACACAGGCAATTGCACTGATGGTTTTGGTGACTTTACCGAAACTTTATTGGTTATCAATCCTGACTTAAGCAAATCAACGGATGCCAGCGTTGGTTACCCTTTACAAACTTGGCAACAATTTAGTGCCAATATTGGTGGTGATGGGCGCGTTGCTTTTGTTTACTATGTCGAAGATGCTGGGTTTTATGGCAACAACTCCAACTACATTGGCATCGATTCAGTACAATGGGTTCTAGCACCAACACCTGTCGGTCAGTTGAATTTTAATCCTTGGAAATAAATTTAATTTAAAGTTTAGGTATGAAAAACACCTCTTTTACAGAGGTGTTTTTTTGTGTAAAATTATTGCATTTTTGCCTTTTCATGCTCTTTCTTTGCAGCCTTCATAGCTTTTAAACCACCACCATTATAAATATTCGTATAACCCCTTTTTGTTAACTCATTTAAAGCCACACCTGCCCGACGACCCGAACGGCAATACAAAACCACCGAACGCTCTTTGTTTTTCCCAATTCTTTTAACAAGTTTTGGAATGTTTTCGTATTCAATATTAATCGCATGAGCCAAATGCCCTTCCTCAAACTCTTGTTTAGTTCTCACATCTAAAATTAAAGCTCCTTTATCAATTTTATCCCATGCTTGAGTCTGCTCAGGCCCAAATTGCGTACACGAGGTTAATAGCATAAATGATGCCAGTAAAATTATATTGAACGTGAGTTTCTTCATCGTTCTTTCCGTAATGTATTTTTGAGCAGATATTAACCCTGTAATGGTCAAGTTTTATCGGAGACATTTTTAGCCACATTTACTTAATTCGTTAAATTTAATACTTGCATTTAAT
>CAMZLQ010000107.1 GCA_947311585.1 uncultured Alcanivoracaceae bacterium | reverse complement strand
GGACTAATTAGTTAAAGTAACAGGAATTTTAGTTATTATCTGAACAAATGTACAACTTAATTTTTTATAATGTAAAAAAAACCGCAAGGATTAGTTGCGGTTAGGTTAAAACCCTAATCCCGATATAGAAAACACGTTTCTAGCACAATCCCTTGATACGTCTAGCAAATCTAAAAAAGACCACATCACCAATAAGGTGGCTCAGTATTTTTTATCTTCACTATACGCACCAATAGTTTGCACTATAATTCGCGTTTCTATATCGGGATTAGGGTAAAACTACTTTGAAAGCTTGCCATTTTTGATGACAATCCTGTCAGAACCACTGGCATCTATTTCACCGACACCATCGACAACAATAGTACAAGGCGAACTGCAAATACTTCCTTTTATTGTGCCACTATTAATGGAAGCTGACATGGTTGAAGAACTGCCTTTGACTTTGATATTGTAACTTTTACTGTCTTTATTTTGCAAACTCACTGCTTGAGCGAATGAACTTATTATAACGAATGATAAGATTAATTTTTTCATGTTTCCCCTTTATAAGAGACCTTAGCTTAACTCGTGGCACGTGTTAAAAAGTTGTAAAAAACACCACTCTGCGTTAAAAAATTCGCAAATAGCGGGCTATTTGACTCATTTTTTTCCTTGATTGGAGCTTTTTTCATTCTTTTTTCCATCATCCCAGAGTTATGCAAAGGTCTCTATAATTATTTAGAAAACAATTATATTAATGCATGATTGGCAATAATCATAATTAAGAATGCACATCTGATTAAAAATGTGAAGCAATTCACCCTTCACAAGGCTTTTCGAGGTGGAACAAATAAATTTCCAGCAATTAGCCCCACTGCTAAGGCTACTGCAACCAATAAGGCCGAAAAAGCCGTTTGCACACCATCTAAAGTTTGGTTATCCAACATCGCTTCCAAAGATTTAAATCCGATACTACCAGGAACCAACAACATCACACCAGGAATATGCATAATTGAAGCAGGCTTTGAGGTTATCCACGCAAAAATATTCCCTGCTATCGATACGGCTAAAACCGCAGCAAAAGAAGAGAATGGCGAAACCAACCAAACGCCTGCCAATTTTGATCCCATAATAGCAATAGTTGCTGTTATGAGTATCCACTTAAAATCAGAAATTTTAGCATTAAATAAAACGGTGAAAGAAGAACTAATAGTCAAAATAGACAAATAAACAAACCAATCTGGAACTGCCGTCAATTTATGGATTTCTACCGTTCCATACAAGCCAATTGCTACCATAAAGCCAAGTGCCAACCCAAATGACAGCAATAAAAAAGTGGTTACAGCACCAGCCATACGTGCACTGCCTGAAACCAAATGCCCTGTTGATAATTCTCGAATAGCAGTGGTAATTCCAAGGCCTGGTACTAAAATTATCAACCCAGACAAAGACACAATAAAATGATCGATACTTTTACTGTAATAACTAATGGTCATGGCAGCAAACCCCACTGCGGTGGCAGCAATAGGTGTAAACAACAAAGATAATTGCGAATGTTTTGAACTGAAGTGAATAATTAAAGCCGTTAACCACCCCATCATCAAAGAAACACCAACATCAATCCAACTGCCTTTAAACAAACCCGCAAGACTTGCCGAGGCTAATCCAATAGCAAAAATAGTTAATCCAGGGCTATAAATCGGTTTAGCATCACGAATTTGCTTAATTTCATCATAAGCATCCTCAATTTCAATTTCATCGTCATGAATGCGATTGATAACGCCACTTAAGTCGGTAATTTTGGCCAAATCAATTTCTTTTGGTGAGGTTTTAATCATATAGGTGCGTTGTACCTCTTCATCACCTAAGGTCGTCAACAAAACAGTCGGCAAGGAGAAAAAAGCCCCTTCCATCTCAAACTTATCCAATAAGACTTCCATGGAACTTTCTAAACGATGGGCTGGCGCACCCGACTCTGAAATGGCCTTACCCATTTTCAGTAACAATTTTGCTTGAGCGCGGCGTTGCCCTCTGGTTAAACGCGTCATGTCCTTGAATACTTGATTAAACGGTAGAATAATAACATAAAAGCGACACCAGCATAAATCAATGGTTCTAAAAGGTCATTTTTAACTAGCCACAAAAAATGCAAACATGCGAGAATTGTTATAACATAGATGCTTTTATGTAAAGTTTTCCACTTTCGACCAAGTTTACGAATCATTTTCTTATTAGAAGTAATTGCCATCGGTATAAGCAACAACCAAGCAAGAAACCCAACAGTAATATAGGGACGTTTAACAATATCTTCCCACAAATGGGCAAAATCAAAACGCAAATCCAACCACACATAAACCAATAAATGTAAACTGACATAGAAAAACACATACAATCCTATCATCCCTCGAACCTTTATAAACCACGCATTTTTAGTCAGTTGCTTTAATAGAGTCATCATGAGAGTAAGTAACAACATTCGCAAAGACCACAAGCCTGTGTAGTGCAAAATGTATTCTACAGGATCTGCGGTTAAATCATCTTGAGCACCACGGTAAAATAGATTCGCAATCGGCAATAGCAATCCAATAAAAAGTAAGGGTTTGAAAAATTTCATCACGTTTTACAATTCAAAAGAACGCATTTTACTGCAGATAATAATCTTCAACCTCACAAAATTTTAAAATACCCTTAAATGAACACAAAATTAACGCCATTAAAGCATTCAGGAAAAGTTCAGCCTTTGTCCGTAGACTAAAAAGCGTAACATTTACAGGAGAACATCCATGAACAAGAAACATTTAATTTATGCACTAATCACAGCCATTGCTTTCAGCTCTGCAGGTTTTGCCAACGACCAACATGAAAGGCGTGAATCACATCATTCTACGCATCAATCGAAACACCGCTATAACAATCGACATGTTAAGCGTCAAGAGCACAGAAATCATCGACGCAATTATAATAATAACCATTATGGCAATAGCAATGCTCCACTTAGCACTTACGGTTACAGTCAACCGTATCGTAATAATTACAATTACCGCAACCGTTATCGTAACAAGAATTATCGCCACTACAAGAGGCACCAAAATTACAATAACAATTACAGAAGATACAATAATTATAATAGCTATAACAGCTACAATAATTATCAACCCTATTACCAAAGTCAATACACCTATCGTCCATTACGTGGCTTAGGGCACTATTTTACCGATGATTATTACGGTTATGGACATTGGCATGATAATAACTGGTGTGCCGTGGAACACCCTCAAAGTTACTATTTTGACTATTACTCAAACTATCCCTATCAAGATGGCTGGGTATTTGGAGATGGTGATTTTGGAATAAGTTTCTATTTTAATTATTAACCTTGCAAGGTATTACCGCACACTCAGTTTTCATAACACACCCTGAGTGTGCGATAATAACTAGATAAGCTTAATAAAAGCCTGCCAAGTTTAAAGTTCTTCCACCAGCTCTTCTTCTGTCACCTATCCCTTGCAATGCATATTCCACCTCGTATTCACCTGGTGAAGGTATAAGTGTTAATTTAATTTCCCAACGGTGATTTTTATGAATGTATATTGCACCAGACACATTAAGTACATTTGATGTGCTATTAACTTGTCCAACAATTATCTGAGGGTTATCTGAAGTAAAAACAACTTCTATCTCACCCAGTTCTTTTTGCACAGGTTTAATTATGCGCAAGTCTTTTATTGTTGCTCGACCAGAAATTATATGTGGTACCCTTTTTTTTATTTCTAAAAGATCAAAATCTAATTCGACATAGCCTGATATTTTACCGCGAGAAAAATTGATTTTATTGGCTATAAATTGCCAATCAAGTGTTCCTTTTAGGTCTTTAACAACATCAGACTTGGGTTTTTTAATGTATTTTGCCTTAATGTCGTAATCCTTATTTTTCAACTTCACTTCTAAAGTTGCTGCATTGTATGAACTTGGATACATCAACCAGTTGGCTTGCCCTAAATCCATTCCCAGATATTTTACTTGCTCTGCACTGCCTTTAATTATAGACCCACCAATGCCTTCCAATTGAATGGGTCGAATGTTTCTTTTGATTTTATCGTAATACAAATCTAAAGGCGTAAAAAAGGCAGCTAAACCAAGTAGTACGATTATAAAAAGTAGGAGTTTTATTAATTTCATTTGTTTTCTTCTAAGGTAATTCTCGCATTGCACAAACCATTACTGCGATCAGTTAAGTTTATGTCTGCTTCGGATATATTGATTGCGTAATTTTTTTCCAAACTTTGCAGCCAAGCCGCTAAAGTATCGAAGGTTATACTTTCAAATGTTAGTATAACTATTTGATTATCTTTAGGTTCTGAACGAGTGACGAAACCTGATAATGACTGTTTTTCAAGTTGCTCGTCAACCCAAGATATAAAAGGTTTGTTTAAATCTCGGTGAAATTTAGCTTCTATTTTTTGTTGTTCAACTAATGAATTCTTTGAGTTCTGCATATCCTCATATTGAGTCGTTAGAGTCACAAACCTCCTTTGCTTTTGTTCTAAAGATGAGGTTAATGGTTTATAGACTAAAGCCCAAAACAAAGCAATTGACAGAATTATCCCACCATACATTAATAACTTTTGCTCACTTTTACTTAATTGTTTCATCCATTTCATCAGAGTTTCTCCATGGTAATAACAGAACTCACTGAACCTTTAGCGGTCTCTCTTGTGCCTGTTTTGACGTGACGTGTTAATGCAATTTTTTCTAAACTTTCTTGAAACTGGTTTAGTTTACTCACATTGGGTGCATTAATTTTAATTTCTATTTTATTATCACGCTGTCGGATGGATACAATTTTTATGTTTGGGTGCTGGCTAAGTGTTTGACCAACATAAAGTAAAGATTCTATAAAACCATTTCTGTTATTGCTTTTATTTGTCTGAGCATATTTAAGGCGTGATTGAATTGCCGAATAAGGATTGTTCAATTCGCTTGAACTTGCGTTGGGAATAAGTTTTATAAGTAATTCATGTTGCTTATATTTTATTTCTTCAATCCTTTGAGTAATATTCCAAAGCTGAAATAAATTAATAACCAACCAACTCATTACAAGCACTGCTACTAATGTTAAAGATTTTTTCCACGGCTTTATTTGATTTTCTTTATCTGTATCTTTATCGTATAAACCTTGAAACAAATTTACCGCTCGGTTGTTCAGTAACAATTTTGCCTGGAACAAGTGAATATCGACTTGTTTATATTCGATTGTTTCACTACTTAAATTAACAGGTTTACTTGCATAAACATGAACTTTTTTTGCATCAGTTAATGATACATAGTCATTAACAAGTTGTTGAGAGAGCCTTGTGCCTTGATTGTTGTTATTTATTATAAAATAATCATCAATACTTAAAATTGAGAGGGTTTCTGGTGATGCGGGAACACTAAATATTTCCGAGTAAAGTTTTTTGCACTCAAGTTGATTTTTTTCAAGATGAAGATTAATTTCCTGCATAACCTTTTTAGCTACAACACAAACATCAAATAAATTTTCACCTGATTTGCAATACGCAAAATGATTTTCTTCAATTTCAGTAGAAAGATTTTCTTCAATTGCATAAGGTAAAGACTGTTTGATTACCTCATCATTTTTACTTGGAATCTTAACCTCTTTTGATAAGACCAATAATGCTGGTAGAACTAAAACAAGTTCTTGATGAGTTTGAAGTGTAATTTGCGACCACGAAGAGACAACAGAACTATGGGCACTGGCTGTTTTAGTATTGTAATTGATTTGAAATTCTGGAACTAATTGTTCATTAATTCGCACAATGACGTAGTCAGACATATTATTTATTTTTTACGAGTTGACTTATTATACTCTCTAACAACAAGTTATTGCTAGAGAGTATTTAAGCCTATCTAAATTAGGTAGGATTTCTGTATTTCGGCATTAACCAATAAGCCAAGGCTGGTAAAATTATTAAGGCTCCCAACATATTCAAAACAAACATAAATGCCAGCAAGACTCCCATATCTGCTTGGAACTGTAAATCACTAAACATCCACGTTCCAACTCCGACTGCCAAAGTTATAGCCGTAAAAAAGACCGCCTTTCCTGTTAAACGCAACGTCGTGTAGTAGGCATCGTAAAGGCTGTAACCTTTTTTAAGAAATTCCTGCATTTTACTGAAAATATAAATGCCATAATCAACACCAATACCCACGCCCAATGCCACCACAGGTAAAGTATTAACTTTTAAGCCAATTCCCATAAATGCCATAAGCGCATAAGCTAAGAATGAAACCAATGCTAAAGGTATAACGATTGCAAGAGTTCCTGCTAAAGTTTTAAAGGTTAATAAGCACAGTATTATAATTGCTGCATAAACCATAATGAGCATTGGATTTTGTGCTTTTTTTACCACGTCGTTAGTTGCAGCCATTACACCAACATTACCTGTTGCCAATCTAAACCTGACTTCTCCTTCGGCAAGTTCATCGAGATTTGTTAGCTTTTTAGGATTATTTAATGTATAAGTCGAAACTTCATCAGCAAGATATTCAACATCTTTTGCGTTATTGGCATCCAAGTTATAAACGGCCTCAGCAATGCCCGAAAATTTTGCTGCGGGTTCTTCTCCTAAATAGCTCGCTGCATCAATTAAATTTTTAATTGAACTTTTATCCTTTGCATTAAATGCATAAATTGATTGAACCAATTTTGTCATTTTTTCATCAGTTTTAGCTGGATACATATCTCTAAATTCTATAACCGCTGCCACTACCGTATTGATTGTAGAAGCTTTATGATCCTCTGTAAAAATCATTATAGGCATCGTGCTACAATCCTTATTCAATAAACCTGTATCTGTTTCAATACTTGATAAACTTTGACGCATAATAAATTTATTGCGCGATAAGGCTCTCCATTTCGGATTCCCTTCATTCCAACCTGCTGTAATTATTTTAGCGTATTGTGAAAGGGTAATTACCTTTTGTACTCCAAGAATATTTTGCATGTGCCAAGCAAAACGATCAATCTTTTCCATTGCAACATAACTCTCTGTGCATGCATTTGGACTGGATTCGGCTATCACACTTATCATATCTACGCCTAAAGAAAACTGGGAACTAATGGTCTTCGCATCCACATTGTATTTTGCATCTGGACGCAATTCCGGAACCCCTGTTTGAGAATCACCAATCTGCATTTCTTGAGATTTAATGTATCCAAAAGCAAACAGCCCTATCAAGCCAAGTACCGATAGTGTGGCAAGTGGTGTTTTTGCAAAGCCAGCAATGGCACGCCAAAATTTTGAATCTTGGTTTTTCTTATACAGACAACTGTCACAAAAATTGCCAAAGTTTTTAGTGTTTATGGTGGAGAGTAAAATTGGCATTAACACCAAATTGGTAATGATAATTAATGCCACTCCAATAGTGGCAGTAATCGCCAACTCTTGGATAATTCGAATATCAATAAAATATATTGTTGCAAAGCCTATGGTATCGCTCAGTAAGGCAATAATTCCAGGGGCTAGAAGAACTGCAAATGTGTATTTTGCCGCTTTCTCACCATCCCATTGACCTTTAGCATGTGAAATAATTTCATCGGTCCAGGTTGATATCATCTGCACCCCGTGGGATACACCAATAGCAAAAATCAAGAATGGTGTAAGAATATTCATTGGGTCAATACCAAACCCCAATAGTTTTAATGTGCCAAGTTGCCAAATGACAGCCACTACGGAACAAACTAAAGGAAATATTGTTAATTTGATATTACCAGAATACCAATACAATAACACTGCGGTAATTAACAAAGCCAATGCAAAAAACACCAATACAGATTTGGCTCCTTCTGAAATATCACCCACTATTTTTGCGAAACCAATTACGTGCAAAACTTGCTCATTTCCTTTTTCGTGCTTTGTTCTAATTGCCTCTAATTGCGCAGCAACGTCTTGATAATTAATTTTTTCATGTGAAACAGGATCTTCCTCTAACAACTCTGCCCAAACCATTGCTCCATTGAAATTTTCAGCAACTAATCGCCCAACCACTCCAGCTTTTACAATATTACCTTTTACTGTTTCAAACATTTCAGGAGAAGGCTCAAAGTCAGAGGGTATAACATTGCCTCCTGCAAAACCATCCTCAACCACCTCTACAAATCGAACATTAGGGGTGAAAATCGAGGTAACGCTAGCGGGACTTACTCCTTTAATTGAAAACACATCATCGGTTACAGCTTCTAAAGTCTCAAAAAAACTGGGGTTAAACATATCCCCTTCTTTAGTCATTACCGCAATAAGTAAACGATTAGCTCCCCCAAATTCCCTTTCATAATCCATAAAAGTTTTCATGTATTCGTGTTGCAGAGGCAGTTGTTTTTTAAATCCTGCATCAACCTTTAATTGACTAGCGAAATAAAGCATAGCAACCGTTATTAATGTCAAGATTAAGAGTATGATTTTCTTATTATTAAATATAAGGTTTTGAAGAAATAATACAGTTTTTGAATTAGTCTCACTCATTAATTATTCCCCATGATTTTAGTGCTTATTCCTGATTCACTAATAAATATAAGCTTATTATTTTTAATTGATAATACTCCTGTAAAATCCCCTTCACTGCTTTCTATATTAACTTTCTTCAAACTCTTATTGTGGTATTTTAGAACAGTGGCATTTGCTCCGACTAATAACAAGCTAATATTGGATGAAATAGTTGAGCCAAACAAACTATTGAGAACTGGCGATTCAAGTTGCACAAACGTATCACCAAAATCATCTGATACCAAAACATGCCCTCGTAAACCGTAAGTAATAATCTGATTATTATAACTCACCACTCCAAACATTGAACCTGGATAAGGAAGTTCTATTAATTCCCAGCTTTTTCCTGCATCAAAACTTCTAAAAGCATTGCCTGCTTCTGCAACAACAAAATAGCGATATTCATCAACTTTGATTATTTTATTTAAATGAAAGTCTTGCTCTTCAACTATTAATGAATCATTCCAGTTTTTTCCACCATCATAGGTAGTGAGGTAAGTACCATAGGCTCCAATAGCGAACCCTTCACTTTCATTTATAAACATAACATCCAATAAAGGCATTTGTCGGTCTTTATCTTCAAATTGCACAACCCAGTTCTCTCCTTCATCACTGCTGTATATAATCGTTGTGTCATGACCAACAGCCCAAGCATTTTTTCCCACCATAGTCACCGCCGTTAATGTTGTCCGTGTGGGAACATTTTTTGCTTGTTGCCATGTACTGCCATAATCTTTACTTAAAGCAATATGCCCTCTTTCTCCAACAGCAATAACCGTAGATTTATTGGTTGTTATTCCTAAATAGAGGGAATTTAGAAACCCATCCATTTTTTCTGCCTCAATAGCACTGACCATATTTGATGCAATAAGCAAAATTGCACAGTAAATATTTTTCATATATTTCTCTCTTAACTACTCTTTCACAATAGAGAAAGGTTGAATATATATTCAACCTTATCGCTATCACTATTTAACTATTACCTTCGACCACGTTTTCTTAAAGCCTGGGGTGTATAATTGGCTTCGCTCAGCGGTACGTCAAAGGTGTTAACTGGATCTTTATTATCCAATCCAACTGCGACATAACGCCCAGACCTCAAGTCATAATGTGCTTCCACAGTTGACCAAAATGTGGGAACGTCATAATAATTAATACTATGGGCTTCGGAAACACGCCAGATATTACCACGCTTATCGTAATGGTCTGTTAATAGAATTTGATAACTGTCTTCATCCAAATAGAAGGTTCTTCTGGAATTAATATGTCGAACACCTTCCTTCAAAGTTGCTTCAACAACATGAACCCGATGCAATTCATAACGCATTAAATCTTGATTTAAATGACCAGGTCTAACAATATCAGCATAATCTAAATCTCCACTATGCACCTTATAGGAGTTATAAGGCACATACATTTCCTTCGTTCCAACAAACTCCCAGTTAAATCTGTCCATAGCACCATTAAACATATCTGTCATGTCATTGGTTCTTAAACCATCGGATGCTGTACCTGGGTTGTCATAAGCTACATTTGGTGCACGGCGTACACGACGTTGACCTGGGTTATAAATCCATGCTTGTCGAGGTGTTACTTGTTGATTCATGGTTTCATGGACTAATAAAATTCTACCTGCTAGACGTGCAGGTGACTCAACCTCTTGATAAAAATACAAAAGGATATTATTGATATCTTCAATAGTATTACCTGGTTTATAATACTTGCCGAGCAACTCTTCTTTTAATTTTACGACGGTAAATCGCCCTGAAGCTGTTGGTGCAACTTGGTTATTATACCTTATACCTCCAACCCCCTTGTATTTTAATTTATGATTAAGAATGAGCTCATAAGCATTGGTGAAATCTGGAAATGGAAAACCTTCTGCCACATTTTCAGCCCCCTCTCCATCTGCTGATAATTTTCCTGTCTTACCATTTTCCATGGTTTTTTGGTAAATTCTTTTTGGAAAAGATGCGCTTCTTCTTGTTTTATAAACATTCATTTTGTAAGTATCGGGATACTTTTCAAACATCGCTTTCTGACCAACAGATAATTGATTAGCATATTGTTTATAATTTGAAGCATTTATAGCAAATAATACTTTATCATTGGCAAATGGGTCTTGATGGTGGTCTCCCTTTTTGTACCCTGCAGGAGGTTTAGTAATACCACCTGTCCAAGCAGGTATAGTACCAGCAGCATTGCCAGCTCTTTGCGCTCCAACAGGAGTTTTTTCAGTGGCAGAAAGTTGTTTCTTAATAATAGGTTTAGCTATTTTTGTCACACTCTTTTCTTTCGCTAATTTAGCTGCTGCTAATCTTTGCGCTTCTTGTTTGGCTTGTTGCGCTTTTTGTTCTGCCAATCTTTGCGCTTCTTGTTTAGCTTGATGTGCTTTTTGGTATACAAATCTTTACGCTTCTTGTTTAGCTTAATGTGCTATTAGTAAAAATAAACTTTAAGCTTATGGTTTGGCTGGTGGTGGTGGGGGTG